>NZ_CP061311.1:1032860-1202189 GCF_018688095.1 Polynucleobacter sp. AP-Titi-500A-B4 | reverse complement strand
CAGTGACCTTAACAGCGAACCCCAACTATGAAACGAAGGCTGCCTATAGCTTTAACGTCGTAGCCACCGACGCTGCTGGTAATGCAAGTAATAAGGCGGTAAGCCTGGCGATTACGAACGTTAATGACACAGCCCAAGCTTACGATAACTATTCTCAGGCTACGATTACAACCTCAGTATCTTCAGGTACTGTTGCAACGACTCTGCTGGATAATTTCTCAACAGCATCTGCTTCATGGGGTTCTGCCTTTACTACCTCTGGTGGATCAGCAAACGTTCAAATTGATAATAATTTAACTGGTAATAATATTCTCAATGCTGCTACTGACAAGTGGGGTGTAAGTACTTTGAGTGGTACAACGTCAGATGCAGGTATTAATGGTACTGGTGCTGCGGCGTTACTCCGCCTTACTGACAATAACGGTAACACCACAGGTGCTGCAAGCGTCATTACTCCACAATTTGTAGTTACCTCCTCAAATCTTGGCGCTCTGAAGTTTGATGCTTATATTGCCAATAATGGAACAGGCGATCTTGCCACCTGGACCTTGTATAAGTTGGCTGCGGATAACACAACCTGGAATGCACTTACTGGTACTGGATTTACTGGCAGCATAACAGCCACAGCTAGCACAACGATTACAAGCTCTACTTTAAGTGTTGGCACGTATCGTTTAATGCTATCTGCGGATGACAAGTCAACTGGAGGCAATAGTTTACGTTTAAGTGTTGATAACTTTAACTTAGATCTCACGCCACAAATTACCAATACAGCCGTGACCCATGCTACTGGAAATATTCTCACTACCGGGAATAACTTTATTGGCAGCACAGATAGTTGGGGTTCAATTGATGTAGCTGCGGCCAATACCACCCTCAGTATTTTGAGTGGTGCAAGTTTTGTTGATGCAACTTCATCTGGAGTATCTGTCACGGGTCAATATGGCACTCTTATTTTGAAAAATGATGGCACATATGATTACACACCAACTGCATCTGTAGGTAACGTTGGCTTGCAAGAAGTATTTACTTATAAGCTGACCAATCCTGGTGGCGATGTTTCAACGGCTAATCTGGTAATCGATTTGGTTAATTCTGTATCGATGCCAAGTAGTGTCTCTGCAGGTACTGCCGCAGCAGATGTGGTGCTTGGTACTTCTGGCGCTGATTCTATTTCAGGCTTGGCAGGCTCAGATCACCTTGAAGGTTTAGCTGGTGCAGATACAATTTTGGGTGGTGATGGTAACGATATCATTATTGGTGGTCTAGGTCTTGATAGCCTTACCGGCGGTGCTGGACAGGATACCTTTGCCTACACCTCACTATTGGACGGTAAAGATAAGATTACCGACTTTAGTGTGACTGATGGTGACCGCGTAGACTTGAGCCACTTGCTGAATGATTACTCTACGACTTTACTAGGTACATCTACAAATCCTGCAAATGTCCAGGCAGTGATTGGTATTGTGAGCCAGGCTACGGCCGCTACATCAACTACCACTCTGTCTGTACAAATTGGTGGTGTCACATACGAAATGGCTGCGCTTAGTGGGGTAGAGTCAGGAGTACCTGATTTATTGGCTAGTCCAAATAGTGGTCATACTCTTGCAAATGAACTCAGTGGCGCAAGCTGGACTGATGTGGTTGATATCACTAGCTTGGCAGGCGGCCCTTCATCTATTACTGCGCAGGGCGGCTCACTCTCCAATACTTATAACGCTACTGGTGGTGACTGGACTGTCATTATTAAATCGGGTACTGCCACTGTGGACACAGCGAATAAGCAAATTGTGTTCTCAACCGATCATGCTGGTAATGAGGCTGTGATTGTGACGGCAGATGGTACACAACATGACATTACTCACGTTGATAAGATTCAGTGGCATGGCTAATTGAATGAAGCTGGAAAGCAGGTTATTAAAAAGTAATAATCTGGTTTCTGGCTAATTCAGAAATGCGCTTCTTGATCGATACATCAATAGTTGTGGACTGGGCAATCTCTTCAACAATCGATTTACCGCCATCCGGCTTTAGGTGAGACACCCAAATTTGAGTATGAGGACTTTGTAGATTCTTAAGCTCACTTGCCAATAGACTAGGGCACAAATGCCCAGAAAGCCCTGCTAGGGTTTCTTCAGAATCCGTAAACGAAGTCTCAATCAAAAGATGTTTGAGATTTTTGATTGAGTTAACTGCATCCCAAAATGCGCTGCTAGGACCAGTGTCACCGCTGAAGATGAGCGATGCATCGCCCGAATGAATGGCGTAACCAATTGCAGGAATGCTGTGACTAACCGGTAGCGAGCGAATCGTTCGGTTTAGATTTTCTGTAGAGGCAATTGCCACTGTCTCGCCAATTTGGATTGGATGAAACTTCAAAAAGGGCTTAGCCTCACTAGGAATCTTTGTGAAGTCTGGCCAAATGATGTTGTTAAAAATGTGCTGCTTTAGCGCTTCTATCGTTTCCGGAATTCCATAAACCGTTAAAGGCTTGCTGCGACTAGCGCCTACCGCATCTAGAATAAAAGGAATGCTGCAGATATGATCTAAGTGACTGTGGGTTAAAAAGACGGAGTCAATCGCTCTTAGCTGGTCGAGCGATAGATCGCTGACACCAGTACCTGCATCAATTAGGATGTCTTGGTCTAGCAGGAAGGAGGTAGTACGCAGCTCTGCGCCAATGCCACCACTACACCCTAGAATATGTAATTTGCTAGTCATGCTTTATTTTAATTACTTCTTGGTAAAGGTGAAGCTGCCATCCCAACCGTATCCGGGAGGGTTATCGCGTAAATGATCAATGCGATCTAAATACAGCATATAAAGTACCTCACCTGTAGCTGCATGATCTGCCAATAAAATCTCAAACTGACTTTCTGCCTCATCCCACTGTTGGGCTCTATAGCTTGCTAAAGCGTTATTAAAGAGGGTTAGGGCGGTTAAATTTGCCTCAGAAACTTTACCTTGAAAGCCTAATGGTTCATAAATAGTTACGGCAATATCTTTGCCCTTGACTTTAACCTTGTCTAGTTCGCGAACAATGAGATCTGGAAGGTGTTTTTGGGTTTCTTCACCAATGATGATGGCAACCCCATATTCTTTGGTAATGCCTTCTAGGCGAGAGGCTAGGTTCACGGCATCACCCATGACTGTATAAGCAAGACGGATCTCAGAACCCATATTACCAACGCTAACCTTACCTGAATTTAGGCCAATGCCAACCTTAATAGGCGGCCAATTTCTTTTCACAAATTCAATATTGAGTTCTTCCATTGCTTTGAGCATTTCAAATGCAGAGATAACGCCTTGGCGTGCATGATCAGCATCTGAGATTGGTGCACCCCAAAATGCCATGATGCAATCACCCATGTACTTATCAATTGTGCCCCGATTTTTATAGATCACTTTTGTGAAAGGTGTGAGGAAGGCATTAATAAATTCAGAAAGTGTTTTGGCATCCAGACTTTCGGAGATGGTGGTAAATCCCCTGACGTCGCTAAACAAAATTGTGAGCTCGCGACTTTCGCCTTCCATACTAAAGTTAGCTGGATTCTGAGCCATTTCATCTACTAACTCAGGAGGTACATACTGTCCAAATAAGCCGGTGATAAGACGCTTGCTACGGGATTCAATGAAATAGCCATAAGCGATATTGATTAAATAAATCAACAGTAAGCTACTGAGTAGTGCTGCTAAGGGCATCACAATCCCGGCTTGGTACACATAGAGATTGAGCCATGTGACTGCGCCAAGAGCGCTAAAGGAAAGCAGAGTTCCCCACATTGGGCTTAAGGCAGGCAGGATGAGCGCCATTAACAACCCTGAAATGAGAATGAGAATGAGGTTGGCGGCATACGTCCATAAGGGGGCTTGCTTAATCGTTCCATCCAATATTCCGGTAATGAGATTGGCGTGTATCTCAACTCCTGGATAAGCATTACCTACTGGAGTTGCTCTTAGGTCAAGAAGACCGGGCGCAGTAGTACCCACCAGAATAATTTTTCCTTCTAATTTTTCTTTCGGAACAGATTTATTCAATACATCAGAAGCTGAAATATATTCAAAACTTTTGTAGGGACCACGATAGGGGATGAAGCTCGTTAACTCCACATCAATGGGAAGCAGTGCGCCACCAACGTCCAAGAACTCTAAACCGCCCAAGGTGTTTTTATCTGCTCCATTAGCAAAAATCTCTTTTATGGGCATGCTACCTAAGAGGGTTCTTGCGCTTGCTAGGCTTAAGGATTGGTAAAAGTGATCACGGTATTCAACCAACATGGGAATGCGTCTAATAATGCCGTCGCTATCAATGATTGGGTTAATGTGGCCTCCATCCGAAGCAAGCTTTTGAAGACTATTTAAATTCCCAGTGAAGCCTTCCCGAATCATTGGGCTAACTAAAGTTATAGGTAATTGTTCACTGGTCATCACAGGCTCTGAGAGAGAGCCTTTATGGCTAGTGTCGCCGGGATTTAAAAAAGTGAAGCCCAAGACAACGGGCCGATCTTTCATGCTCTGAGCAAACTTCGCATCAAAATCTAAACTAGGTTTAATGCGCTCATATTGGGACTTCAATTTCTGATCGCCTTTGAAGTCGCTATTAACCATCTTCTCTAGTACGCGCATTCCTGAGGATTCATCGCGCTCTGAAAAGATGACATCAAAGGCCGTCAGTGAGACGTTATAGTCATCAAAAAGACGATCTAGCAATAAAGCCAAGCGGTCTCTAGGCCACGGCCAGCGGCCTTCTCCGCCTAGCTCCCGTTCTCGCAAGCTTTTTTCATCGATATCAATAATGACGACTCTGGGATCGACGCCTCCAGGAGCGGTAAGGCGGAGACGAACGTCATAAATCATTCCGTCAAGGCGATCAATGAGGGGCAGGGGGATCCAGCCACCAGCCTGAGAGGCAAAAAGGATTGCAAATAAAAATCCTAATGCAACTCTTGGCAGCTTTCTTTTAAGACCTTGAATAAATTGCATTTTCGGACTGTTCATTTGAGAATGATAGCGCTGAATGTAAAAAGGAATAGCAAGAAAATCTGGTTGAAATAGCCCTTGCGCAACAAATAGGGAATGCTATATTGAATTCATATTTACACCCATACCTTTTTATACGTTAGCAGTGAGCTGATATGCCTAAAAAAATAATTGCCTCTGATTCCTCCAAAGTCGAGAAAGTCCCCCCTAAGAAGGTCGCCACAAAGACAGCAGTAAAGACTGCCGCAAGGAAAGTAAGCAAAGAAACGGACGTCCCTGCATCAGGGAAATCTAAGCCTAAATCAGCCAAAAAAAAATCCGCCCCTAAAGCTGCTCAGACAGGTTCCATCAAGAAAGTTTCTGGAAAAGATAAGTCAACCGAGGCAGATCTCTTTGCTAAGGCAATCCAACTGCATATGGAGGGCAAGCTCAAAGAGGCTTGGGCTAAGTATCAAGAGCTCATTACGCTTGTCCCAAATCATTTTGATGCTTTGCATTCTATGGGTCTGATTGCGGCGCAGATGGGAGACTTTCCTAAGGCTGGTGAATTATTTAAAAACGCAATTCAAATACACCCAAAAAATCCAGTTCCGTACAACAATTTGGCTAATGTGTACTCCAGCTCGAAGCAATACCAGCTTGCCTTAGAGAGCTATAACCAGGCCATTACTCTTGAGCCAAATTATGCTGATGCATTAAATAATCGCGGAATCTTATTAGCCAGCTTGAGACAGACTCAAGCAGCTATTGAAAATTTTGTAAAGGCAATACGGCTTAGGCCAAATTATGCAGAGGCACATTTTCATTTAGCAAATGCATATGCCTCTAGCAATCAAATGGAGTCAGCTATCAAGCACTATCAGGAGGCGCTTACACTCAACCCTCAAAATGCTGCTGCATTTAATAATCAAGGAGTAGTTTTGCGGGCACTTAATAAGCCTCAAGATGCGTTGATCTCATTTGAGCAGGCTATCAAAGTCAAGGCGGATTACGCTGAGGCTTTTAATAACAAGGCAGTGGTACTGGTAGATCTAGGTCAACTGAAGTTGGCTCTGGAAAGTTATGACAAAGCCATTCTGCTTAGGCCACAGTATGAAGATGCGATTCGAGGAAGAGAGCAGTTGATCGCAATGCAAAAGTCAAAACGCAAGGCTTCAACACACTAAATTAGTAGAAAACTACTAATTTTATTAGTTCGAATTTCTATTGCCTCTACTAGGAAAACGGTAGAACAACACTATCAACTAATTGGCCTGAAGTGTCTATTCTCTAGGCATGTCAATTAATCAGGCTCATTTCATGAGTATTGCTGAGCATCTTTGCTTTGCTGGCCTTAAGTCGTCCAATGAAAAAGTATCTTAAGCCTCCTTCAGCGGACAACGAAATCCTCTCTGTCTTGTATAGCTACAAGAAGATTTTCCGTTCGGTTGGATTTTTTACAGCCTGTATGAACTTGCTTTTATTGGTCCCTTCAATTTACATGCTCGAGGTCTATGATCGTGTCTTGACGAGTCGCAATGAATTCACATTGCTGATGCTATCTCTCATCATGCTCTTGCTATATGTTATCTATGCAGCTTTAGATGCTATCCGCAGTCATACCGTGATTGAAATTGGTAAAAAAATTGATGCAGAATTAAATAACAGAACTTATGTTGCAGCATTCGAGCAGAATCTAAAGGTTAGAGGCGGTAATGCAGGGCAGGCATTAAACGATCTAACAACAATTCGCCAGTTTGTCACTGGACCATCGCTTTATGCATTTTTCGATGCTCCTTGGTTTCCGTTTTACTTGATTGTGATTTTTCTCTTTAACTTTTGGTTAGGGGTCTTTTCAACAGTTTGTGTATTGATATTGATTGTGGTTGCAGTGCTTAATGAAATGCTGACACACGAGCCTTTATCTGAGGCCAGCACCCTGGCTGTTATGTCTTCCAATATTGCTGGCAATAATTTACGTCAATCTGAAGTGCTTGAGTCTATGGGCATGTTGCCCAATGTGCAGAAGCGTTGGTACAAGCTCCATAGCCAGTTTTTAGAAATGCAGGCCATTGCAAGTCAGCGCGCCGCCTCTATGGGTGCCGTCACAAAGTTCTTTAGAACCCTGATGCAGTCATTAGCATTGGGGTTCGCGGCATTTCTGGTTTTGGAAAATAGCTTGTCACCAGGAATGATGATTGCAGCAACCATTTTGCTTGGCAAGGCATTAAGCCCAGTTGAAATGGTGATTGGCGTATGGAGACAGTGGCGTGGGGTAACGAGTGCTTATGATCGCCTAAAAAAATTATTGAGCGATAACCCTCCCAGAATTCCTGGGATGAGTTTGCCTAAGCCCGAGGGCTACTTATCGATGGAGCATGTTTTTGCCGCACCACCAGGCGTGCAAAAGGCTGTCATCAAAGATATTACTTTTAGTATTGCGCCGGGCGATATTCTTGGGGTGATAGGTCCAAGTGCTTCTGGGAAATCTACCTTAGCTAGGGTTGCGGTTGGTATTTGGCCATCCACACCCAATTGCGCACGGATTGATGGAGCTGATGTTTATCGCTGGAATAAAGATGAGCTTGGGCCCTCCATTGGATATATGCCACAAGATATTGAAGTCTTTCCTGGTACTGTGAGTGAAAACATTGCGCGCTTTACCGAATTCAAGTCTGAGGATGTCATTGAGGCAGCGAAATCTGCGGGTGTCCATGAAATGGTGCTTCAGTTTCCGGAGGGCTATGACACCAGAATCGGGGATGGTGGAATTGGCTTATCAGGCGGTCAGAAACAAAGACTGGCTTTGGCTAGAGCTTTATATGGCAAGCCCAATATTATTGTTTTAGATGAGCCTAATTCAAATCTAGATGAAGCAGGTGAGGCCGCTCTTATTAAGGCAATAGTGCAGGCACAGGCACGAAAGGCTACTGTTGTTCTCATTACACATCGTGTGCCAGTGCTGAAGGTCACTACCAAATTACTATTGCTACAAGAAGGTGCTTTAAAAATCTTTGGACCTACCCCTGAAGTATTGGCAGCTCTTCAAGCACCACCACAAGCACCTCAAAATCAGATTGCAGGCATGAAGCCAGCGGGTGAGCAGTCATGATTCGATTGCTCGCACGTCTCATTCAAAAGCTGTGGATCTTTTTCTCTGGCACAGTGATCTATCGATTTTTTACTAAATTATTCTCAAGACTTGATCAAGTCATGAGAGAGAGTTGTGGGCCTATTGTTGGTCGGTGGTATGCCACCGTTGCTGGCTGGATCAAGATCATCATCGATGATCTAGCGGAGTCTGTAAAGCGCTGGCTCAATTGGTGGACTGCTGAGCGTGACGAAAATTATTATGCTTGGCTAGGGTGGCAAGTGGTGATATGGGGATTTGGCGGCGCTATTTTGTGGGCCTGTATTGCCCCGATTGAGAAGGGGGTCTCCACAACAGGTTGGGTCATTACCGACAGCAACCGTAAGGCAATTCAACCAGCTTCCCCAGGCATTGTGGATGAGATTCTCGTCAAAGAGGGTCAGACCGTTAAGGCTGGTCAGGTTCTAATTCGCTTAAATCCTATTAATGCCAAAGCACAAGCAAATGCTACTCGAGAATCTATTAGCGGGCTTGAGGCGCAGGCCAATGGTTTGGCTCAGTCAATTGCGCAGAAAAAACAACAATCGGCGCTACTTGAGCGTCAATTAACAGGATTGCGTGAACTAGCCATAGACGGATACCTACCAAAGAATAAAGTTCTCGAGATGGAGCGCCAGCAACTGCAGTTGAAGGGCTCCATATTGGAGGACGAAGGCAACTTAACACGTACCAAAAAGCAAATTGCAGAGCAAACCGAAAGGTTAAATCCTGCTGACTATGATTTGGCAAATACAGAGCTAAGGTCTCCAGTTGATGGACAGGTTGTCAATTTATCCATTTTCACTATAGGCGGAGTTGTTAGTCCGGGAGCCAAGCTTCTGGAAGTGATTCCTAGTAAGGAATCGATGATGGTTGAGGGTCAGCTCCCAGTCCACTTGGTTGACAAGGTACGCGTTGATCTGCCTGTAGAAATGATGTTTACAGCATTCAACATGAATCGTACCCCACATATTCCTGGCACCTTAATTTCTGTTGGCGCTGATCGCATTGTCGATGAAAAAACTGGCGCACCTTATTACAAGATACAAGCTATTACCACTAATAGAGGCGCCAAAATGCTTGGCGATTTGAAGGTAAGACCTGGTATGCCAGTGGAGTTATTTATCAAGACTGGTGAGCAATCAATGATGACTTACTTAATGAAGCCTATATTTGATAGGGCTTATACGGCCATGAGGGAAGATTAGGCGTGAAAAAGCATTTCGCGTTCTCGTCAATATTTCTGCTGGCTATATCAAGTTTAGCTAGCAATGCAGCACAAGCCCTGAACCTTTTTGAGGCTTATGAATTGGCTCTGAGAAATGATCCCGTTTATCGTTCAGCCTCAAAAGATTATGAGGCGGGTATGGAAAATAATCCTATTGGAAGGTCTGCAGTCCTGCCAAAGCTCACCGCTAGCTATAATCAAAATGCCAATCGCGCTACGCAATGGGGAGCCCAATACACTGGCGGTCCAAATATTGCCTATAACTGGAATTACCCCAGTAATTATTCGTATGTACAAGTTGTTCAACCAATTTTTAGTTTGGATGCTTTTGCACGCTGGCGGCAAGGTATTGCTCAGGCTGACCTCAGTCAATCCAAATTTATTTTTAATACCCAAGATTTGCTGCTGCGCGTGTTGCAGGCCTATACGGATGTTCTCTTTTCGCTTGATCAACTGCAATTTCAAACTGCAGAGAGAGATGCATTTTATGAACAATATAAGGCTGCAAAAAGTTTAAATAAGAATGGTGAAGCTTCTGTAACCGATATGTTAGAGGCTGAGGCAGCGTACCAAGTGGCTGATGCCAAATTAGTGGATGCAAAAGATGCTGTCGAAAATGCAAAACGAAAATTAGATAGCATGCTTGGTGAGCCTATGGAGAGCGCATCAAAGCTTAGCAAGTTATCGGGCAACTTCCAATTTATTAACTTGCCAACCACGCGCTTTGAAGATTGGAAGGATAAGGCTTTAGCCAGCAATGCTGAGCTTAAAGCTGCAACCAGTAATGTTGAAATTGCCAAGCAGGAGTATCGAAAAAATCATGGAGCACATTATCCTGTTGTGAATTTGATAGGAGCATTTTCAACTCAGACCTCAAATACTGTGACCAGTATTAACCAAACTTTTAATCAAACCTACGTGGGCGTGCAATTGAATATGCCGCTTTATAGCGGTGGTGAAGTGAACGCTCGAACCAATCAAGCCTATTCAAACTATGAAAAGGCTCAAGCAGATTTTGAAGTAACCAGAGACAAATTGATCACTGAACTGCGTAAACAATACGATTTAGTGGTTTCGGGAAAGCAGAAGGTTCAGGCTCTCAGTAGCGCACAGGAATCTGCTACGCAATTAGTCAAAGCAATGCGGAAAAGTGTCTCGGCTGGGGATAAAATCAATGTGGATGTATTGCTAGCTGAAAAAGGTCTATTCAATACTCGTAGAGATTTAGCTCAAACGAAATACAACTATCTCATTGCCTACTTAAGGCTATGCCAACTAGGTGGAAGCCTTGATGGAGATGATTTTCAAAAGGTGGCTGCCTACTTTAAGTGAGGCCTAGAGCCTGCAATTACAGGCAATATAGATTATTTATCGCTCGAGCGGCGCTTAGGATGCATATTGGGATTGTCAGTTTTCTGGAATTTTCCACAAAATACATAAAGCTCAAGACGGTTACGAACACCAAGTTTGTCATAAATTGATGCAAGATGATTTCGTAATGTATGCTCACTAATGTGTAGCGTCTCTGCAATATCTTTCAGTGTTTTTTCAGAGTAGAGCTGAATAGCACGAGTTACTTTTTCTTCTTTAGAAGTGAGTGTTTTTAGTCTTTTCTGCTCAGAAGATAATTCTTTTGGGGAATTTGCCTGTGCAATTTGCAACAAGATACGAGAGGTTGCATTTCGGTTAAGCCAAAGTTCACCACCATGAATTTTTTCAATTGCCTTGACCAGCGTATCTATCGATTCGGTTTTATTGATAACCCCACGTGCACCTTTAACAACGGCCTGATCGTGAATCTTTGAACTACGGCTACCGGTATAAATAATCACCTTTGCTTTGGTCTTATCTATTAAGGTAGGGATAATCTCAATACCATCTTCTTCATGTAAATCTGGTTCGAGAACAATGATGTCTGGTTTGGATGAAATCGCCAGCTTTAAGGCTTCAATAGAATTTGATGCGGTTGCACAAATTTCAAATCGTTTATCACCTGCCAATAACTGCTTAATCCCCCAAAGCGTAATCTGATGGGGGTCAATAAGCTGAACTTTGATCTGGTCTGGGCTTTTGCTGGAATTCATCAACATCAGCGCAGTGTAACTGTATTTTAGGTTTATGTAGTACTTTTAACCTATATTTTTTCTCATAAAAACTACATTTAGTAGTTAACTACTAATTTGAAAATAGGGGCTCTGATTAATAATGACCGTACTCTACATTAATACCAATAAATCATATCTTTATAAGCTTTAGCTTAATTCCTAAGAAAGCTCCACTTTTGACCCACAGGCGCATTACTTCATTCTTATTCAGCATCTTCGTTTGCATATTATTTTTTGCAGAGCCCGCCTTTGCAATTGAAAAGGTGGTGCTCCAGCTCAAGTGGTCTCATGCTTACCAGTTCGCTGGATATTACGCGGCAAAAGAAATGGGGTACTACGAGTCTGCTGGTCTTGATGTGGATATCAAACCTTTGCAAGCTGGTCAGGATGTAGTTGCCGAAGTAATTTCTGGTCGAGCAAATTATGGTACGGGCACCAGTGGTTTACTCTTGGCGAGACAAGAGGGTGCACCAGTGGTGGTGCTGGCCACTATCTTCCAGCACTCGCCTTATGTGATTATTGCTAAGAGGGTAACTGATAACCAAAGTATTCATGATCTCAGTGGTAAGCCCATTTTATTGAGACGTTTATCAGATGAACTACTGGTCTACCTAAAACGAGAGAAGGTAGGCCTCAAAAATTTAATTCCATCGGCTCCAGGAATGGATACGGTCGAAAAACTCATGAATGGCTCGGTGAGCGCTATCTCGGGTTATATCAGCAATGAACCCTATCGCCTGTCTCAAGCAAAGTTCCCCTTCGATGTCTACAGCCCTCGATCGATTGGTATTGATATGTATGGAGATAATCTCTTTACTTCTAGTAAGGAGATAGATAAAAATATTCAACAAGCTGAGCGTTTTCGGGTTGCTAGTCTGCAAGGCTGGGAATATATCATCAGTCATCCGGAAGAGGCTGCTGCCATTGTTCAAAAATATGCCCCAGAAGAGACCAACAAAAAAATTGCATTTGAACGCGATAAATTAAATCCACTCATTCGGGCAGATCTTGTGCCTGTGGGTTTCATGACCCAAGCGCGTTGGAAACATACAGTAGATATTTATATTGAGGCTGGCAGCTTAAATCCCAATTTTTCATTAGAGGGATTTATTTACGACTCTAGTCCACATAAAAAACTCAATTGGCTCTATAGCGCTCTCACCATTTCTATTATTGTCGGCTTATGTATTTTTGCTGCCGCCTATTATGTCTGGAGGCTCAATCGACGTTTGGCAGTATCGCTTACTCAAGTTCAGCATTTGGCCAATCATGATTCATTAACGGGCCTGCCTAATCGAGCGCTATTTTCTGATCGCCTGCAACGTGCCATATTGAAAGCCCGTCGTGAAAAGACGCTCTTTGCCTTGCTCTTTATTGACATCGATCATTTTAAGAGTATTAATGACCAATTTGGACATGCTGCGGGTGACGAGGTTCTCAAGGCTGCCTGTAATCGGATGATGGCCTGTATCAGAGATTCTGATTCATTGGGCCGCCTCGGTGGAGAAGAGTTTGTTATCCTCCTAGAGGATCTTCGCGTCCCTGAAGATGCACTAGAAATTGCGAAGAAGATTCAGTCAGCAATTGCGCTGGGCGTATCTGTTGGCGGTGAGTTAATTGATACCACCATTAGCGTGGGTATCTCGATTTACCCTAATGACGCCGATTCGGAAGAGGGCCTATTTAAACGGGCAGATACGGCCATGTATCGCTCTAAGATGAATGGTAGAAATTCCATTCATTTGTACGCTGAAACTCCCCAATAGGAAGTAAAAAAATGGAATTATTCAACTTCGTTTTTTACATCTCTATGGCAGTAGTGACCTTAGTGATTTTTCTAGGAGCTATCAGCCACAAAGAGTTTCGTTCTCAATATCAAGATCACCGTTATTGGCCTGCCGCACTTATCCTGATGGCCTTATCGTGTTTTGGCTTCATCATGGCGGGGCTTCAGCCTTTCTTCTTTTTGTCACTTGGTAATACCAGTCTTATTTTTTCTTCCCTTGCCATCTTTTTGTTTATCAAATCGTGGGATCCTGCTAATAATCGATTTCCCTATCGGAATTTTTGGATTGCCTTTGTTGTCTTATTAGTTGCTTATGAATTTTTAAGGATTTACGCCTCCTTTAATACCAGGGTTTACTTTGTCGCCTCTGTATTGGGGATCCTTTCGCTACTTGGTCTGGTTGAGCTTTTCTTGATTCCTAAAGGGGAACAAACAAGACAACATTTAGTTCTCAAGATAGCTTTTTGCATTCACTTGGCGATTGTTGCAATACGTGTATTTGGGATTACGCTGGGAATTAGTGGTGGCACCTCAGTCTCAACCATTTACCAAGAGGGTGCTCTCACGGGCATGCTCCGTGCTTTGGGGGTGGCCTCGAATCTTCTCGTGTATTTGGGAATTAGTAATATTTTGTTAGAGCGAGCTTGGCGTAAGGAGGAGAAAAAATCTGCCAATAATGAATTGCGCATGCTCTCCAGCTTAAATGCACTTGCACATGCTCGTGATAATGAAACAGGTGCACACATTATTCGTACTAAAGCTTATGTCCGACGCTTAGCTACACGCATGAGATCCTTGGGTGTCTATGCAGATGAATTAACTGTGCACACTATAGAGAAGATGTGTCAAGCAGCACCCTTGCACGATATTGGTAAAGTTGGTATTCCTGATTCTATTTTGTATAAAAAGGGCGGTCTGACCAAGGAAGAGTGGGGCGTCATGAAAACCCATACCCTCATTGGCGAGACTGTTTTGAGTTCCACCATGTCACAGTTTCCGGAAGAGGATGTGGGCGACGTGGTGAGCGTTGCGATTCAGATTGCTGATGGCCATCATGAGCAATGGGACGGCAGCGGATATCCACGTGGTTTATCTGGTCAAGCTATTCCTATATCCGCACGGATCATGTCTTTAGCTGATATGTATGACGCCCTCATTAGTGAGCGTGTCTATAAAAAAGAGTGGACTCATGATCAAGCGGTTGCAGAGATCATCTCCAAAAAAGGCACACACTTCGATCCAGCAGTAGTTGAGGCCTTTGTATTGGAGCAAGATCATTTTAAGGAAATTGCGCAAAAGCATAAAGATGATGTGACCGATCTTGCACCTAGCTATCAAATGGTCGATACCGTAGAGCAAAAGCTCAGAAACTCGGAAGAGCGATTTAAATTTCTCTTTAAATATTCACCTATTGGTATGGCGATGGTCGATCATACGACAGGTGATTTCGTCGAGGTCAATGACGCGTTACTGGAATATACCCAATACACCAAAGAAGAGTTCCTCAAGCTCTCTTTTTGGGATATCACCCCTAAAGAATATGAGCAGCAAGAGCAAGAACAAATCGAGACCTTGAATAAAACAGGTTCATTTGGCCCGAACTATAAGGAATACATTCGTAAAGATGGCACTCGTTTTCCGATCTCGATACGTGGTTTCATATTAGCCGATGAAGATGGTCGTAAATTGGTTTGGGGTGTTATCGAAGACCTCTCTAAGCAAGTAGTCAAATGAGCTTTTTAAAGTCACCAGCAATTCTTAAATACTTAGTATGGGTCCTGATGGCCTGTAATTTGCTGCTGATTTCTTGGTTAGATGTTCACACTGGCTCAATATGGGGTTGGACGATTACAGACTTCACGGATTCACACCAGTTCAGTCTGATTGATGTAGCAGCCATCTTTCAGTTTGTGTTATTCGCTATAACTGCTGACGTGGTGATGCGCAGATCAGTTGCTCGCTATAACCACCATTCCAAAAAATCACAGATTCCTGCGATCTTGGTCCAATGTTTCACCATTTTGATCTATGCCATGTTTGGCTTGGCTGGCTTTATCTTGCTATATGACCATTCAGTATCCAATCTTGTGGCGGCATCAGGTGCCATTGGTTTGAGCATCGGTTATGTCTGTAGGGACATGATTTCTGATGTGGTGAATAGCATTGTGATTCAAACGGATGGGCTGATTGCTATCAACGATTGGATTGAAGTCTCGGATAACGGTAGCACTCAATATTACCAAGTCGTACAGTTTGATCGGAGAATGGTCACCTTGCGTAATCGCTTTGATTATTTGGTCAAGATTCCTAATACCCGTTTTATTGGCATGAGCTATGTCAATTTAAGTAAGCAGGACGAAGGCAGGGGCTCCAGAAGAACGCTAGAAATTAAGCTTGACGCCCTCAATCATTCCGAAAAAGTCATGGGGGTATTGAATCTGGTGCTGGAATCAGTCATTAATACTGATTCTGATTTTATGAACTGGCAGTATTGCGGCATTAAATCGCTAGAGTCTGGAAGTGTTACCTATTTAATAGCCTATGAGTGCAAGCCACATTTAAAGCCAATTGATTCTAATTCAAGAATTATGCAGGTAGCGCTGCGCTTCCTGACAGCGGCAGGTATCAATACTGGTAGCTCTATGGAAGTGCAAACCTTAGATAAGTACGAATCTAAAACATCCAATCGTTTTTATGAAATTTATGAGTTCGGCATTCTGAGAGTGATGAGCCATGATGAGGCGATGCAATTATCCAAGACGGCTACTGTCGTTCATTGTTTTAAAGGCGAGCAATTGATTCGTCAAGGAGAGCAGGCTGATAGCATGTTCTTAGTTTCTGAAGGGGCGCTAGAGGTCAAAGTTCCTGGCAAAGATGGCAATGCCATCACAGTAGCGACCCTATGGCCTGGCGACTGCGTTGGAGAAATGTCTCTTTTAACGGGCGCGCCTCGCTCTGCAGATGTCTTCGCAAAAGCAGATGCCGTATTAGTTGAAATCAAAAAAGAAAATATTGCCCCCATCTTGGAATCCAATCTGAGATTGATTGATGAGATCTCCGAATTGCTTGCAAAACGTCAAGCGCATTCTGCTGCCATGGCCAATAACTCTGCTATTAGTGATTTGCGAGAGCAAAGCCAAAATTTAGCCAAAAGGATCTTGGGTTTCTTCTTTAAAGGTTTGCACTAAGTCGCACCCATCTCTGTTCTATAGTCTTTCATCTGGGTTTTGAGAACTCAAGGTATAGTTTGTGTGCCCATGAGCCTTCCTGCTGAATCCATCTCTTCTGAAATCGAAATCACCCCTGATTACCAGGCAGTGATTGAGGCTATTGAGCGTCAAGATCCTTATATCTTTGTGAGCGGTAAAGCCGGCACTGGTAAAACAACCTTAATTGGTCATCTACGAGAAACTATCCCCGGTAATGTTGTCGTCGTTGCCCCAACTGGGGTGGCAGCGTTGCAAGTCAAGGGGGTGACGATTCATTCCTTCTTTAGACTGCCGCCACGCTTAATCTTTCCTGAAGAAGATATTAAGCCGCTGCGCGATAAGCGGCTCTATAAAGACATTCGTTTGCTCATCATTGATGAGATCTCCATGGTGCGTGCTGATGTAGTTGACGCTATGGATTTGTTCCTGCGTGAGAACGGCCCACAAAAAGGCAAGCCCTTTGGGGGCATTCAGGTAATGTTTGTGGGTGATCTGTTTCAATTGCCACCAGTAGTTTCAAGTGCGGATATGCAAGTGCTCGCTGATCGAGGTTACGAAGGGCCCTATTTCTTTTGTGCCATGGCTTTGCATCGTAAAGATGTCACTATGGTGGAGTTATCCAAGATCTTCCGCCAAAAAGATGAACACTTCGCTAGCCTCTTAAACCGCATTCGGATTAACCAAGGGGTGGAGGAGGCTATCGATACTCTTAATGCCCAGTGCTATCGCAAGGATGAGGTGCTTGATGAACAAACCATTACCTTGACCACTACCAATGCAAGGGCTGATCAGATCAATGGGGCGGGACTACGTGCCATTACGACTGATGGCAAGGTCTATGCAGGCAAAACGACTGGTAAGTTCAATATCGATGAGCGCAATCTGCCATCGCCCAATCATTTAGTGTTGAAAGTCGGCGCTAAGGTGATGTTCACTGCAACAGATCCAGGCTTTCCGAAGCGTTGGGTCAACGGCACGATTGGCGTAGTGCGTGAGTTACTTCCCGATAAGGTTAAGGTGATGGTGCAAAACGGGCCGTACTCAAATACCGTTGAAGTTACTGGCCATCAGTGGGAATCGTATCGTTACGATCACGACATGATGTCAGGCAAGATTTCGCCGAGCATTATCGGTACTTATGTGCAGATACCGCTTATGCTGGCTTGGGCTGTCACCATTCATAAGAGTCAAGGCAAGACCTTGGATAAGGTCAAAGTAGATCTCTCATCTGGAGCGTTTGCATCAGGACAGGTTTATGTGGCCCTAAGCCGCTGCAAAACCATTGAGGGCATTTCTCTACAAAGACCGATTGAACCCAGGGATGTGAGTTGCGATCAAGAGATCAAACGCTTTTATATGAATTGCCTACCCACCAAGTTTAAATGATCAGTTTGACTTCTGGTCAAATTTGTTATAACATTGTTATCACTATGAAAAAACAGTTGCACCTCCAAATTCGGCAAATTGGTAACTCTCGTGGAGTGGTTATTCCAAAGGCTATCCTTGAGCAAGTCGGCTTTGAGGATGAGGCTGATTTGATTGTTGAGGGCAACAGACTAGTGTTAAGTAAGCCCCAAAAAAATCTCCGCCAAGGCTGGGCTGAGGCTTCAAAAGTCATTGCTGAGGCTGGTGAGGACAAATTAGTGTTGGGTGACTTTATGAACGAAGGTGATGAGGACTGGGTTTGGTAAAAAGTATCGTTTCACGCGGAGATATTTGGCTCATTAATTTAGATCCAACGAAAGGTAGCGAGATTAAAAAGACTCGACCATGCATCATTGTGTCTCCTCAAGAGATGCATGATTTTTTGCGAACAGTGATTATTGCGCCAATGACCACCAAAGGTTGTCAAGCACCTTATCGTTTGCCCATCACTCATGATGGCAAAAAAGGACTGGTATTGCTTGATCAGATAAGTACGATTGATAAAAGTCGCCTAGTAAAGCGACTTGGCTCAGTAAACAATAAATTATTAGGCGCTAGTTTGAATATTCTTCAAGCGGCATTCACCCTATAGGGCTTAAATTTCACGTCACTTCCTATGTTTGTGACTATGAAGCTTGTGATAGTTCCCTGGCAATTGGCTTATCAGATAAGTAAGTGATATTCAGGAATCAGAACCCAGCCGCCAATCCATCGCGGCGGTGATCGCTACCAGCAATATAGGCAGAGGCGACATCATCCGTTAACTTAGCAATTGCTTGTGCGCTACCAAAGTCCAGGCTATTGGCAGGCTGAACAGACACTTCATGCCCCATGGCTTTAAGTCCATCCACAATGCCTTGCGGCATAGATGCTTCAACTGTTAGTTTGCCAAGATCGTCAATACGCCAGCGTGGCGCATCAGAGCAGGCTTGTGGGTTGAGATACTCGTCAACAAACCGCATCACAAATTGAAGATGGCCTTGCGGTTGCATATTGCCGCCCATCACACCAAATGCCATTGCTGGCTTGCCATCTTTCGTTAAGAACGCGGGCAAGATGGTATGGAAAGGGCGCTTACCGGGAGCAACTTGATTAGGGTGGCCATCCATCAAACTAAAGCCCATGCCACGGTTGTGGAAGGCGATGCCGCCTGGAGCCACAACGCCAGAACCAAATCCTTTGAAGTTCGACTGAATATAGGAAATCATCATGCCGGATTCATCAGCTGCGCAAAGATAGACGGTGCCACCGGAATGAGGATCACCGGGGCCATAGCTGCCAGCCTTACTGTGATCAATCAATGCAGCACGACTTGCTAAGTAGTCACGATCCAAGAGACTTGACGCTGGAACTTCCATCGATCGTGCATCTGATACATAAGCATAGGCATCGGCAAATGCCATGCGCATCGCTTCTATTTGTAAATGAATACGTTGTGCTGAATTCGCAGGATATTGTTTGGCATTGGCGGCTTGCAAAATACCCAAAGCCATTTGTGCGGCAATGCCTGAACCATTGGGTGGAATTTCTAGGAGGGTGTGGTCCCCATAATCAAAGGCGAGGGGTTCCACCCAATCTGGTTTGTTATCAGCAAAGTCTTGCATCGTGAAGCAACCACCAGTCGCCTTGGCAAAATCCACCATGCTTTGAGCTATAGGGCCTTTATAGAAAGACTCCCCTTCGGTAGCCGCAATTTCTTTTAAGGTCTTTGCTTGAGCGGGGTATTTCCATATCTGACCAGCCTGAGGAGCTTTGCCATCAATCAAAAATGATTCGCTAAAGCCCGGTTGATTTTTCAGAATCGGAATGGCTTCACGCCATTGGCGTGCAATCACCGGAGAAACCGGAAAACCATTTTCTGCATAGTCAATTGCACGCTTAAAGAGTTGCGCAAAGGGCAACTTGCCAAATTTTCTAGAGAGTTCAATCCAACCAGCGACCATTCCCGGAACGGTGACAGTATTCCAGCCAATGAGATCCATTGCGGACTTGCCTGAAAAATATTCAGGAGTCCAGGCTGCAGGTGCACGACCTGAAGCATTCAGGCCATGAATTTTTTTACCGTCCCACAAAATAGCAAAGCCATCACCACCAAGCCCATTCATGGTTGGCTCAACTACGGTCAGGGTGATCGCTGTTGCGAGTGCAGCATCGACTGCATTTCCTCCTTTTTGCAAGGCCTCAATACCGGCTTGGGTTGCTAAAGGCTGTGAACTGGCAACCGTATTTCTGGCGAGTACTGGAGCGCGACCACCGCCAAATGGGGGAGAAATGAGCATGGATTTACTTATAAGGGTGAAGCATGATTAATCAACTTTGATATTCGCTGACTTTACTACTTTCGTCCATTTGTTTGCTTCTTCGGCAGTAATTTCAGCCAACTTCTCAGAATTGGCAAACTGTGGATGAATACCTTGCGCCGCCATCCGCGCTTTGAAGTCAGGATTGGTCAGAATTTTGCGAATCTCGCGCTCTAGCTTACCCACGACGGCTGGTGAAGTGCCTTTAGGAAGAAAAACAGCATAAAAATTCTCGACATCAAATTGCTTCATGCCATCTTGCCCTAGGGTTGGGACATTGGGCATCAAGGGTGAGCGTTCTGCAGCAGCAATTGCAATCGGGCGAAGCTTACCGCTTTGTATATGTGGTAATGAAGCAGTTACGCTATCAAACATCATCAAGGTATTGCCGGCAATCAGGTCTGGCAAGGCGAAACTACTACCCTTATAAGGGATATGCGTGCCAGTTGCGCCAATACGTTGCATGAATAGGGTGGACTCTAGATGCGAGAGACTGCCATTACCTTGGGATGCATAGTTGAAGTCTCCCTTTTTGGATTTGATAAAAGCAATCAGCTCAGGCAGATTTTTTGCTGGAACTGTAGGGTTCACCACAATTAAGTGGGGAATGGTTCCAATTAAAGCCACCGGCACAAAATCTTTTTGTAAATCAGCAGGGGGATTTTTAAATAATGCCGAAGAAATCGATTGGTTAGTCAGTGCGCTAATGTGAATGGTGTAGCCATCTGGCGCTGCTTTAGCAGCCGCTTGCAAACCTATCATGCCCCCAGCACCAGGTTTATTTTCTACCACGATCGACTGCCCAAGGGCTTCAGCCAAAGGAGCAGTCACGCTACGCGCAAAGATGTCTGTAGAACCGCCCGCTGGAAAGGAAACAATTGCCACCATGGGTTTTTTAGGCCAATCAGTCTCTGGTGCAGCAAATGCGGTGTTCAATAAACCCAAGAGGGTGCAAGTGCTCAAAAAGAGGGATTTAAAGATCGTCATTTCAAGGTCCGTAAGTTCAAAGGGTCAATGGGTAATATAGTATTGGATATTCATAAAACAGATTGATACAGACTACAAGAGACATTCATGACGGCAGCAAATAAAACATTAAACGGTGTAGATATGTCAGCCTATTGGCTGCCATTTACGCCGAACCGCTACTTTCATCAGCATCCGAAGATCATGCAGTCTGCTAAGGGAGCTTACTACTATGACGATCATGGTCGTAAGCTGTTTGATGGCCTTTCTGGGCTGTGGTGCTCACCATTGGGGCATGCTGATCCACGAATTGGTGCAGCCATCTCTAAGCAATATGAAACCATGGATTATTGCCCAGCCTTTCAGATGGCTAGTGAGGCCACATTTAGCTTGGCCACTCGTATTGCTAACATGGCCCCAGCAGGTTTAGACAAAGTCTTTTTTACGAACTCTGGTTCTGAGGCAGTAGATACAGCGCTAAAGATTGCGATCGGTTATCACCGCGTGATGGGTAATGCTTCGCGCATTCGGATGATTGGTCGTGATCGTGCGTATCATGGCGTTGGTATAGGTGGCATCTCTGTTGGCGGAATGGTAGCCAACCGGAAAATGTTTGCCAGCATGATGATGCCCGGAGTAGATCATCTGCCACACACGCTGAACCTATCGCAAATGGCATTTTCAAAAGGACAGCCTACCTGGGGCGCACACCTTGCCGATGAATTAGAAAAGATTGTGGCCTTGCATGATGCCAATACGATTGCCGCTGTCATTCTCGAGCCGGTACAGGGTTCAACGGGTGTGATCGTTCCGCCTGAAGGTTATCTCCAAAAGATCCGAGAGATCTGTACCAAACATGGCATCTTGTTAATTTTTGATGAAGTCATTACTGGCTTTGGTCGTTTGGGGGCAAACTTTGGCGCTGACCGATTTGGTGTCATGCCCGACATGATTACGTTTGCTAAAGCGATCACAAATGGGGTAATTCCATTGGGTGGCGTGATCGTTCGCGGCGACATCTATGACAGCATTATTGGCAATGGCGGGCAAGAGCAGGCGATTGAGTTCTTCCACGGCTATACCTATTCAGGCCATCCTATTCCAACGGCTGCGGGTCATGCAGTATTGGATATTTTTGAATCAGATGACTTAGTCAATCGCGCTAAAGCACTAGAACCCGTCTTAGAAAATGGCCTCCATGCCATGAAGGGTAAGAGCGGCGTGCTAGATATTCGGAACTTTGGTTTATCGGGCGCAGTGGAGCTTGATCCTGTCCCAGGTAAACCTGGTCTACGCGCTCTCAAGGTGCTAGAAGCCTGTATTGAAAGAGGTGCTCTGGTGCGTGTTGCAGGAGATGTCATTGCCGTTGGGCCTCCATTTATCTCAGAGCCCAAAGAAGTGGAATTCTTATGCAGCGTATTGGGTGATGCGGTGGATGCGGCAATGAAAATCAATGCATAGTAGATCATCAGAATAAGCAGAAGAATAAGCAGAAAAATCAGCAGAAAAATAATCGATAAAGCAGGGGGCATATGACTACTCAGAGAGATTTATTTAATCAGCGACTCAGCAAGCCAGGGTTGATCGTGGCGCCTGGGGTTTATGAGATGGTTTCATTGCGCCTGGCTGATCGTATGAATTTTGATGCACTCTATATGACAGGTTATGGCACTGTAGCGTCATTGCTCGGTCTGCCAGACGCTGGATTGGCTACCTATACCGAAATGGTTGGCAGGGTAACTGCTATGGCCACAATGGCTAAGACCCCATTGATTGCGGATGGCGATACGGGTTATGGCGGCTTATTAAATGTCCGTCACACCATTCGCGGTTACGAAGCCGCGGGCGCTGTTGCGATTCAACTGGAGGATCAAGAGTTCCCTAAAAAATGTGGACACACTCCAGGTCGTAGAGTGATTCCGATGGAAGATATGGTGAAAAAAATTGAAGTGGCTGTTGCATCGCGCACGGATCCCAACTTCAAAATCATTGCAAGGACTGATGCGAGAACTACGCTTGGTTTAGATGAAGCACTGCGTCGTGGCGAAGCTTATGCTCGCGCTGGTGCAGATATTTTGTTTATTGAATCACCTGAAACTCAGGAAGAAATGCAGCGCATCGGAAAGACCTTTCCAAATCACCCATTGATTGCCAATATGGTGGAAAAGGGCAGAACACCAGTTCTTTCTAAGGCGGAGTTGGAGCAGTTAGGCTACAAGATCGCTATTTTTCCAGTGACCGCATTGCTAGCTTCTGTTCAAGCAATGACCAAGGTATATGAGCACTTTAAAGACTCAGGATCATCTATTAATAACCCGGTTGATTTATATGACTTTGGAGATCTATCTAAGTTAATGGGCTTTGAGGATGTTTGGGAATTTGAAAAGCGTTTTGTTGAGACGAAGTAAAACTAGATAAAGGTTTGCCATGAAATTGCACCGTTATTTCTCGTCCGCCATTTTTCTGCTTGTAGCCATGATTCCATTGGCTAGTTTTGCGCAGTCCAATTACCCCAATCGACCGATTCGTTTAATCATCCCATTTACACCAGGGGGTGTGACCGATACTTCAGGTCGCTTTATTGCAGAACAACTGTCTTTAAAGCTGGGTCAACAAGTCATTGCGGATAACAAACCAGGCGCCTCTGGGAATATCGGTACACAGATGGTTGCATCGGCTGAGCCAGATGGCTACACCTTGTTATTGGGGTATGCAGGCACATTATCGATTAACCCTTTACTCTCTGACAAAGTGCCATTTGATAGCGTCAAAGACTTTGCACCCATCGGAAAAATAGGCGATGCCATTTTGATCTTGGTGGCAAATAATGATTTTCAGGGTAAGACTTTATCTGACGTGATTACCATCTCTAAAAAAGATTCCAATGGCCTTTCTTATGGCACATCGGGTGCTGGAGGAACGCCACACATTGCTGGTGAGTTATTTAAGCAAAAGACGGGCGCGAACTTGGTTCATGTTCCCTATAAAGGGGGAGGCCAAGCTTTACTGGATTTACTGGGCGGCAATATTCCCCTGGTTTACACGGCAGTTGCCGGCGCAAATCAATACGTAGCAACAGGCAGGATTAAAGCGATTGCTGTATCGAGTGCAAAACGTAGTCCGAGCATGCCCGATGTACCAACTTTTATTGAAAGTGGCGTGAAGGATTTTGTAATTGATGATTGGGTTGGTTTATTGGCCCCAGCAAAAACACCTAAGCCGATTATTGCTAAATTGAATCAAGCCTTAAATGAGATCTTGAATTCTCCTGAAGGTAAGGCGAAGCTTTTATCGATGGGCATCTTCCCATCACCTGGAACCCCTGAAAAATTCGGTGAGCAAATTAAAGGTGACTTAGTACGATTTGCACCGATTGTGAAGGCTGCTCAAATTAAGTCAGAGTAATTAACCTCCACTTTTATGTGTGCTTTTGATGCTTACAATGCGTAATGAGAAAAATGCACAATCCACCTCATCCAGGACTCACATTGCGTGATGATGTCTTACCCGCCCTTGAGCTAACTGTAACAGCGGCTGCTGAACAGCTCGGAGTAACGCGTCCTGCGTTGTCACGTGTTTTAAATGGTAAAGCTGCGATATCGCCTGAGATGGCTCTACGCATTGAGGCATGGCTAGGCGTTGAGAATGGCGGTAGCGCTAGCATTTGGCTGGCTCAACAATCTGCTTACGATTTATGGAAGGCAAGAAAGACCATTAAGCCTAAAGTAAAGCACGCCAGGATTCCAGCATTGCATGCTGCGTAAGCTTATTTATTAAATAAGTGATAAATGATGGGTATGGCAACAGCACTAATCACGCCGTTCATACCCATTGCTAGGCTTGCATAAGTTCCTGCTTCAGGATGAATGCTAAATGCCCGTGAGGTACCAATGCCATGGGCGCCAATGCCAATTGCAAAACCTCTTTGCCACCATTCTTTCATCCCAAGTGCATTGAGGACAAAGGGCGCCAAGATTGCGCCTAATATTCCGGTGCTGACTGCAAAGATCGCAGTCAAGGTGGGCGATACCCCAATACGTTCGGCAATACCCATTGCAATGGGGGCGGTCACTGATTTTGGATACATTGCTCCGGTGATGCTGCTATCTGCACCCAAGAGGGTGGCAATTTCCACGGCACTCACGATAGAAATCAGCCCACCTGTGCAAAGCGAGGCAATCAATGGCAGTGATCGACCTTTGAGGCTGCTAAGGCCGCGATATATAGGGATAGCAAGCGATACGGTAGCAGAGCCCAGTAAGAAGTGAATAAATTGTGCGCCTTCAAAGTAAGTCGAGTAAGGCATTTCAATAAACTGAATGCTAGTCGCCACAATCACAATGGCAATTGCTACTGGGTTAGCCAAGGGATTTTGTTTGGTGTACTTATAAATACTCAGACCAATTTGATAAGCGGCCAGGGTAATAAAGAGTGCAAAGAGTGGGCTACCGGATAGATAGACCCAAATTTCTACAATGGAGTGTTTTTCACTCATTGCTAACCTTCGGTTTCTGACTTAAGAAACGTGCGACTAGGGCGCTAGACGCAATCGTCAGAATCACGCTAGCAACTAGTGCGGATATGATGGCCAGAGCATTAGCCTTGAGTTGGGGCAGAAACAAAACGACGCCAACGGCAGCGGGCACAAAAAGTAGGCCAAGATACTGGCTAAAACCGTCTGCAACCATAGCCAGCTCGGCATTAATTCCTTTTCGAATAACCAGCCAAGCTACTAGTAGAACTAGACCGATGACGGGACCAGGTAGGGTGGGGAGCAAAAACTTGGAAATCATTTCTCCAAGGCTTTGAAAAAGAAGGATCTGAACTAGTCCGGAAATCATGGATGGATCTTACAGGCTCTGATTTATGTTGCATAGCAATAAATTAATTCTTGAGTAAGATAAACACACGAAATAAATAGGGTTTTGATGTAAAACTCTATCAATAAAAAGTAGCAAAAGTAAAACAAGAACAGAGACGAATAGGAGACCACTCATGGCTGAGTTAAATGTCAATGGCAAGAAATACAAAGTAGATGTAGATCCAGATACCCCATTGCTATGGGTCATCCGTGAGCAAGTTGGACTCACTGGTACCAAATATGGTTGTGGCATCGGTGTGTGTGGTGCATGTACTGTGTTATTTGAAGGTCAAGCCATGCGCAGTTGCTCATTGCCAGTTTCTGCCGCTTATGGAAAGAAAATTGAAACCATTGAGAGCTTGGAAAAGAGCGGTCAACTTTCTAAAGTACAAAAAGCATGGGTTGATAACCAAGTGCCACAGTGTGGCTACTGCCAGTCTGGAATGGTGATGGCAACGACTGCTTTGTTGCGCAATAACCCAAAGCCAACAGACGCCCAAATCGATGAGTCGATTACCAATATCTGCCGTTGCGGCACTTTCCAACAAGTACGCGCAGCCATTCATGCTGCTAGCAAGGCTTAAGGAGGAATCATGACTACTACTATTAATACCTCCCGCCGTCATTTCGTTGTCGGCTCTAGTGCAATTGCAACTGGTCTCGCGATTGGCTTTGATTTATCTTTGATTTCCTCAGCAAATGCTGCAATGGGTACTGGTACAACTGCCATGACCCCATTGGCTAATCCAGAAATTGGCGTATGGGTAGTGGTTAAACCCAATGATGATGTGATTGTTCGCATCGTTCGCTCAGAAATGGGTCAGGGCACGATTACTGGTTTGGCGCAAATGGTTGCAGAAGAGCTGGAGTGCGATTGGAAAAAAGTTTCTTATGACTACCCATCTCCAGCAGAGAATTTAAAACGCAATAAAGTATGGGGCAGTTACTCTACTGGTGGCAGCCGCGGTATCCGTACTTCAGAACAGTATGTTCGTAAAGGAGGTGCTGCAGCGCGCATGATGTTAGTACAAGCAGCAGCTACCCAATGGAATGTTCCAGCCTCTGAGTGCGTTGCTGCTAACAGTGTTATTACGCATACGCCTTCTGGTCGCAAGACAACATTTGGTAAGGTCTCTGTTGCTGCTTCTCAACTAGAAGTACCGAAAGAGATTCCACTGAAAGATCCAAAAGCGTGGAAGCTCATTGGTAAGTCAGTCAATCGTATTGATGGCACAGCTGATAAAGTGACTGGCAAGCAAATTTATGCCATTGACTTGAAATTACCTGGCATGTTAGTTGCCAATATCAAAGAGTCTCCTGTATTTGGTGGCAAGGTCAAGAGTTATGACGCTGCCAAAGCACAGAGCATGAAGGGCGTTAAGAAAGTCGTTCAGGTAGGTGACTCAGCAGTAGCAGTAGTTGCTGATACCTTCTGGCAAGCTAAAACTGCGTTAGACCAAGTGAATATTGTTTGGGACAACGGCGCTAATGGCAACGTTTCCAGCGCTTCGATTCGTAAGATGTTGGAAGAGGGTCTGACAGCTGATGATGCATTTGCACACAATACCAATGGTGATGTGAAGGCCGCTTTATCAAGCGCTTCTAAAAAGATTGAAGCGACTTACTTTTATCCATTCTTGAACCACGCAACACTCGAGCCACAAACTGCTACGGCAAAATGGACGGCAGATTCTTGTGAAGCATGGGTGCCAACGCAAGACGGTGAAGCATCCTTAGCGGCAGTTATTGCTGCATCTGGTTTGCCTGCCGAGAAGTGCAATGTCTACAAGGTGAACTTGGGCGGTGGCTTTGGTCGCCGTGGCGCATTCCAGGACTACACCACTCAGGCGGTCAATATTGCCAAGCAAATGCCGGGTACACCGATTAAGTTGATTTGGACTCGTGATGAGGATATGACCCAAGGTCGTTACCATCCCGTGATGATGTGCAAGATGACCGCAGCTATTGATGACAAGAAAAATGTCACCGGTTTGAGTATGCGTCTATCTGGCCAGTCCATTTTGGCTGCTGTGCGTCCTGCGGTAGTGGCAGCCAATAAGGGTAAAGATCCTTTGGCATTCCAAGGTGTTGAGCCACTAGGCGAGCATGGCATCACTTATAGCTTCCCTAATCTCAATATTGACCATGCGATGCGCAACACTCACGTGCCTCCAGGTTTCTGGCGTGGCGTGAACGTTAACCAAAATGCTGTCTTTATTGAAACCTTCATGGATGAGTTGGCAGAAGCAACTGGCATGGATGCAGTTGAGTTCCGTCGCAAGCATATGAAAGAGTTTCCTCGCGCAGTGGCAGTATTGAATGCGGTTGCCGATGGCATTGGTTGGACAAAACCTGCTGCTCCAGGCGTCTATCGTGGGGTTGCGCAAATGCGCTCCTTCGGTAGTTACGTCGCTGCTGCCTGTGAACTCTCTGTAAAAAATGGCAATGAAGTGAAGATTCATCGCATTGTTGCCGCTACCGATCCAGGTTATGTTGTCAACCCAGCGCAAGTGGCACGACAGGTTTCAGGTTCATTTGTTTATGGCCTATCTGCTTTATTCGAAGAAGAAATCACGATCGAAAAAGGTGCGGTTGTCCAGAAGAATTTTGATACCTTCGGCTCCATTCGTTTGGCTCAAATGCCTCCCGTTGAAACCATCATCATCGAAGGTGGTGGCAAGGACTGGGGTGGAGTAGGTGAGCCTACAATTGCGGTAGCAGCGCCAGCAGTGCTTAATGCGTTCTACCGTGCAACTGGTAAGCGTTTGCGCGAAGTGCCATTGAAAAACAGCGGCATTAAGCTGGTATAAGCAATAGCACTGTGATTCGACGTTCATGAGAAAGAGGAGCGTACTAGCAGTACTCTTGTTAGTCGCCCTCAATCTCAACTCCGTTGCTGCGCAAACGATTGTCAATGGTGTCATTGCCGAATCACTGACTGCAACCCCAGGTGATCCGATGCGTGGGCGCGCTATTGTTGCCAGTCGTCAATCGGGACTATGTCTTTTATGTCATAGCGGACCATTTCCGGAGGAGCGCTTTCAGGGTAATTTAGCGCCTGAACTCAGTGCTAGTGTTGCTCGATATACCGCACCCCAACTCAGAGCCAGAATTGTGGATGCCAGTTACTTTAATTCTAAGACCATCATGCCAGCGTATTACCGTATCGATCATTTAAATCGCGTTGCTCCTAAATTTGCGGGGCAAACTATTCTCAATGGACAAGAAATTGAGGATGTTGTGGCGTTTTTACTTACCTTAAATACTAAGGTTCAATGATGTCTCAACATTCCATCGTGCAAAAAAGTCGTCGTGCTTGGTTTAAGCAGATCCAAAAGCTAAGTCTATTCTTGCTTGGTACCTGGTTCAGTCCTTTGACTGTATTCGCCAAAACCGAAGATGCGCAAAAAGCGATTCAAGAGATTACTGGCGGTAAGCCATTAATCAATGGCAAAGTGAATCTCGTGATTCCGCCACTTGTAGAGAACGGAAATTTGGTGGTACTTAAGGTGAGTGTTGAGAGCCCCATGACTGCCAATGATTACGTGAAGGCGATTCATGTGATTGCTGAAGGCAATCCATTGCCCAATATCTTTACTGTGTACCTAACACCTCGCTCAGGTACAGCTAACATCACTACTCGTGTCCGTTTAGCAGACAGTCAAATTGTGAGGGCTATTGCGCAGATGAATAACGGTAGTTTTTATCAAGGACAGGCAGAGACCTTGGTCACGCTTTCCGCATGTACTGAGATGGTGTAATGGAAGATTATGAGTAAAACTTCTCGCACCTCTATCACCATGCCTTCGAGCGCTAAGAAGGGCTCGATTATTGAAATTCGTGCAATTGCCCAGCACGATATGGAATCAGGCTTTCGCTATACAGAAGGGGGTAAGTTAATTCCCCGAGACATTATTCGTGTCTTTACTTGCACCTATAACAATGTTGAAGTATTTAAGGCAGATTTTTATTCCGGCATTGGTGCCAATCCACTCATCATCTTTACTACCATCGCAACCGAAACAGGTACCCTTGAATTTAGATGGACTGGTGATGATGGTTATGAAGCGGTTAATCAAGCCAACATCACTGTTTCATGAATGCGCGGCAGTTTCTAGTAGCATGCTGCATCACTAGTAGCACCCCGTTCGTCTCGGCTGCCCCTGATTCTGTGAAACAGAAGCCGCAGTCTAGTTATGAACTCATGTCTGCTGAGAATAAGGCAATGCAGGATGATTCCAGTCTTAATCCAGCGATTTTTTGGGTAGGAGATGGCGAAGTTCTCTGGAATAAGCCTTCTGATGAAAATAATCAATCCTGTGCGACTTGTCATGGCGATGCGAAGAAGTCTATGCGGGGTGTTGCGACTGTTTTTCCTAAAATCATCAAAGGAAAACTACAGACCATTGAGGGGCAAATCAATCAATGTCGAGTCAGTACACAGAGTCTTCCGGCGCTTGCTTATGAAAGTAAAGAGCTTTTGTCTTTAACAGCCTTCATTGCCTTTCAATCCAAGGGCATGCCAATCGCAGTTAAAGAAAGCCCTGCCAATAAACTAGCTCTGGAAAAAGGGCGCCAATCTTTTAATGAAAGAATGGGGCAACTCAACTTGTCTTGTGCCCAGTGTCATGAAGATAGGGCTGGCCTCAAATTGGGTGGCAGCCCTATTCCACAGGGCCATCCAAACGCTTATCCAATCTATCGTTTGGAATGGCAAACCTTAGGATCTGTGCAACGTCGCTTGCGTAACTGCATGAGCGGAGTCAGGGCGCAGCAATATGAGTACGGCTCGCCCGAGATGGCTCAGCTCGAATTATTTCTGATGTGGAGGGCTCGAGGACTGCCCCTAGAGTCTCCAGGGGTCAGACCTTAATCAAAAGCTTCTTACTGATGAGAATTAGTCAGAGAAGACGACGGATGTTGTGCCATTAATGAGGACGCGGTCATGCAAGTAGTAACGAAGAGCGCGCGAGAGCACGGTACGCTCCAAATCTCGACCTTTGCGCACTAAATCATCCGGTGTATCGCCGTGAGTAACGCGGGTGACGTCTTGCTCAATAATTGGACCTTCATCCAAATCGCTGGTCACAAAATGTGAGGTAGCGCCAATCAACTTAATGCCACGCGCATGGGCTTGGTGATAAGGCTTAGCACCCTTAAAGCTTGGTAGGAATGAGTGGTGAACGTTAATGCAGCGACCAGATAATTTGGTAGATAAATCATCTGACAGAATTTGCATATAGCGCGCCAGAATCACCATATCTACTTTAGAGTCTGCAATGATCTCTAGTAGCTTGGCTTCTTGAGCTGGCTTGGTCTCAGCAGTTACCGGTAGGTGATAAAAAGGGATATCAGCAAAATCAATGCTGTCATACACCTCTCTTGGGTGATTGGAAACAATGCCGCAGATGATCATAGGCAATTCACCAATACGCCAGCGGTACAAAAGATCTACTAGGCAGTGATCCAATTTAGATGCCATGATCAACACGCGCTTGAGATCTTTGACAGCACGCAGATTCCAAGTAAGCTCAAAACGCTTTGCAATCTCAGCAAAGCCTGAGCGCAAGGTATTGCCATCGGTAGGGCAGCTAAAACTCACGCGCATGAAAAAGCGCTTAGAAGCCTTGTCGTCAAACTGCTGGGCTTCTTCAATATCGCCCCCTGCCTGAAAGATATAAGTAGAAACGGCGGCTACGATGCCAGGTTTATTGGGACAGGTGAGAGTAAGGTAATAGTTTTCGATAGTCATTGCTTAAATAGTCAAGATTGCTGTTAATCCATGATTTTAGTCTCTGACCAACTGGTGGTCAGAGAATGCCCAGACCTATTGCCGAGCAGTCTCTTTGGCCTGATCAGTAGGGCCTGGCAAAGGGCTGCTGTTATCAATGACTCTTGGCAGCACAACCTCTTCACAGATAGGCTTAGGCCCGACAATATTGATAAAGCTACATTCTTTTTTAGTAGCGGCAGAGGCCGCATGCTCTAAAGGAGATTTGCCGGTAGTGACAGTGGAGGCAACGCTAGTTGCTGTCACTGGGTTGGCTACGGCAGCAGTTGCTGCGGTAGTGCCAGCAGAGCTAGCAGCAGCTGTGCCAGTACTTCCTAAAGCCGCTAAAGGAGCTGCGCATCCCTGCAGTAAAGCAAGATTCAGAAATAAGAGAAACCAAACCCAGAGTTTTAAGGGCATTCAGAAAAAACTATTTGGCGGTACAAACAGAATTAAATACCCCTGCTGTCCAAGAGCCGCTGACTACAGGCTCATATTTGCTATCAGGCGTATTGTTTTCTGAAACCAATGCGCCTGTACCTTTGTTACCAGAAAATTCTTTAAAGGCGATAGGGCGATAGCTCACAGTAGGGCAGTCGTATTCATTGAGGCCGATGATAGAGCTCACTGCTTTCTTATTGTTTGGGTTAACACCGGGTTTCTTGAAATCCAACATCGAGATGATTTGGGTTTTGTCACCCTGAGTTTGAACAGTGTCGAGATCGACGTACACCACCATCAGTTCGTTTGAACCTAATTCTTTCCATGCGGCATTGGCATTGCTAATAGGAAGTAATAAGGCTGAGGCAGTGAAGCTGGCGAGAAGGATTTTTTTCATTTCATGGCTTTCAAAAAGAGCTGATAGACGCTTTGGGAATATTTTATACGCCCTAGGGTGCCAATGAATCACTTATTGTTCAATTCCAGCGTCCGTTTGCTGGTTGCGGGTTTCATCTGTAAAGGCAGGTACTCATTCTTAGCCCAGAGGGGATTCATATTGCGATAAAGATTGCTTTGAACCCAGCCGGATTGACCTGCCTGGTAAATGAATTGGGATTTTTCTAGATCAGAAAAGTCATAGATGGCTCGCAGGCTTGGCGCCTGTAATGTTTCATACGGGTTGTTTGAGCGGAGTAACTCCAATCTACCTACGTTGATGGAATTACTATCACCAGGAAACGGCGTAGCTAAATTAAACATCTTGCCAAGCACTGGAACTTTACTCAAAGGACGATGCTCTGAGATGGCGATATGCGCTTTACCCCAAGTCCACTGTTTAGGATCATTGCCGTATTTATTGCTAAGGTAAGCGAGTGCTTTATTAAAGGCATCATTAGAGGCCTCTTGGCAAGTTTCGATTGCATCCGTTTTGGGATTGTCACACCATGGGCTATTGGGATTTCGTACTTGAGTAATCAATGCACCTCGATAATTGCGTTCACCATAATTTTCTGTGAACAAATAACCCAATCGTGAAAAGAGATTGCGTGTTAAGTGATCAGCCCAGGCATTAAATATCAATGCAGCCGCGCTATCCACTCGCATGTCGCCATTAAAGTCTTTTGAGGCTTCCATTCCCTGTGCTGCTAATGGATGAGTTGGGCTACTAGATTTGAATAAATCTAGTAGCGGTGTAGCGCCTAAGGAGATGGTGTCTGCCTGCATGGCTTTCATGTATTCGGCATCATGCGAGTTGCGTGATTTAATCAAATCCACAATCCGGTCATAACGCGCCGATAAGTCCCAATCTGCTGTTAGTGGGTTAGGGTCATTGTTAGCAATGATGCGTTGATTGGCAGTGGCTATCCAGCCTTGCTCAGGATTATTGCTAGCCGGTAATTGCTCAAAAGGAACATAGCCGTTCCAGTCATATTGCTTCTCCCAGCCAAGGGCTGGAGCCACACCATAGAGACCATGGTGTAGTGTGCGTTTGGGTGCAACCCCAGCAGCTTGATAGGCAATATTGCCTTCGCTATCTGCCATCACGACATTTTGCATGGGCGCATAATTTTTGCGTAGGGATTGCCTAAAGGAATCCAAATCCTTAGCGCGATTGATTTCTAGCAAGCCGGCAACAGATTGGTTTTCAATATCAAGAGCAGTCCAGCGTAATGACAGAGCAAACCGACTGGTATCAATGGCACGCTTTGCGCGTGCGTAAGAGTCTGAGATCACGGGGCCATGCCGGGTTTCTTTCACAATGAAATTAAGCGATGGAGCGCCTTTGATATCGATGATTTCTTGGCGAACTTTAAATGGCAGAAGGCCATCTGGACCGCGATACATGCCAGGATTTTTTTCATCAATGTGCTCGATGTACAAATCTTGGACATCAGGATTGGTGTTGGTAAAGCTCCAGGCAAATTTATCGGTTCTACCCAGTACTACCGCCGGAATTCCTGGGAGGGTGGCGCCAAGAACGTTGAGGCCAGGAGCATCTAGATGAGCAAAATACCAAATCGCAGGTGCTGACAGGCCTAAGTGGGGATCGTTGGCGAGCAATGGCTTGCCACTAGAGGTGAGTTTGCCACTGAGAGCCCAGTTATTTGAGCCAATACCATCCTTACCCCCAGGAAGATCAACATGACTAAGCTCCGTTGCAGGTAGTTTTTTGGATCGACTGTTGATGGGGCCAGCTTTAGGATTAAAGACATTGAGATCGCGATAGATCTTCGCGAAGTCCATATTAGTTACAGGCTCGCCAACTTCATAAGGTGGCATGACTTCCCAAATTTGCTTGGTTGTCAGAAATTGTGAGAGCTCAAGTCTTTGTAATTCTTTATGCCAGTTACCGCCCAGATCGTAAGCCATCATCAGCATCCAAGCAACGCTATCGGTTGGAGACCAATGGCCTGGTTTGGAGCCAGTTAAAAAATACTCAAGGGGTAGCGCCCAGCCGAGTTGAGTATTGCCGGCATTGACGCCATCGGCATAAGCTTGCAGTAAACGTTTTGCAGCGACTGGATATTTATCAAATTGCTGTTCAGCGGCGCGCTTGACTCCAAGCGTACGAATGAAGCGATCGATATTGACTGTCTCGCTACCCAAGATTTCAGAGAGGCGACCGCTAGCAATGCGGCGATTCATTTCCATTTGCCAGGAGCGTTCAGTCGCGTGCAAATAACCTAATGCAAAGAGAGCATCTGACTGGCTATTTGCTTTAATGTGCGGAATATCCGCCTCATCAAAAGTGACTACTACGCCATCCCCAAGGCTCTTGATGACGCGTTTACCTGATGGGCTAGACTGTGCTGAATAGAGGTAAGTTAAGGTGATGCCTAATGCCACCACTAGGGTGGTGCCAAGAGCCCAGGTGAGAGGGCGCAAGAACTGACGTAAACCTGCTAAATTACCATTGCGTTTCATTGAAGCATTTTAGTGTTTTTGGCTTTCCTTGCCCTGGATAGCCAGTCCCTTGGGCTTTGATCGCTTCCCATGATTCACTAGCCTTACATGCTAAAATTTGCCTTGTCTTGATTTATTTAGCGCGGCAGTGACTGCTAGTGCGAGCCCGAGTGGTGAAATCGGTAGACACAGCAGATTTAAAATCTGCCGACTCAAAAAAGTCGTGCCGGTTCGATTCCGGCCTCGGGCACCATCAATTAACCACTATCCCCTTTGAATCCCCTCTCTCGGATGCCTTTTTGGCAATATGGCGGGCACATTTTTGCTTAAATCCTAGTAAAATCATGGTACTAAACTACCAATTGAAAGTTATTGATTAATCCCTTGAGGATTTCATCCTCTCATTCTCTTGTTGGGCTTGACTCAACTTTTTCCTTAGGGATTAAGAGTGCATTAGCACTTTGTATTTTTCTTGTTGGTCATTCCAATGTAGTGCAAGCAGCTACACCAGCACCTCCGGTAAATGCATTACCAAGTAACGGTCAAGTGGTTGCTGGAAGTGCTGCAATTTCACAAACCCAAACTGCCAGCTCCGCAACCATGAATGTGAACCAAAGTTCGCAGCGTGCAGTGATTAATTGGGATAGTTTTAATGTTGGCAAGAATGCTACCGTTAACTTTAATCAGCCGAACGCTAATTCTGTAACACTCAATCGCGTGACTGGCGCCACTCAATCCTTGATTGATGGCGCGGTAAGAGCTAATGGCCAAATTATTTTTGTAAACCCAAATGGGGTCACGTTTGGTAAAGGCGCTGAAGTAAATGCAGCTGCGGTAGTGGCAACAACCCTGAACATGGCTAATCAAGAATTTATGGATGGCAAATCCAACTTTAAGGATGATGGCACTGGGGTTGGTAACAAAGCAGGCAAGATTATGAATCGTGGCACTATTCAAACGAATCAGATTGATCCGAATAGCGCAGAAGGTGGATTCATTGCTTTACTAGCCCCTGAGGTGCGTAACCAGGGCTACCTATTGGCCCAGAAGGGCGGGGCAGTCGCTCTTGGTTCTGGATCGCAGATTACTCTGAAGATTCAAGGTCAAAGTTTGCTAGCGATCAACGTAGATCAAGGTGTCTATAACGGCTTAATTGTTAATAAGCATGTTGTAGAGGCGCCAGGTGGTTTGGTGGTGATGGCAGCCGGCGTTGCAAATCAATTGATGTCTTCCGTTATTAAAAATACAGGGCGTATTTCAGCGAATGCTGCTATCAGCAATGGCGGTGTCATTGAGCTTGTTGCTAAAAATATTACGCAGGCAGGCCAAGTTACCGCTGATAGCCAAACATCCCAAGGCGGTCAAATCAATCTGGTTGGTAATGAGATCACGGTAGCGACTAACTCCAAGACAACGGCTACTGGTGCAATCGGTGGAGGACAAGTCAACATTGGTCTTGCAAGCACTAAAGTCAGTGGCGGATCTCAAGTGAATATCCCAATGCAGACTGCCATTAAGTTGAATGCTGATCGAGCATCAAGCAATAATCAATTGGCACAAACGGTCAATATCCAAGAGAATGCATTGATCGACACATCGGCAACACAAGCCGGTAATGGTGGTGCCATTGCAATCTGGTCGCAAGTTCAAACGACGGTAGCCGGCATTCTTAAGTCAATGGGTGGAGTCCTATCGGGTAATGGCGGTTTTATTGAGACCTCTTCCAAAGGATCGGTCAGCCTAGCCTCAACAGCAAACATCAATACCAGCGCCAATAACCAAACTGGTAAAGCAGGCACTTGGTTGCTAGATCCTATTAATTTGACGATTGATAGCACGGCAGCTGAAATCATTTCTAGTGTTTTATCGAGTAGCAATGTCACTATTGCAGTGACTAATGCAACCTCATCATGCCCTGGTGTTGGTGCTTGCACCCAAAACACCCTGACTAGTATGTCTAATTTGACAATTGCAGCTGATATTAAGAAAACGGGATCGTTGTATACCAAGTTGACTCTCTCGTCATCAGGAGACTTTAATCTGAATGCCAGTATTACTGGTCAGAATCTAGATGTCATTATTAACTCTTCGATTGCTTACTTAAATGTTGGAACGATTAGCGCAAGCAAGGTAACGATTCAGGCGCAAACAGAAATTCGCAATGCCAGTGTTATAGAAGTATCAAACTATCTGCTCGGCGGGCCTGCAGGCTCTCTTGGAAATGCAGTTGAACTATTGGCGCAAGCCATCTATGTAACTGGACGTATTGTTCTGAGCGGAAGTCTTCCTGCAGATCCGACTAATCGACTGGTAGGGGCAAATATTAATTCCATTGTAGATACGAATCTCGATAAGATTTATTCTGATAGATTAATAGTTATTCCTGCAACGCAGGCTGTAGGTAATGAGATTTACCTTACCGCAAGCCAGTCAATTTCTTTAGGGGCTGTGTCTCAAGTTGTGGCCGATGGAAATAATGGCGGCGCTATCTATCTTGCCGCTCCCACCATCAATAATTCTCTTGGAAGCTTAATTAGAGCTAATGGAGGCACTGGTGCTGGCGGCATCATTGGATTAAAAGGTAATCAAATTACCGCAAATGGAAATATTTATGCAAATGGTTCTACAGTTGGTGGCGCTATCACTTTGATCTCGAATAGCGGTTCACTAGACCTGCAGAATTCTATGATTCAGGCAATTGGTTCAACTAATGGAACCATTAATGCGCAAGTAACAGCAGTCTCTTCACTGCTTGTTACCAGTGGAACCCCTAGTGCTATCACTGGCCCAGCCCTTTATTCAAGTAATGTCCTTTTCTTGAGGGAGAATTTGCTCTCCGCTACAGTTGGCTCCGTAAATCTTGGTTATGAGATTTTGAATAGCGCCTTAACTGTTGTTCCTCTTGGATCTGGCATTTATGCAAATTTAGGAATTGCTGGAACACCAACTTACGTTAATGGTGCCGGGACTATCTCTAGTGCAGTATCTGCTGGCCCATACGCAAATCTGATTGTTCAAGGTTTGTCCTTGACTGGGGCAGATTCAGGAAAATATTTATTGGTTTTGGTTCCTGTCACACTTACAGTAGCCGCTGCGCCATCGCCGATAACAGCAGTACAAACAGCGACCTCAGTGATGGCTCCACCACCGCCTCCACCTCCGCCGGTAGTAGTGTTTGCTCCGCCATTGCCTGCACCAACCCCAGCTAAATTAGAAATTGCATCAGTGCTTGCTCCTATGGTTGCTCCTGCTCCTCCAGTCGCTGCAAACTCCCCGCCACCTGTAGCAGGTGGGGAAGCACCAATACCAATTTCAGCAAGGCCGCAGCCATTAGTCGCATTAGCCGATGGCACTATTCAGCTCACGCCAACTGCTCCATCTGCTAACCCGCCTGGATCACCACCTCCGGTTGCAGCTGCTAATCCACCCGCAAATCAGTCTGCACCTCCTGCTGCAGCTGCACCGCCGCCAGCAAGTCGTGCGTCTGCAAATAGAGAGGCAGCCAATAACAGCAACTCTGATCCAAGAAGGGTTGGAACTACTCGAGATGGTGTTGATAAAGCAGAGGTTAAAGATCGCTCTGTTAGGCCAAACAATGCTCCATCTAAATATGTGAGTAAGTATGCCAACGGCTTCCGCAATGGCGATAAGCCTGCACCGAAAGAGGGCTCAACTAAAACAGCTGCCGCAGATAAGCCAGCTTCCCCTTCAAGACAGGGTAAATACGATAACCGCATCAATGCCATGAACAATAGCTCGGCTGCCTTAATGGCGATGAGGCAGAATCCATTTGCGGGTACTATCTCTGCATTTCCGCCAGGGGTGCCACAGGCTGAGACGGCACCCATTGTTCTCAGGGGTGGGGATAGCCTAGCTCAGTCCTACGATGATGTACCATCGATACGTAATTCTGGGGTTGCAAACGTAGGTAAATCGCGCACCTCAGAAAATTTCCATGAAAGTCTTGAGTCGGTCAATCTGATGTCGACCCTGAATTTATTTATCATCCGTTAAATGGTTTGAGGATTAGCATTAAATGATTAATTACTTGCATACGCTTCCCAATGTCGTCATTGGTCTTGGCATTATGTGCATCGGTTTATTGCTATCTACTGCAATTCCTTTTTACATTCGCTGGAAATACCAACTCAACCCAGATGAGCATCTTGCTAAAGGCGCTGAAGAGGGCTTTAAATTATTTACCTCGATTACCTTATTGCTGATCGCGTTTTCATTAGTGCGTGTTCAAGGTGATCACCGTAACGTTGAAGATCTAGTTTCACGCGAAGCTGCGTTGATGTTTAAGTTGAATCGCTCTCTAGCAGCTTTTGGTGGTGCGCATGCTGTTGAGCTGCAAGGTGACTTAAAAAATTATGCAGGCGCAGTGGTCGAGGATGAGTGGCCACTCATGGCTAAAAACAAACGAAGCGAAAAAGCTTCCAATGATTTAACAGATCTCACCCAAGGAATACGTCTTTTAGATCCTAAAAATCCTGTCCAACAAATGGCTAGGGCAGAAATCGTGACCACCTTAAACCAATTATCTGATGTGCGGGAGGCACGCTTATCTGCAGCTAGGCTAAAGTTACCAACCTATTTATGGGACGCCTTAGCAATTTCTGTTGCTTTGTTGATTATTTTTGGTTGGCTACAAAATCCTTTGCCCAAAATGGTGGCTTATGTAGGAGGAGTGACTATCGGTGTCTCAGTATTGTTCACATTAGTTATTGCGCTAGAGGGATTGTTTGTCGGTGAAAGCCAGGTAACACCAGAAGCCATCGTTCACGTCTTACCATCTCTGGGTCCTTAACGATGTCTAGTAAGTCCATAGATCCAGCCCAATTGCAATTCATACAGCTGCGTGGTTCAACCACGGTGATGAAGTTAATGCAAAAGATTGGCATGCAGTTTATGGATGAGTTTCCTAATATTCATTTACCTTTGTTGGGTGGCGGAACCGCCATGGGCTACAAATCAGCCCTAGATGGCACTTCTGATATTGGAATGGCTTCAGGCCAAATACCACCGAATATAGAACTCTGGGCGCAAAAACACAAACTGAAGATAGAAGAAGTGACTATTGCTACCGATGGGATTGCAGCGATTGTTAATCTAGCTAACCCAATTAGCGGCTTAACCCTAGAACAATTGCATGATGTCTTTACGGGGAATATCACCTCTTGGAGCGCCCTGGGAAAATACTCTGGGCCGATCAATGTTGTGAGTCATGATCCACAATTGGGTACCTACGAGCCCTGGAAAAGACAAGTCGCCATTAAAGATCACATTACCTTAAAGGCAAAAGTAGTCACGACGTTTAATGGCTTAATGCAAGCGATGACATCTGATCCATTCGCAATTGGATATGTGGGAACCACCTTTCTAAATCCACAAAGAGTTAAGCCTTTGGCAGTTGATGGCGTACTACCAAGCTACACAAATATCAAAGACCGTCGCTATCCCATTCGGAATAACTTGCAGCTGCTATATAAATCGTCAGCAAGCAAAGAGGTCAAGGATTTCATTGCGTATTGCCTAGATTCTAAAAAAGGACAGGCCATCGTTAAAGAGTTGGATCTTGTTCCTGTGGCGGGCGAATGATGATCGATCGTCGTCGCTTCATCCGAGGTATTGCTATTGCCGCAGGTGTAGGAGGTGCTACGCTTGCTGGCTTGATTGCTTATCCCTATGTTGTGGCGAGGGCGCAAAAAGAGCTCATGATTTCAGGGTCGGTAGCGGTATCGCGCTTCGTTGCCCTATTAATTGCCCCGTTTATTGAGAAGCACACCCATGTCAAAGTCGCGATTGAAGGCGGGGGCTCTATTGCTGGCCTCGTGGCTTTGGATCATGGAGGTATTGACCTAGCCATGATGTCTAGAGATTTAAATTTTGAAGAGTTTAATCTCGATCTCCACAGTAATTTGATTGGAATTGAGGGTGTAGCTATCGTGGTCCATCCCAGCATGAATATCAATGGTATTTCTTTAGAGCATTTAGATGGAATTTTCGAAGGCTCAATTGTTAACTGGAATCAAATTGGTGGCCCAAATAAGAAGATTAATGTCTACAACAGGAACGAAGGCTCAACTACGAGAGCATTTGTTGAGGATGTTGTGATGAAGGGTGCTAAATTCTCGCGCGATGCAAAAGTCTTTGATAGTGCTGCTGGCATTTCTGATGCAATCGCAGAAGATTCTTATGGCATTGGGTATTTGACGAATAAAAATCTCAGCAATAAAGTCAAGGCAGTTGCCGTGAATGGCGTCGCAATAAGCGATAAGACTCTGCTGCTTAAGTTATATCCTTTGTACCGAGATATGTTTTTGGTAAGTAAGAATTCTGCTAGTTCAGCGGCTAAGGATTTTGTCCGCTATAGCTTAAGCGCCAAAGGTCAAGAGATCTTGGTAAAGCATGGCTTAACTCAAGTCTCTCGATAGGTTATAGGCCATGGCAAATCCAGCAAATGAAGTTGAGCAACTCCTCTTTAAAGGTTTAGATTGGCTTAGAAGACAGCATCATATTCGCAAAGGCCTTGCGCTAATCTTGATTGGGCTGTTACTGGGGCTTGCTGGGAAATTTGCCTACGATTTATATCCTCGCCACTATGAAATCACCATCAGTGGCGGTGGAATGCTCACGAAAAGTCATCACTTGACTAAAGTACTCCAGGAAGAAGCCACTCGTCGCAATGTCACACTAAACATTATGCCGACCGCAGGGTCTTTTCAGGCGCTAAACGAATTAAACGATGGCAACTTAGATCTTGCATTTGTGCAGGGCGGTATTGATCCAGTCGGCTACGAGAATGTAAGACAGGTTGCATCGATTGCACCCCAGTTAATTCAGTTTTTGGTGAAGAGCGACGTTAAGAATATTCATGACATTCGTGGCAAGACAGTCAATCTCGGTGAGAAAAACGGCGGACCTAGCATTGTTTCCAATCAAATCCTGCGTTTTTCAGGTTTGGTTCCTGAGGTTGATTACGTAGAAACCAACTTCAGTGACGAGCAATTGCTCGCCATGAAAGCTGATCGGCTTCCTGATGTCATCGTGCAAGTTTCTTATGCGCCATCAGCCACCGTTGATTTTCTGGTGCAAAAGCGGGGTTACCAGCTTCTAGAGATGTCTTTCCCGCCCTCATTGGCAATGCGCATGGGCTGGGTAGCTGATGCCAAGATTTTGGCTTATATGTATCAAATCTCTCCACCTGTGCCATCTAAAGATATTCAGGTGGTGGGCGTCAATCTCAATCTGCTGGCCAATAAAGATGTTGATCCACATGCGATTGCAGCTTTATTACCCGTTTTATATAGCCCTCAAGTTGCCTCACGCTTTAGCTTTCCAATTTCAGAAGACAAGATGTTGACACCATCTGGCTTTCCTATTTCCGATGGCACCGAAGTGTATATCGCTAGCAAGCAGCCATTCATCACTGCGCAAATGATTGATCAGATCAAGGGCATTTTTGGTCTAGTGATGTCATTGCTATCAGTTGCCTTGGTCGTATTTAAGTGGTTTAAGGCGCCCGAAGAGGTTGTCGCAGTAGCCGCTTTAGATGATGATGTTGATGCAGAGGATGATGATGGCCCTGCCGTTTCAGACCACTTGAATACGATTGCTAGCAATATCACTAAATTAGAATAGAGTCTTTCAATATAGGCTACGCTTGGCCTAGCCCTGTATTCTTTGCATCCATTATGAATTTACAAAAATTGCTGCTTTGCTCCTGCCTCACCTTTTCATCATTAGCTGTTTGGGGTGTTGATGTCATGGAGTTTCACTGCAAGCGCTCAGAAAAAGGGTATACCGAAGAGTATGAGATGAAGCTCACCCTTGCTTCTGGTGCTCAGAAAGCAAAAGTCTTTTTAGATGATCGTGATTTGGATCAGTCTGATGCTTATGGAAAGCAGGTGGTGAAGAGCGTCACTCTAGCGCGACCCAATATTTTGATACAGATCGATGCGAGCTTTGAGCCTGAGAATGTGATGGGTGTCATCTATCCTGCAGGAACAGTATCTACCAATATGACGCTTGACCCAGTAACAGGTAAGTTAAAGAAAGTGGAAAAAATTCAGGGTGGGATTTTGGGTGAAACGATGGGCAACGGAACTTACGTTAGTGAAGAGACCTGTTTGCCATCCAAGATGCCCTACAAAGCAAAATAAGATTGCTGTAGTGCTGCGAGGCCGGAGAAGAGTTTAATCCGGCTCGGTTACAAACCCTAATTTAGTGAGTCCGGCACGGCGAGAGGCTGCTAAGACTTGGGCCACATATTCGTATTTTACGGACTTATCCGCGCGGAGATTGATCTCTGGTTGAGGATCCTTTTGGGCGGCCTTTTCAGCGTAGCCATCAAATGTTTTTAAATCGATTGGCGTGCTATTCCAGAAAATCTGACCCTTGGCATCAATGGATAGCTGAACCGACTCTGGTTTGATCTCATTGCGAACGCTGTTTGCCTTAGGCAATTCCACTTTTACTGCTTGCTGTATAACGGGCAGGGTGATGATAAAAATAATCAGAAGAACCAACATGACATCCACCATTGGCGTCATGTTGATTTCCGCCATAATGGCGTCATCATTCTGATCGTCTTGTATATGGAAAGACATACTTATTCTCCAGACTTCACGCGAGCACCAGTCACAAAGTAGGCAAGCAAGTCATTGCCAAAACGATTGAGTTCAGCAACCAATAATTTATTGGCGCGATTGATTGCGTTAAAGCCGAGTACCGCAGGGATCGCAACCGCAAGACCTAAGGCAGTCATGATCAAAGCTTCGCCAATCGGGCCTGCAACTTGATCAATCTGAGCGCTACCAGAGCTGCTAATTGAAATTAATGCATGGTAGATCCCCCAAACGGTGCCAAATAAGCCGATAAACGGTGCAGTTGCGCCGGTAGAGCCTAAGAAGGTCAGGCCCTTTTGTAGGGTGGCAGCAATACTATCGATACCGTTCTTAATGCTTCTAGCCATCCACTCGGAATAATTCAAGGTTTGCAGAAGCTCGCGATGATTACTGGCTTGACTCTGGTGATGAACTGAAGCACTGCTAGCAGAACGAGCAATCTGGTAGTAAGGATTCATACTGTGATTGCTGAAGGATTCCAGGCCTTGCTCGTATGAAGTAGCGCGCCAGAACTGGTCGAGTTCAGGTCTAAATTTACGCAGGTTACGAAGTTCCCAAAAACGGGTAAGCAAAATAACCCAAGTCACGATAGAGCATAGTAATAAAGCAATCGCTACAAAGCGAGTAATGCCATCACCCTCGAGCCAAAGATTTGCAATTCCAAATGGTGTATTCATAGTTGTTAATTCTTGAGATTAAATTTAATTAAAAGATTGGTAGAAATTCTTTGGGGTGAACCATTCACTAAAAAGGGTTTGAAGCGATAACGTCTGCCAATATCGGTTGCTGCACGATCCAGTCGAGGGAAGGTGCTCGATTGCAATATAGCAACATCTTCCACTTCGCCTGCCTCGGAAATAATCAAACGTACAACCACAGTGCCTTGCTCTCCTGACCGTTTAGAGAACGACGGGTAATAAGCATCGGCATCGGGCTGGTATACGACAACCAGTTTACCAATGTCCGTCTGAATCGGTGAACCACTGGCGCCACCAGTCGTTGCAGGGGCAACGGCCGCATTTTGCATCTGTGATTCGCTCTTGCTTTGCTGTTGAGTCTGCTGGCTTGTATTTTGCTGCTGAGGGGGTGTTGGCTTTTGTGAAGACTTTTCCTCAACCGTTTTTTTCTTGGGCTCTTCTTTAGGCTTAGGAGGCGGAGGAGCAGGAGGTTGCTGGCTCTTATTAGATGCTGTATCAGGGCTGACTAGATTGGCCATGACACGCGCATCATCCATTTTTGGAGGACGTGAAGAAAAATGTAAAAACTCTAGAGCAGGTAAGGCATGTAATACCAATACGATGCCAATAATAATGCGCTCTGTTTTGGTAAACGGGAGCCGTGCATCCATCCTTTGGAAAAACGTACTCATCGAGTAGCTCCCAATAAACTGGAGCTGACCTCATGAGCCTCAAGATCGCTATGCATTAAATCTCGCGCCATTTTGAGTAAGGTAGCATCATCTTTGCTGCTGATAAAGCTGACGGAACCATGCTCTCTTGTGCTCTTGCCTGATGAGCCAGCAGTATCTAGTGATTCTAGTTGTCGCTTTAATTGACGCACAACTGCTTCGCTAGTATCAATCAGCGTAATGGAGTCACCTAATAATTTGCGAATGGCTTTTCTGAGAAAAGGGTAGTGGGTACAGCCTAATACTAGGGTGTCTGAACCCGCATCCTGAATTGGCACTAGATGTTTTGCAAGAAGCTCTAAGGTTTCTTCGCTATCTGCTTTGCCGGCTTCAATCAAAGGTACTAGTCCGGCACCTGCTTGCTTGATAAAAAGGCAATCACTGGGCAGGGTAGCTAATAAGGCATTGAATTTATCGCTTTTCAGGGTGGCTTCAGTTGCAAGGACTCCAACAATCCCGTTTTGGGATTGCATGGCTGCGGGCTTAATGCCTGGCTCTACACCGATGACGGGCACTTTCACCTCACTGCGAATCTGTTTGATTGCTTCAGCAGTGGCAGTATTGCATGCCACCACGATGGCATCGCAGCCTGCGTCTGCTAAATGTTTGCACAAACTTAAGCTGCGCTTGGCAATCCAATCGCTGGATTTTTCTCCATAAGGGGCGTTTGCAGAATCTGCCAGGTAAATATAGTCATGCTGTGGAAGCTGGCGCAAGGCTTCATCCAAAATGGATAAGCCACCAACGCCAGAATCAAAAACGCCTATTAGCGACAAGTGAGTGCCAATGTTAGAGTCAAAAAGACCAAACGCAATTAAGCAACGGTGACTGGAATATTACCAATCTTCGCTTGCCACTCTTTCGGGCCAGTCTCATGCATTGAGATGCCCTCAGAGTTCACGGCAACGGTGACTGGCATATCTTTGACGTCAAACTCGTAGATCGCTTCCATGCCGAGGTCAGCAAAGCCAACCACCTTAGAGTGTTGAATCGCTTTGGATACCAAATATGCGGCGCCACCAACGGCCATGAGGTAGGCAGACTTATGTTTCTTAATAGCTTCAATCGCAACTGGTCCACGCTCAGCTTTACCAATCATCGAAATCAAACCGGTTTTGGCCAACATCATCTCAGTGAACTTATCCATGCGAGTAGAGGTAGTGGGACCTGCTGGACCAACCACCTCATCGCGCACTGGATCCACTGGACCAACATAGTAGATCACGCGGTTTTTAAAGCTCACCGGTAACTCTTCACCTTTAGCGAGCATGTCTTGAATACGTTTATGTGCTGCATCACGACCTGTCAAAATTTTTCCATTGAGCAATAAAGTCTCACCAGGTTTCCAGCTTGCCACTTCTTCAGCAGTCAATGTATCTAAATTGATGCGTTTAGACTTTTGAACATCTGGAGTCCAGGTGACATCCGGCCAATCAGACAAAGAAGGAGCTTCTAGTTTTGCAGGGCCATCGCCATGCAAATGGAAATGGACGTGACGTGTTGCAGCACAGTTCGGAATCATGGCCACAGGCAATGAAGCTGCATGCGTTGGGTAATCCAGGATCTTTATATCAAGCACAGTAGATAAGCCGCCTAGACCTTGGGCACCAATACCGAGTTTGTTCACTTTCTCATAGAGCTCGAGGCGCAATTCTTCTACGCGATTCTTTGGGCCGCGCTCAATGAGTTCCTGGATATCTACGGGGCCCATCAAAGCTTCTTTAGCCATCAACATTGCTTTTTCTGGAGTGCCACCGATTCCAATGCCGAGGATTCCAGGAGGGCACCAGCCAGCACCCATAGTTGGAACCGTTTTGAGAACCCAGTCGACGATCGAGTCAGAAGGGTTAAGCATGACCATCTTGGCTTTATTTTCTGAGCCACCACCTTTAGCAGCGCAAATCACTTCAACATCATCACCCGGAACAATTTCATAGTGAATTACTGCAGGAGTGTTATCACCGGTGTTTTTGCGTTTACCTGCAGGATCAGTTAATACAGAAGCGCGTAATGTATTTTCTGGATTGAGGTAGGCGCGGCGCACACCTTCATTTACCATTTCTGTGACGCTCATCGTGGCATCAGACCACTGGACGTTCATGCCGATTTTGAGGAAAACGACGGCAATGCCGGTATCTTGGCAAAGTGGACGGTGGCCTTCAGCGCACATCCGGCTGTTGGTCAAGATTTGTGCAATCGCATCCTTGGCTGCCTCACCTTTTTCTAGGGAGTAGGCCTTGCCCATGGCATCAATGAAGTCCTTGGGGTGGTAGTAAGAAATGAACTGGAATGCGTCTGCAACGCTTTGAATCAGGTCGTTTTGTTTGATATTTGTCATGGTTTTTTGGCTTATTTCCACATTATTAGTAAGGTTTGCCCTATTTTAAGGGTTTGCCATAGAGCAAATCCCAAGTGTTTTCACTTATCTTCGAAGGTCTTGCGGGTCAAAACCCGTCATTTTGCGTCATTTTGCGCATTTTGAGATGTAAAGATTATTGATTATTAGATAGAGGGCTGTGAAGCATGGAACCATTAAAGCAAGAAAACCGCGTATTTAACCCACCTGCAGATTTTGTAAAGGGTGCGGCAATTCCAGGTATGGAGGCCTATACCAAGCTTTGTGCTGAAGCAGAAAAAGACTATGACGGTTTCTGGGGTCGTCTTGCAAAAGAGAATATCTATTGGAAGAAGCCATTTACTAAGGTTTTAGATGAATCCAAGGCGCCTTTCTATAAATGGTTTGAAGATGGCACTACTAACGCTTCCTATAACTGTTTGGATCGCCAAGTTGAAGCTGGCCTGGGCGATAAAACCGCCATCATTTTTGAGGCCGATGACGGTAGCGTAACTAAAGTCACTTATAAAGAAATGCTCGAGCGTGTTTGCAAAATGGCAAACGCACTGCGCAAATTGGGTGTTAAGTCTGGTGACAGCGTCATCATCTATATGGCGATGACTATCGAAGGTATTGTTGCAATGCAAGCTTGCGCTCGTATTGGCGCCATTCACTCTGTAGTGTTCGGCGGCTTCTCTGCTCAAGCATTGCGTGATCGAATCATGGACGTAGGCGCCGTTGCAGTGATTACTGCCGATGGACAGTTCCGCGGCGGCAAAGCATTGCCATTGAAAGCCATTTGTGACGAAGCACTGTCTACTGGCGAATGTCCTAAGGTGAAGCATGTGATCGTGAGCAAGCGCACTGGTGCTGATATTGCCATGACAGCGGGTCGTGATGTTTGGATGCAGGAAATTGTGGCAAATGAATCCAGTACTTGTGAGCCAGAGTGGGTCAGCGCTGAGCATCCATTATTTATTCTCTACACCTCAGGATCTACCGGTAAGCCAAAGGGTGTTCAGCACTCTACAGGCGGTTACCTCTTGTGGGCGATCCTCACCATGAAGTGGACTTTTGATATTAAGCCAAGCGATGTGTTCTGGTGTACTGCCGATATCGGTTGGGTTACAGGTCACTCTTACATTACTTATGGCCCACTTGCAGTAGGCGCTACTGAGATTGTGTTTGAAGGTGTCCCAACATATCCAAACGCTGGCCGTTTCTGGGACATGATCCAAAAACATAAAGCGAGTATTTTCTACACCGCACCAACGGCTATCCGTTCATTGATCAAAGCATCAAGCAATGACCAAGCAGTACATCCAAAGAGCTATGACTTATCTTCATTGCGCCTCTTGGGTTCTGTCGGCGAACCAATTAATCCTGAAGCATGGATGTGGTACTACGAGAATGTGGGAAATTCAAATTGCCCAATCGCAGATACCTTCTGGCAAACCGAAACAGGTGGCCACATGATTTCTCCATTGCCAGGCGCAACACCAATGATTCCAGGTTCATGCACATTGCCATTGCCCGGCATTCAGGCGGCGATTGTGGATGAAGCCGGTGCAGACGTTCCAAATGGTCAAGGCGGTATCTTGGTTGTGAAACGTCCATGGCCTTCTATGATTCGTACGATTTGGGGTGATCCTGATCGTTTCGTGAAGTCTTATTTCCCAGAGGAATTGGGTGGAACTTTATATCTCGCAGGTGACGGCGCGATCCGCAATAAAGATACTGGCTACTTCACCATCACTGGCCGTATCGATGACGTATTGAACGTTTCCGGTCACCGTATGGGAACCATGGAAATCGAATCTTGCTTGGTAGCCAATCCATTGGTTGCAGAAGCGGCTGTTGTTGGTCGTCCAGATGAACTGACTGGTGAAGCCATTTGCGTATTCGTGGTTCTCAAAGGGGGTCGTCCAACTGGTGATGAAGCTAAAAAGCTTGCGACTGAATTGCGTAACTGGGTTGGTAAAGAGATTGGCCCAATTGCAAAACCAAAAGATGTGCGCTTTGGTGACAACTTGCCAAAAACCCGTTCAGGCAAGATCATGCGTCGCTTGTTGCGCGTGATTGCGAAGGGCGAGGAAGTGACTCAAGATACTTCTACCTTGGAAAATCCACATATCTTGGATCAGCTCAAAGAGTCGCTGTAAGCTGTCTTTAGATGGATTTGGGGCAAAGCCCTTACGGCAATCGTATAATCAACGATTCCGGAAGGGTGGATGAGCGGTTTAAGTCACACGCCTGGAAAGCGTGCGTAGGTTAATAGCCTACCGCGGGTTCGAATCCCGCCCCTTCCGCCAAGTATCAAGAAAACCACCTTCGGGTGGTTTTTGCTTTAAGGTTTACCGTAATATCGGAGCTACCGAGATGAATAACTCATAACGAACAACTATTGGAGGCAATATGATTTATGCAATTCTATTAATGGATCGCCCTGGAACAGCTGAACTGCGCGTGCAAGTTCGCCCAGAACATCGTGCTTATTTAGCGCAACAAGCTGATCGCATGGCCTTTGCTGGTCCGCTCACTTCTGAAGATGGCAATACTGTCATTGGCAGTCTCATAGCATTGGATTTTCCTAATAGAGCAGCAGTGGATGCTTGGTTGAAAGATGAGCCCTACACCAAAGCAGGTGTCTATGAGAAACCCGTGATCAACGTGTTTAATAATATGTGGGCACAGAAGGCTGGTTTTCCGCCTGCGTAAGCAAAAATCCTTAGATTGACGGAGGGTTGTTACTTTTGGTATATCATTAGCTGATATAGTTTTGGAGATGAAAAATGTCGGCATCTCCACATTACTAGACTTACATCAGCAGGTGATCGATCAAGAGGATGGCTACTGGGTGAAAATTGAAGCTTGGCAGGTTGAGACTACAACTGCAATTCCGCATGGTGTTCGTTATTCGCTAACACTGCATAACCCCAAGGGTCTGAGGATCATGGGTTATGACAATGCGCATGCCTTAAAGACAAGATCGGGTTATGTTGGGAGAAAGTTACCTTACGATCATAAGCATCGAAGCTCTCAAGATCATGGCACACAATATTTATTTATAGATGCCTATCAGTTGCTGAGTGATTTCTTTGATGATGTTGACAAAGTTTTAAGGGCGGATAAAGAGAAATGAAAGTAATTAAAATCGGCATCGCATCGCAAGAGGATATTCGTAAGCGTATGTTTGCAATTGCAAAGGGCGATATAAAGGCTAAGGCTAGCGACCCAAAAATATGGTTTACGTCAATGCGCTCTCTGGCCCAAGTACTCAGTGATGAAAACCGTGCTTTACTAGAAGTCATTCGATCGTCAAAACCCGTATCAATCTCTGAATTGGCTGATCTGACTGGGCGCAAGCAAGGAAATCTGTCTAGAACCCTCAAAACAATGTCAAATTATGGGTTGGTCAAAATGAAAAAGCAGGATAGAGCATTGATGCCCATAGCCTGCGGTGATCGTATTGAGATTTTTGTATAAATCTCAAATCGGCTTGATTTGAACCTTCTTAAACTTGATGATGCCACCGGCAGATTGCAGGGCGATAGGACCCTCAGCGAAACGGGCATCTTTAGCATCAGCTACTGTGACCACGCCATTCATCGTAACTTTGAAGTTTGAGCCATTGGCAACGATTTCCATAGTGTTCCATCGGCCGCCTGCTTTATGAATCGGATTGACTTTTGCAACATCTACAATCGCACCGGTTGCATAAGCTTGCTCGGGGCGTGTATCCCAAATATTGATTTCATAAGAAGTGTTTGCAGCAACTTTATTGGGATCTTGGCAACGAATAAAGATGCCGCTATTGGTATTGGACTCCGCCCAAAATTCGGCTCTGATCACAAAGTTCTTATAGGACTTCGTGCTGACTAAAAATCCACTGGGTTTATTGCCTTCCACAATCCCATTACCAATTACCCAGCTAGCATTGCCGATGATGTTCCAGCCACTTAAGCTGACCCCATCGATCAAATCCTCAAAGCCGTCTTGATTTTGAGCCATGGCAAAAGAACCAAATAGCACTGCATGCAAGCTGAAAATGAGTACTGCAATCCTTTTTAGAGCTGATTTCATGAAGTCTCCCTTGGGTTTATATTATTTCTTTTGTAATGGTTTTCATTGTTACTGATATTCACCCCTAAAGACAAGTAGATGCTTTCCCTCAAAAATCCCCAGATTAAGGCATGGAGCCTGCGTATAGCCGTCTCATTGCTTACCCTAACTGCCCTATTTTGGGCTGGATGCCATCTGTTTATTCCAGGTTTGCTGAAAAAAAGCGTGGCTGAATACAGTGAAAAAATTGGATATGAGATCGTCTATCAGGACATGAATCTATCCCCATTGCGTTTGGGTATAGAACTAGATGGTCTGCAGTTATCAAAGTCAGGGTCTGGCCGACTCCTCGAATTTAAAAAATTGGCCATCGCACTGAAGTGGACCAAGTTGGCGGCAGGTGAAATCGGCTTTGACAAAATTGCCTTGGATGAGCCCAAGCTCCTCATCGAAAAAAAACCGATATCGCGAGGATCTCAAGAGGACGTCTGGAATTGGCAAGAGTTTATCCATGCTGTAGAAAAAAATCTTCCGCCTAAAGATCCCCAGCAAGCAAATAAGCCCATCAAAATTTCGGTTGATGAGTTTCTAGTCAATGGCGCCTCGCTCATTTTGGCTGATGAAGCGAATAAATTAAGAGAAGAGCTCAAACCTTTTTCTATCAAATTATTAGAAGTCGCCAATTACGATAAGAACGGAGTAGTTTCTGGGGTACGTGGTCAATATGACTTTAATCTGGGGTCACTTCAACTGCTGATTCCTGGGATCAATAAGACTCTTGCATTTAGGCATGTCAGCTTAAGTGGCGGTCTAGATAATCCAAGCCCCAATATGCTCGGGGCTCAACTAGATCTCAAGCTAGACGAAGGCAAAATAATCTCACATTGGGATTTAAATACTGCGTCGAAGGCTTTGGAGGGCAAGATTAAGATCGAGAATATTGCAGCCACCCCCTTAATTTCATTTCTGCCTGCCAATAAAGAGTTAACCGGAACCAGCGGCATACTCAATGCAGAGCTAACGGTAAAGTTAGACCATGATGCAGATCTCTTTTCTGGAAATGCGCAACTCACAAACTTAACGGTTCAGGAAAAGGGCGAAAATACTCCGCTGATTACTTGGGATAGTGCGCAGATTCGTCAATTTGAATACAAGACGAATAAAAGAAACGGCATTCAGTCTAGCGGCTTGATTATGGATGAAGTCGTGATTGAGCACCCCGTCTTACGTTTTGAAATCAATGCACAAGGCCTTTCCAATTTCCGCCGTTTATTTTCAAAGCAAGCCCTTGAGGCGCCCGCTAGGGATACCTCTTTGCCTGAGGACAAACCAAAGCCGCAAAATCCATTTGACTTGGATATTCGGTCGGTCAGCTTGAAATCTGGGGAAGTGTTCTTTACCGATATGGCGATGAAGCCAAATTTCAAAGTGGATGTCAAAAAATTCAATGCCACCTTTATTGGCGTCAGCAATATGCCTGGTCGATTTGCCTCGATTGCCATGGATGGAGTTGTCGCGAATTCAGGTAGCATGCGTGCAAAAGGACAAGCCTCGTTTGATGATCCGCGTCGTAACCACGACATCTTGATGAGCTTTAGAAATCTACCCCTTACCACTTTTAATCCTGCGGTTATGACCTATGCGGGCTATCAGATCACGGGCGGTAACTTAACTCTGAATCTGAATTACCGCGCTAAAGATGGGCAACTCGATGGCAGCAATCAAATCATGATTAAGAAGGTGCAGTTAGGCGATGAAGTTCCTGACTTTCAAGGGAAAAAATTACCATTAGGCTTGGCGATAGCGCTCTTAGAGGATTCAGATGACACCATTGATGTCACTATTCGGATAGCTGGAAATGTAGACTCCCCAGAATTTAGCGCAAGTGGCTTGGTTTGGCAGGCCATCACCAATGTACTCACCAATGTTGCTACTGCGCCATTCAGAGCCTTAGCCTCTATTTTGGGTATGGGTGGGTCAGAGGGTGTCAATGCGGTTCCGGGGGAAGCAGTTTTTTTACCCATTGATCAAGAGCGCTTAGAAAAGTTTGGCGAGTACCTGGTCAAGCGTCCGAACTCCAGTCTAGAAATTATCGGTACTTATGATCCTGTTCAGGATAGGCAAGCTTTAGCCAGAGCAAAAGCTGACATGGCCATCTTGAAGGATGCTGGATTTAAATTGCAAGAAGGTGAGCCTGTGCCGGTTCCAAGCCTCTCTGATCCGCGAGTACAAGCTGGATTGAAAGCGGCTTATGCGCAATATATTGGCCGTATTACATTGGGACAACGTTTATTGATGTTGCCAGATGGTGAGGCTCGTAATGAACAATTTCATACTGAGTTGATCGCTGGCATTGAGGTGAGTGATTCTGACCTGAAAGCCCTGGCCAAAAATAGAGCGCAAATCGCTTATGGCTTCATGATCAAAGAAAACCCAGCATTGAAACAGCGTATTGCGATGGGGCAGATAAAGACGGTGGAGTCAGGCAAAGAGGGGATTCCACTCGATGTTGAGCTCAGAATCAAGTAGACTTAGGTTATGAATTCAACAAAAATGCGCATCCTTCTCATTTCTACCGCTCTTACCGCTTTAAGCCTGACTGCCTGTGGCTCTATTGAGTCTGCCGCTCAAGATGACTGCACCTCTATTGGATGGCAAATTGGTAGCAAGGGCTATCAGGACTGCTACAAGGCGCGCCTCTATGAGCGCAAGCTGGACTACTCTCTACCGCCTGGTGACAAGCCTTCACCATCTCTTCTCTAATTTAGGGTTTACCCTTAATTTAGCTCTAAGTTAGTCCCTTTGAAGTCCCTTGAGCGAAGTCAAGGACTTGGGGTGTGAAATAACCCAAAATCAAGCGTTATTTTGCGTTTTAGCTCGTTTTGAGAAACGCAAATGAATGCTATAAAAATCAATATTAGAGACTAGAGACTATGAATCACCCAAAGCCTACCAAGGAAGTCAAAGCAGTCGCAGTGGCTACTGCTGATGATTTAAGGGAGACCATTCGTCGCAAAAGTAAATTAAAAGGTCGACAAGCAGATGATGCTTCAGTTGCAGAAGTGCGTCAGTTGATTGGTGAGGCTCCACATCGTCGTGATTTATTGATTGAAAATCTCCATAAGCTCAATGATGAATATCGCGCATTACATGACCGTCATTTAGTCGCTTTGGCAAAAGAAATGAATTTACCAATGGCGGAGGTGTATGAAGTCGCGACTTTCTATCACCACTTTGAAGTCGTACGCGGAAATGATCCGGTTGCTGATATCACTGTGCGTGTTTGTGACGGCATCGCATGTGAATTATCTGGCGCACAAAATCTTCTTTCAAAGTTGGCAGCCATCTTGGGCAACCCCAAGGTTAAAGTGATTGCTGCCCCATGTGTAGGTCGTTGCGAACAGGCCCCTGTAGCCGTGGTGCACCAGTATCCAGTCCTATTTGCGACAACCGATAAGGTCAAGGCAGCAGTCGGTAATCAGTTGACTACTCAGCCCATGGCGAAGGATGATGCGAACTTTGATCCTGCTGCATTGGCAGAGCAAGGCATATCTCCACAAGGTCAGAACCAAGCGGTCTCGCCTGACTATGTGGGGTACGAGTCCTATCGTGCTCAAGGTGGTTACAGCCTTGCCAAAGAAATTCATGAGGGCAAGAAAGACGCTGAGACTGTGATCAAAGCAATGGAGAGTTCTGGTCTCCGCGGTTTGGGTGGGGCAGGATTCCCAGCAGGTCGTAAGTGGCGGATTGTGAAAGATCAAGCCGCGCCGAAGCTCATGGCGGTGAACATAGACGAAGGTGAGCCAGGTACATTTAAAGACCGTACTTATCTCGAGCGTGATCCACATCGTTTCTTAGAAGGTTTATTGATTGCAGCTAATGTTGTCGGTATTGATGCTTGCTATATCTACTTGCGTGATGAGTATCACGGTTGCCGTGAACTACTTGAAAAAGAATTGGCTAAGCTCAAAGCCAATCCGCCATTTCCAATTCCGAATATTGAATTGCGTCGTGGCGCAGGCGCCTATATTTGCGGTGAAGAATCCGCCATGATTGAGAGTATTGAAGGTAAGCGTGGCGAGCCCCGTATGCGTCCTCCCTACATCGCCCAAGTTGGCTTATTCGGTCGACCAACCTTAGAGCACAACTTTGAAACCCTCTACTGGGTGCGAGACATTATTCAACGTGGTCCAGAATGGTTTAGTTCATTCGGTCGTCATGATCGTAAAGGCTTACGCAGCTTCAGCGTGAGCGGACGTGTGAAGATGCCTGGTGTCAAATTGGCACCTGCTGGCATCACGATTCAAGAGTTGATTGATGAGTACTGTGGCGGCATGCAAGATGGCCACAATTTCTATGGTTACTTACCAGGCGGCGCATCTGGCGGTATCTTGCCAGCAACGATGAATGACATTCCACTCGACTTTGATACCTTGCAGCCTTATGGTTGCTTTATTGGTTCTGCAGCGGTGATGGTATTCAGTGACAAAGATAAGGCACGCGATATGGCGCTCAATGTCATGCACTTCTTTGAGCATGAGAGTTGTGGTCAGTGCACGCCATGCCGTGTGGGTACTGGTAAGGCAGCTAAGTTGATGCAAGCCAAGTCTTGGGATCAAGATACTCTTGAAGATTTAGCTACCGTGATGGTTGATGCTTCGATCTGCGGTCTAGGTCAAGCGGCACCAAACCCAATTCGCTGTATTCATAAATATTTCCCAGAAGAGATTCAATAAGGAAGTACCTTAATAAAAGAATAGGGAAGAACGAGACTATATGAACGCACCAACCAATCCAAAAGAACTCGAGCTACAAACTGTTGAGTTCAAATTAGACGGTAAGACGATTGTTTCTTATGAAGGTGAAACTATCCTCAAAGCTGCAAAACGTCATGGCATTGATATTCCGCATCTGTGCTTTAAAGATGGTTATCGCCCTGATGGAAACTGCCGTGCATGCGTAGTTGAAATCAATGGTGAACGTACTTTAGCCCCTAGCTGCTGTAGAAGCGCTACACCAGGCATGGAAGTCAAAGCCAATAGTGAGCGCGCCATCAAGAGTCAAAAATTGGTCCTGGAGATGTTGCTCTCTGATATGCCTGATGAAGGCTTCAAGTGGGTAGGTGACACCAAGGCTGAAGAACAAAAGCAACAACATGGTGAGCTCAGTACGTGGGCTACGCGTATGGATGTGACCGTTCGCCCAGAGCTCAAAGCGTTGCGCCGTGAAAAAGTGTCTAGTGACATCTCTCATCCAGCAATGGCAGTTAACCTAGATGCCTGTATTCAATGTAACCGTTGTGTGCGTGCCTGTCGTGAAGAGCAGGTGAATGATGTGATTGGCTATGCAATGCGTGGTGCACACAGCGAGATCGTCTTTGATCTTAATGATCCTATGGGCGACAGTACGTGCGTTGCCTGTGGCGAGTGTGTGCAAGCTTGTCCTACTGGTGCATTGATGCCCAAGGGATTGATTGGTTCGCAGACCGTCGATCGAAAAGTCGATTCTGTCTGCCCATTCTGTGGTGTTGGATGTCAAATCACTTATAACGTTAAAGATGAAAAGATTGTGAGCGTTGAGGGTCGCGATGGCCCAGCGAATCACAATCGCCTTTGCGTCAAAGGTCGCTTCGGTATGGATTACATCCACAATCCACAGCGTTTAACAAAACCTTTGATTCGTAAACCTGGCGTGCCTAAGGATGAATCTATCCTCGAAGGAAAACAAGACTGGTCTGATATATTCCGCGAAGCTACGTGGGAAGAGGCCTTGGATTTTGCAGGTGGCGGTCTTAAGAAACTTAAAGACAAACATGGCCTGAAAGTGCTGGCTGGCTTTGGTTCAGCTAAAGGGAGTAACGAAGAAGCGTACTTATTCCAAAAACTGGTTCGTACTGGCTTTGGTAGCAATAACGTAGATCATTGCACTCGTCTTTGCCATGCATCATCAGTAGCGGCATTGCTAGAAGGTGTGGGCTCTGGCGCTGTCAGTAATCAGGTGAATGATGTTGAGCACTCGAGTTTGATTTTCTTAATTGGATCAAATCCAACAGCGAACCATCCGGTAGCCGCAACTTGGTTTAAGAATGCTGCTAAACGTGGAGCCAAGATTGTGCTCTGCGATCCACGCATGACGGAGATCAGTAAACACGCCTGGCGCAATATGCAGTTCAAGCCAGATACCGATGTAGCTATGCTCAATGCCATGATCTACACGATTATTGAAGAGGGTTTGGCAGATCAAGACTTTATTGCGAACCGCGCAAATAACTTTGAAGCCTTAAAAGAAAATATCAAAGGCTACAGCCCTGAAGCGATGGCACCCATTTGCGGTATTCCTGCAGAAACCTTACGTGAAGTTGCTCGAGAATTCGCGACGACAAAGTCAGCCATGATTTTGTGGGGCATGGGTGTGAGCCAACACGTTCATGGCACCGATAACGCACGTTGCTTAATTGCCTTGGTCAGTATTACCGGTCAAATTGGTAAACCTGGTTCTGGTTTACATCCATTACGCGGTCAGAATAATGTGCAGGGTGCAAGTGATGCTGGTTTGATCCCAATGATGTTCCCGAACTATCAGCGCGTTGATAACCCTGAGGCACATGCTTGGTTTGAAAAATTTTGGGGCACCCCGCTTGATAAGAAACCTGGTTACACCGTGGTTGAGATCATGCACAAGATCACGGCACCAGATAGCGACCCGGACAAAATTCGTGGCATGTACGTCGAAGGTGAAAACCCAGCAATGAGTGATCCTGATTTAAATCACGCACGTCACGCATTAGCCTCCTTAGAGCATTTGGTGGTTCAAGATATTTTCATGACAGAAACAGCGCTGCTAGCTGACGTTGTGTTGCCAGCCAGCGCTTGGCCAGAGAAGGTGGGTACAGCAAGCAACACCGACCGTATGGTGCAGATGGGTAAGAAGGCAATCAACCCACCGGGTGACGCTAAGGCAGACTTGTGGATCATTCAAGAAATCGCCAAGCGTATGGGTCTGAATTGGAATTACCAAGGACCAGATGCTGGTGTAGCAGCTGTCTATGACGAGATGCGGCAAGCAATGCATGGTGCAATTAATGGCATTACTTGGGAGCGCTTAGAAAAAGAATCTAGCGTGACTTATCCATGTCTATCGCTAGAAGATCCGGGCCGCCCAATCGTATTTGATGACAGCTTTGCAACGCCAGACGGTAAAGTTAAACTTGTACCTGCCGACATTATTCCAGCTAACGAACGTCCAGATACAGAATATCCATTTGTATTGATTACAGGCCGACAGTTAGAGCACTGGCACACAGGTAGTATGACGCGCCGTGCAACGGTGCTTGATGCAATTGAGCCTATGGCTACAGTGTCGATGCATGGTGAAGACATGACTCAATTAGGGGTAACTGCTGGCGATGTCATTACTGTTCAGTCTCGTCGCGGTGAGGTAGGTATACACGTGCGCAGAGATGATGGCACTCCAAGAGGCGTAATCTTCATTCCGTTTGCTTACTATGAAGCTGCGGCAAACTTGATTACCAATCCTGCCTTAGATCCATTTGGGAAGATTCCAGAATTTAAGTACTGCGCTGTCAAACTTGCCAAGGGTGGAGATGTGGCCAAGATTATGGGATACGGTACCAATGCTCCAGGTGGATCTAAGGTGACGTCTAATATTTAGTGTTCTTATTGCTGCAGTAAATGCTTTAATGTCAATAAACCCCATCACTGAGATGGGGTTTATTGCTTCAATCTCCCTGATAATAGGGTCTACCCAGTTACTCAAGCGTGTATTCACTGAATGCTTGTAGGTAATCTTTTTGGGATAAGTAAGGTTTAGATGGCTGATTTAATTCGGTTTTAATCCTGTTTTAATGTTATACTTTTATATAATAAATATATTTTCATCAACATCATAGCTTGTAGAAGGCAGCCCATGTCAATAACAAATTTGCGTAAAGTCGGTGGCTCTATCATGTTGGCAGTACCCCCATCTATATTGAGCTTGCTAAATCTTGAGCCGGGATCATCTGTGGATGTTGCGGTTGAGAAAGGGCGTTTGGTTATTGAGCCAATCAAGAAGCCTAAATACACGCTTGAAGAATTATTGGCGCAATGTAAGCCTCAGCAGAAGAGAACTCCAGAAGAGCGCGAGTGGCTTGATATTGCTCCCATTGGCAAAGAGTTGCTTTAATGGATCGTGGGGATATTTATCTGGTATCACTTGACCCAAGTTCTGGTCATGAGCAAAAAGGAATCAGGCCAGTTTTAGTAGTCACAAGGGAGCCGTTTAATAAATTAACCAAGGCCCCAGTAGTTTTGCCAATTACAACCGGTGGAAATTTTGCACGTGTCGCAGGATTTACGGTCGAGTTAGCCAACACTAAAACTTTGGGAGTGGTGCGTTGTGATCAGCCTAGAGTGCTGGATTTGAGTGCGAGGAAGGCCAGAAAACTCGAAAAAGCACCATTGCAAGTGATGGATGAAGTTATGGCGAAGTTGTCGGCAATCATTTCATAAAAGTTTATGGCTAGTTCCACACCAACACCTTCCCAAGCTCAAGCTGAATTACCGGTTCTCATTATTGGGGCTGGTTTAGCTGGCTTAACGGTTGCCTTGCACATGGCTGAAACCCAGCCAGTGATTCTGATGGCGAAACGCGGTTTAGGTGAGGCAGCTACCGCATGGGCCCAAGGCGGCATAGTTGGGGTGGTGGATAAAGAGCATGACAGTATTGATTCGCATGTGGCTGACACACTTGATGCTGGCGCTGGTTTAGTGGTTGAATCAACCGCTCGTTACATTGCTGAAGAAAGTGCGCAAGCCCTCAAATGGTTGGTAGAGCAGGGTGTTCCTTTTACTGAAGATAAGTCTGGTCCGATGGGTTTGCACTTAACCCGCGAAGGTGGTCACAGTCATCGCCGTATTGCGCACGCTGCTGATGCTACTGGTAAGGCTATTCATGAAGTGCTGCTGGACAAGGCTAAGTCCCATAAAAATATTCGAATTCTTGAGCATTGGATTGCTTTAGATCTCATCACTAATCGCCAGCTCGATGCCAAGACGCAGCGCACTAAACCCAATCGTTGCTATGGCGTTTATGCCTTAGATATTAAAAACAATCGGGTAGAAACAATTGAGGCAAAGTCTGTAGTGCTAGCTACTGGCGGTGTTGGTAAGGTGTATCGCTACACCAGTAATCCTGATACCGCTACTGGTGATGGTATTGCCATGGCCTGGCGTGCAGGTTGTCGCGTAGGCAATATGGAATTCATTCAGTTTCACCCAACCTGTTTGTATCACCCAAGCGATCGGACCTTCTTGATTACTGAAGCAATGCGCGGCGAGGGTGGCATATTAAAACTTCCGGATGGCACTCGCTTTATGCCGGAACATGATGAGCGCAATGAGTTAGCCCCACGAGATATAGTGGCACGTGCTATTGACTTTGAAATGAAGAAGCACGGTTTGGATTATGTTCATCTTGATGCTACTCATTTAGGCGAAGTATTTATTAAAGAACATTTTCCGATGATTTATGCGCGCTGCTTAAGTCTTGGATTAGATATCACCAAAGAACCTATTCCGGTAGTGCCTGCAGCCCATTACACCTGCGGTGGTGTGGTGACTGATCTCAAAGGAAGAACAGATTTACCAGGTCTATATGCAGTAGGTGAGGCTACTTATACCGGTCTGCATGGCGCCAATCGCTTGGCAAGTAACTCACTTCTCGAGTGCGTGGTCATTGGTAAAGCGGCTGCTGAAGATATTTCGGGGCTGAAGACACCAGTGATGCCAAATCTTCCCCTGTGGGATGAAAGTCAAGTAGAAGATGCGGATGAGCAGGTGGTGATTGCCCATAACTGGGATGAATTGCGTTCACTCATGTGGAACTATGTCGGCATCGTAAGGACTAATCGACGCCTAGAGCGCGCCTTACATAGAATTAAGCTACTTCGATATGAAGTACAAGAGTATTACGCGAACTTTAAGGTGACGCGTGACCTGATTGAGTTGCGTAACTTGTTAGAGTGCGCTGAGCTCATCGTCAGATCAGCACTCATGCGCCGAGAAAGCAGGGGATTACATTACAGTCGTGATTACCCTGGTACTTGGGCGGTCTCATACCCAACCATATTGACCCCTCAGGCAGAGGGTGTGGAAAACACAAAAGAAACCTAATTATTAACCCAGAATTCTCATTGAGAAATCAATGGAATTCACATCCTTGGTTAGCTTGCCCAGTGAGATACGATCCACACCTGTAGCGGCAATCGCACGCATCTGATCTAAATTAATGCCACCAGAGGCTTCTAGTAATGCACGGCCAGCAGTAATGGCTACAGCTTGTTTCATTTGATCGGTATTAAAGTTATCAATCAAGATGCTCTTGGCGCCAGCAGCTAACGCTTCTTCCAATTCAGCGAAGTTCTCAACTTCAATCTGAATATCCACTCCTGCATTCAGTGCTTGTGCATTCTGAAGTGCAGCAGTAACGCTGCCTGCCGCTGCAATGTGATTTTCTTTAATCAGGATGCCGTGCCATAGAGCAAGACGCTGGTTCTGACCATTGCCAACTCGCACTGCATATTTTTGTGCCTGGCGTAAACCTGGAATTGTTTTGCGAGTATCTAATACTGCGCAACCTTTAGGATTGGGGCTTGCCCCGGCAATGGCATCAACGTGTTGGCGTGTAATGCTGGCAGTCCAAGATAAGGTTTGTAAGAAGTTAATACAGGTGCGCTCTGCAGAGAGGAGGGCTTGTGAGTCTGCTTGAATGTCGCATACCTTGGTATCTGGCTTCATCAAGTTACCTTCGATGTAACTCCAGGTGACTTTAGCATGAGGATCTAATTTCTTCAGAGTACCTTCAAACCAATCAACACCACAGAGCACAGCTTCCTGACGCACAATAAGTTGAGCATGCACAGATTTTCTAGGAACTAACTTGGCAGTCCAGTCACCCTTGCCAATATCTTCCATGAGGGCATCATGAATATTGCGTTGGCGTGCTTGCTCTAAGGTTTCGTTGTAATCAAACATGAAAAACAATATCTATCTAAAAAGAAAAAAACTAAACTAAGCGGCGCCAATATTCTTCACAAAGCCATGCTGTGCTTTAGCAAGAAGATCGGGATGATTTTTGGTGAAGTCGAGCATGCGTTCAATACAACCTAATGCTTGAACCCGAATCGGTTCATCGATGAAGATTTCACCAGAGGCGTTTTCTAGGCAATCCAAGATTCCTTGCAGACCATTCATGGCCATCCAAGGGCAATGGGCACAGCTCTTGCAGGTAGCACTGTTACCAGCAGTTGGGGCCTCAATCAATTTCTTGTTGGGAGCTAGCTGACGCATGCGATGCAAGATGCCCTTATCGGTTGCGACGATGTATTCAGTAGCGGCGCCATCCACTACAGCCTTAATCATGGCTGACGTAGAGCCAACGACATCTGCTAGATCTACTACAGCTTGAGGTGATTCAGGGTGTACCAGAATCATGGCCTTAGGATGAGCAGCCTTCAGAATCTCGAGTTCAGCAGCCTTAAATTCATCATGAACGATGCAGGCACCATTCCATAACAACATATCAGCGCCCGTTTGTTCTTGAATATATCTACCAAGATGACGATCAGGTGCCCATAAGATTTTTTTACCTTCAACTTTGAGTTGATGCACGATGGCTAGAGCGCATGAGCTAGTCACCATCCAATCAGCTTGAGCTTTTACGGCCGCACTTGTATTGGCATACACCACCACAACTCGATCGGGATGTGCCACACGAAACTTCGCAAAGTCAGCAGCATCGCAACCCAAATCTAAAGAACAGGTTGCATCTAAGTCAGGCATGAAGATACGTTTTTCAGGACTGAGAATCTTGGCAGTTTCACCCATGAAACGAACACCAGCAACAACTAAATTTTTGGCAGGATGATTTTTACCAAAGCGCGCCATCTCTAAAGAGTCAGCTACATAGCCACCAGTCTCCATGGCTAAGTCTTGAATATCGCCATCCACGTAATAGTGAGCGATAAGCGCAGCATCTTTTTCTACTAAAAGCTGCTTAATGCGGGCAATGACAGCATCCTTCTGGGGTCCAGCGAGGTGCGGTGGGACTTTGGCCCAGGCTTGGGCGGTGCAGGTAACCCCAGCAGAGTCTTGCTGCGGGTAGTCAAAGGCAATTGGGGCGCTAACAGTGGAATTCATAAGAAATCTTAAACGAGAGAGGCTATTTTCACCTGAATTGAGGTAAATGATTGTTGGCGACTATTAATCATGGCATTTATCGGACAAATCCCTATAAACGATATAATTTAAACATTAATTATCAAGCACTTAGCTTGTTTTGATTTACATGACCCACCCCACCAAATTCCAAAAATCATTATTAGCTTTAACGACAATTGCCACGCTGGCTACAGGACAGGCTTTTGCCCAAGTGGATGCCGGCGCTTTACAACAAGGTTTAGAGCAGCAATTACCGTTACCGTCGCCACTTGCGCTTCCAGAACCTGGGAGAGCTGCTCCAGCTCAACCAAGCAAACCGAAAGAAGGCGAGTTGCGTTTTACGGTGAAGTCATTTGTCTTGGAGGGCGTCAATATTCTTCCTGAGGCAGAAGTGCAATTGGCTATCCGTTCTTGGGTTGGTGTGCCTGTAAGCTTTGATGATTTGCAAAGAGCCTGTGATGCGATTCAGAACTTCTATCGCAGCAAGGGCTTCACAGTGCAAGCGATTCTGCCGCCACAAAAGATTGCTGATGGTGTGGTGAAGATTTTAATTACCGAGGCAAAGCTTGGCAAAGTTGAAGTTGAGAATCCTCAAGGACCCACTCGTTTTAGTAAAGAGCGAGCAGCTGCTTATATTATTTATGCAAATCCAGTAGGTAATCCACTCAATTTGGATGCTGTAGAGCGTGCCATCATCATCTTGAATGAAACTCCAGGTGTCATGGTTTCGAGTCAATTGGAGCCAGGCGATAAACAGGGTGACACTAATCTGCGCCTGCAGCTTACGCAGCCTAGCTTGGTTCAGGGTAGGGTTGAGGCAAATAACTACGGAAGCCGAACCACTGGAGCAAATCAAGGCGTTGTTGCTTTGAGCTTAAACGGCCCATTAGGCATTGGCGACTCCGCCTCTTTGAATGGTATTACTTCTGCAGGCTCACAGTACCTACAAGGTGCAGTTTCGTTGCCGGGGTCTAATGATGGTCTGAGACTTGGTCTTGCGGGAACCTATTTGCAATACAAGAACGTGAGTAACTATGTCTCAACTGGTGGTGCAGGCGATGCCTGGACTACTGGCTTAAGTGCTGCATATCCTTTGATTCGTTCACAGGGCGGCAATCTTAATGCCAATCTGAACTATGACGTGAAGAGCTACAACAACCGCAACACATTAAGCAATACGATTGTTAGTGCTTACAACATTAATAATCTATCAGCAGGGATGTCGGGAAATTTTGTAGATAGCATTGGTTATGGCGCTGTATCTAGTGGATCAGTAACGATGGTCTTAGGCCATCTTTATATGATGGACACTAGCCCATCGACTTACAGCATGTACTCAGTACCAGGATCTAGCCCAACGGTTTACCAGCCAATCACACCCGCTAACTTTAGTAAACTCACTTTTTCAGCAAACCGTAATCAACTATTGGTTGCTGATGGTGCAACTACCCTGTACACAGCGCTCTCAGGTCAATTTGCATCAACTAATCTCAATTCTGCTGAGCAGTTTTATTTGGGCGGACCTTATGGTGTGCGTGCCTATCCAGTTGCTCAATCTGGCGGATCGCAGGCCGGGCTCTTCACTATGGAAGCGCGTCATCAGTTAGAGCCAAAACTAACCGCCTCCGCTTTCTTTGATGGCGGCATCGTACAGCAGTACAAATTTACTTACCCAGACTGGCAAGGTTTAACCAACGCAAATAATACTTACTCTTTAATGGGTGCCGGCTTAGGTTTGAAATGGGATTATGAAGGCTGGAATATCGGCGCATCAGTTGCATGGATGTTGGGTAAGAATCCCTTATACAGCCAATATGGTCAGCCTGTTAATACCGATGGCAGCACTACACAACCAAGAGGCTGGGTGACTGCCAGTTACAACTTCCATTAGTACTTGTAGTTGGTTTAAAACGGTAATTTCGCACCAGGCTTAGCAGCCAACAACACCGCCTTAAACTCCGCCTGAATACGTCTAATAGCTTCTTCGCTGTCAGCTTCAAAGCGCATCACCACCACAGGGGTGGTATTGGATGGTCTGGCCAAGCCAAATCCATCTTTGTATTCCACACGAACACCATCGATCGTGTTAATGGATTCTGAAGTCGGGAACTTGGCGTTAGCTTTTATCGTTTCTAGCAAAGCAAATGGCTCACCTTCAGCACATGCCAGTTGTAATTCAGGGGTGCAAATAGCATTTGGTAAGTCATTTAATGTCTTATTGGGATCTTTCTCTTTGGAAAGAATCTCTAATAAACGCGCACCGGTATATAGGCCATCATCAAAGCCAAACCAACGATCCTTAAAAAAGATGTGACCCGACATTTCACCGGCAAGAGGAGCGCCATTTTCTTTAAGCTTTGCTTTGACTAAAGAGTGACCCGTTTTCCACATCAAAGGCTCACCACCATGTTGTTTAACCCAAGTAGCCAAGTTACGAGTGCACTTCACGTCATAAATAATCTGGCCTCCAGGATTGCGGGAGAGAACATCTTTGGCAAACAACATCATTTGACGATCAGGGAAAATGACCTGACCATCCTTAGTCACCACGCCCAAACGGTCAGCGTCACCATCAAAGGCAAGGCCGAGTTCATTATCAGTGGTCTGTAGGTTCTTGATGAGATCTTGTAAGTTCTCAATATGAGCAGGATCTGGATGGTGATTCGGAAAATGACCATCAACCTCGCAAAAGAGTTCTTGCACTTCGCAGCCAAGCTCTCTGAATAACTGACCAGCAAAAGCGCCACCAACACCATTTCCGCAATCAACTGCAATCTTCATTGGGCGAGCAAGTTTCACATCCCCAACAATATGCTTGAGATACATCGGGAAGATATCAAAGGTTGAGCGACTTCCTTGACCAATAGCAAATTGCTTGGCTTCAATACGCTGACGCAGTGCCTGAATCTGCTCACCGTAAATGGCAGCACCCCCCAGAACCATCTTGAAACCGTTGTAATTGGGGGGGTTGTGGCTACCTGTAATCATGATGCCGGACTTTGGCTTCTTGCCATCTAGCACTTGATTTGCTCCAAAATAAACCATGGGTGTAGCAACCATACCTAGGTCAATGACGTTAATACCAGTAGAGAGCAATCCATCAGTCAAATCCTCAATCAAGCTTGGGCCTGAGAGGCGGCCATCACGACCAATGACGATTTCAGTTTCTCCCAGTTCACGCATCTCGGTGCCAAAAGCTTGGCCAATCAACTGAGCAATCGATGGATCTAAAGTCTCATCAATAATGCCGCGAATGTCATAAGCCTTAAAAATAGATGGAGAGAGTTGCATGAAACACCTTTAAATTAAAGGAAGCGCAGGGCGCTCAAGAAATTAAGAATTCAGAAAATTAATACGTGCCGCAGTAATTGAATCAACGCTGTCATCCGCAACAACGTGATCGGAGCCACTAGCGAGGGCTTTCTCAATCGGTTTAGCGAGCACCTTGCCGTACTCAACGCCAGGCTGATCAAAGCTATTGATATTCCACAAAGCACCAAGTGCAGCCGCACGGTTTTCATAAAGTGCGAGCAATGCACCCAAATAGAAAGCATTGAGTTCGGGCAGGAGTAATAGGCTACTTGGGCGTTTGCCTGGATAGACATTGTTTGGGTTGCTATCTGCTTTACCGTGAGCCAATGCCTGGGCTTGAGCTAGGCAATTCGATAGCAAAATGCGGTGATGTGCCACCGCCTCGGGGCGTTCACTCATCGGCTTTCTGACTGCGATGAAATCAATTGGAATGATTTCTGGGCCTTGATGGAATAGCTGGAAATAGGAATGCTGAGCATTGCTACCTGCGCTACCAAAAACAACAGGAGAGGAATGCTTAACTGGCTTACCATTTTTACCAATACTCTTGCCATTACTTTCCATATCGAGTTGTTGTAACCATTTTGGAAACCAATCTAGTGCATCCGCATACGGAATAGCTGCATAAGCTTTGATGCCATGTTTTTCTTGTTGATGGAGCAAAGCTAGTGCCATGATGACGGGCAGATTGTTCTCAAGGGGCGCATTCTTAAAATGCAAATCCATGGCATGAGCGCCAGCTAAAAATTCCTCAAAGGTCTTAAAGCCGTATTGCAGGGCAATTGGCAAGCCTACCGCAGACCAAACCGAGTAACGACCGCCTACCCAATCCCAGAATGGGAAGATATGATCCTCTTCAACGCCAAACTCAAGCGCTGCTGGCACATTAGCTGTTACAGCAAATAAGGCTTTTGCAATTTGTCCCTTAGTGCAATCATTCGCTTTAAGCCAAGCGACGACTGCCTTGGCATTCATGGTGGTTTCTAAGGTGGTAAAAGATTTAGAAACAATTACCACTCTCGTGCTATTAGGTTGCGCGCGATCCAGAATGCGGGCTAATTCAGCGGTATCGATGTTAGCCAAAAAATGCATGCGCATGCCGCGACTCTCAATGTCGGGAACATGAGCTAGGGCTTCAATGGCTAAGCGTGGGCCAAAGTCTGACCCGCCAATGCCAATATGGATGACATCGGTCACACCAATCCATTTATTACAAAGCGCTTCAATACGGCGCCATACATCGGTCACTGCAGGCATCACATCTTGACCATCTAAAATGACAGGTGACTTAGAAAGATTGCGCAGTGCTGAATGGAGGGCAGGACGATCTTCACTCTGATTAATATGTTTACCAGCAAACATATCGGAGATAAATTCTGGTAGCTTTGACTTGCGTGCCGTATTAAATAACTTAGTCCAGTCAGTCTGATTCATGCCTTGATAGGCGGTATCTAAAACTACATCGACTGCAGAGTGAGCTCCATTAGGCATGTCACCATGGAGGTTTTGGGTGCTTTGCAGGTTGTTCGAATCTGGCTTTAAAGACATTTCTTGATTTTATCAAGAAGGGACCCAAAATCACCTAAAACACTGAAAATGTTAGGATTTCGGTATATTGAGTGTCATCAATTGGCCATAAATAGACTAATTAAATACAGGCGGAGATAGATGGAGCAGGTGGATTGTGTTGTGGTGGGTGCCGGAGTAGTCGGTCTAGCAGTCGCTCGCGAGATGGCGCTCCAGGGTCGCGAGACGATTTTGCTCGAGCGTGAAAGTGCATTTGGCACCATCAGCAGCGCTCGCAATAGCGAAGTGATTCATGCCGGCATTTACTACCCTAAGGATTCTCTTAAGGCCAAGCTTTGCGTCGAAGGTAATCGATTGCTCTACGAATATTGCCGTAGCCATCAAGTTGCCACTCAGCCCTATGGCAAGCTCATCGTGGCTAGCGATGAAACCCAAATCGATGATCTCCAGGCGATTCTCTATAAAGCACAAAACAATGGCGTACCAGAGATCAAGATGATTTCTGGTGATGAGGCCAAAACCTTAGAGCCAAACCTGAAGTGTGTGGCCGCGATTCTCTCGTCGACTACTGGCATTATCGATAGTCATGGTTATATGCTCTCGCTGCTCGGAGGCTTTGAGGATGCGGGCGGCATGGTAGCTTATCAATCACCATTAATCAGTGCGAAACCAATTGGCAATAACGCGGAAGGTGGATATCAATTAGTAATTGGCGGTGTCGATGGTATGCAAATCCAAACAAAACTTCTAATCAATTGCGCTGGCATGAGTGCGCCAGCAATTGCGCAAAAAATTGAGGGACTAAAAAAAGATCAAATACCCAAAGCGTATTTTGCAAAAGGTAATTACTTTTCTCTGTCAGGTAAATCGCCATTTACACATTTGATTTATCCCATTCCGGAGCCGGGTGGTTTAGGTGTACATCTCACTTTAGATATGGGTGGTCAGGCTAAATTTGGTCCTGATGTGGAGTGGTTGGATATTGAGGCAGAAGAGCAAATTGATTACACCGTCAATCCAAAGCGTGGAGAGGGTTTTTATGAGGCCGTGAGGCGCTACTGGCCTGGCCTCAAAGACAACGCTCTTCAGCCTGACTATTCAGGGGTGAGAGCGAAAATCGTCCCACCCAATGCACCGGCAGGCGACTTTTGCTTCAATGGTCCTAGAGAGCATGGCCTACATGGGCTCTACAACCTATATGGCTTTGAGTCCCCTGGGCTCACCTCTAGCCTTGCGATTGCTAAGCATTTAGAAGGGCAAATCAAAAATTCCTTATAATCTAGGGCTGAAATCGCAAAGGAAGAGTGGCAGAGCGGTTGAATGCACCAGTCTTGAAAACTGGCGAGGATGAAAGTCCTCCGTGAGTTCGAATCTCACCTCTTCCGCCAAATTTTACTAACCACCTACGGGTGGTTTTTTATTAGAAGCTTGCCGCTAAACCGATAGAGGTGCCATGTACGTTTTGACCAAATTGGTAGCGGAACACTACGCGAATTCTGTTAAATATCGGATCAGATGCACTTCGATCCAACTCAATGCCAGTGCCGACAGATGAGAGTGAATTAAAGCCTAGTGCACCACGAAGATCCCCCAGAAATTCTGTGTGAGCTAATTCAAACACCGTTCTTAATGGCCTATCCAAAAGAGTGATTGGCGTTGGAACGCGACTGCGAGCCCAGATTGCAGCACTTTGAGAATCTGCGGATCCTTTAACTGCTGTAGATGTATCAAATGTTTGCACTGGAATATTGGTATAGCGCAATTCAATATCAATTTCTTGATCAGGCTTGTAGTTTTCATAATCCAGCATGACCGAACCACCAAGGCCGTATGAGTTCATGCGACCACCATTCAAAAATTGCATATCAACGCCGGTGCGATTTTGCAGCACTCGTGAGGCAATCGATATATCACTCTCTAAGTGACCTAGCATCACGTTGGCAATAGGCCTAAAACGCAATTCACTTGTAATTGGGAAGTCCCAGCCAATACCACCCGTACCGGTGACACTATTCCAGTGGACGGGTACGGTAACCGAGCTATTTCCAATGCCGTCAGTAAAGTTTGGGTTGTATCGATTGATTGCCATGGTTCCCTCAAGGTAAAGGGGGAAATTGGCGCTTATGCGGTCGCCACCACCTAAGGAGATCATTTGCAAATCAGAGTTATCTCCGCCGTTATTGCGGATGGAGAGAGATCCAGTGGTGACATCGGGCGTTAAGGAATAGCCCGTAATGGTCATAAAGGCATCCGCTCTTTTCTTGAGGTAATTATTTGCAGCGTTGTAGAGGGCGGATTGGGCATAAGCCTCTCCCAGGGCAATGCTCATCAGCACTGCGCAAGAAAAGAGAAGTCGGGCTAAATAAAAAAACATTGGCATGAATTTTAGCCAATCATCTGCCTCGATGTACGATAGTGGGAATGAAGCTCTTGATTGCCCTGTACTTTTTTATTCTAGCCATCATTCAGACGGGCTTATTTCTGGGCGTTTATCACTATTATCGATCCCAGAGTTCAGTTAGGCCAAGCCCATATTGGATGGTGTCTTTATTGGCCAGCATTTTTGCTCTCATTATCTTTGGGGCGGGCGTTCTCACTATCTCTGATGTTGCAAAACCAGAATTTACTTTCACCATTGCAAATTTCTTCTTTTATATTGCAACTCTTTTACAGGGACTGTTCTGCAGGTCTTTAAATCAAGAGATTTCTAAAAAGATAAAAATAATCTTTTTATGTTCCGCGGCAATTTTCTTGATTGTTTTTGAACTCATGCGAATACATGGTAATTTTGAAATTCGTACCGTATTCTTTTGCATTCTCACCAGCATTCTTTATTCCTGGCAAATCATTGAATTAAAAGCAAAACGCAAAGAATCGCCGTCGCGCCAACTGCTGTACCTGCAATATGCCAGTTCGGCAGAAATGTTTTTTGCAATTGGTCGAATAGCCATTCTGATTATTTCCTCGCTGACCATACGTGAAGTAGAACAAATTCCCCAGGTATTGATTCTCTTTACGATTACGCAATTGGTCATGAATACCTTATCCTACATTGCCATTGGCGGTTATTGGGCAGAGCGTATAGCAGTTAGCAATGCCCAATCCAAAACGGAGAACCAAGAGATTAGAGCGCTACTCCAAGAGCGTGAAAATCTCATTAATTCATTGTTAAAAGCCAACAAGACGGCGGCCACCGGGGCTTTGTCAGCCTCTATTGCCCATGAATTAAATCAGCCGCTAGGGGCAAGTAGCTTAAATATTCAGTTTTTGCAAAAGAAATTATCTGATGGTCAGATGGACCCCAAGCTCCAGCAAGAAGTTTTAAATACCTTACTTTTAGATAATGAGCGAGCTGCTAATATTATTCGCACCCTAAGATCAGTTTTTGCAGACGAGCGCATTGAAAGCGCCGACGTGGGCTTAAGTCAATTAAGTAATGATGTGCTCAGTATTGCAAGGCCAGAGATTGTTTCAAAGCAAATCAAAGTGAGACAATCGCTTCCATCAAACCTCATTGTGCAAACAAATCGTAGCGAGATTCAGCAAGTGTTGTTGAATTTACTCAATAATGCTATTCAGGCATTAGCAAGCTCTAAACAGGCCGATAAAGAAATTGTGATTGAAGGGCGCTTCACCGGGTCTGGCGTGGAATTGTCGATTGCTGACAATGGTGACGGCGTTCCCCTGCAGGCTCAAGCCAATTTATTTGAATTATTGGTTGATAGTCAGAAGAAGGGTATGGGTTTAGGGCTTTGGTTATGCAAGCACATCGTGATGCGCCATGGCGGAACCATTCGTTACGAGCCTAATTTGCTAAGTGGTGCAAGATTCATCATTGAGCTTCCCATTCAATCTAAAGCAATCTAGTTTTAATCTGGAGCTGCTACCATTTATTAGCTCTTAAGCTAATTGCCATAGAAGCATCCAAACCTATCATCCAAAGTATTAGGTACTTTTTTTAGGAATATGTAGATGAATATCAAGCTTACTCAAATTGCGCTGGCGGCTTCATTGCTTTCTTCTGGACTTCTAATGGCTGCTGGTGGGGGCGGTGTTATTGCTGATCCAGGCGCAATGCAGGGCAAACACTTTGATATCAAGGGTAAGGCGCCATCTAGTTTTACGGTGGAGCTCCAGAATGGTTTACGCAAGACATTGCCATTTGAAGATAAGCGCGATTTTGAGGAGTCTAAAAAAGGCTTTATTGCTGCACCTTCATATAAAACCATCATGGCCGATGCGGGCAATGTGGCGTGGGACATGGGTAGTTATGAATTCCTCTTGCAAGGCAAGGACTTTGATAGTGTCCATCCTTCGTTGCAGCGCCAAGCCATCCTCAATATGGGTTATGGACTCTATGAAGTGGTGCCAGGAAAGATCTATCAAGTTCGTGGCTTTGACTTGGCCAATATTAGCTTTATCAAAACAAATTCTGGATGGATTGTGTTTGATCCATTAACTGCAAAAGAAACAGCTCGCGCAGCGCTTGAGCTCGTAAATGAAAAGCTCGGCAAGCGCCCGGTAGTGGCAGTGGTGTATTCACATTCGCATGGAGACCATTTTGGCGGTGTGCGTGGCGTAGTTGATGAGGCGGACGTTAAGAGCGGCAAGGTCAAGATCATTGCCCCGGCAGGCTTTATGGATCATGCAATTGCCGAGAATGTGTATGCCGGTAACGCGATGACGCGCAGAATGTACTTCCAATATGGCGTTCTATTACCCCGTAGCCCATTTGGTCACGTGGATCAATCGATTGGTAAAAATACAGCTGCGGGTAACTTAGGAATGATAGAGCCAAACGTCTATATCAACCAGCCCTATGAAAAAATGACAGTTGATGGCGTAGAGATGGAGTTCCAAAATACCCCCGGAACTGAAGCTCCTGCTGAGATGAACACTTACTTCCCGCAATTTAAAGCATTCTGGGCGGCGGAAAATATTACTGGTACGATTCACAATATCTACACACTACGTGGCGCCTTAGTACGCGATTCACTGGCATGGTCCAAGAATATTAACAATGCTTTATATCGTTACGGCAATGAAAGTGAGGTGATGTTTGCTTCACATAGCTGGCCACGTTGGGGTAATGAGCGTATACAGGAAGTAATGCGTACTCAGCGCGATAGCTATGCTCATCTTCATAATGAAGTTCTGCATTTAGCGAACAACGGTGTAACTATTAATGAGATTCAAAACGTTTATAAGCAGCCTGAGAGCCTCAAGAAGCAGTGGGCAGCGCATAGCTACCATGGCTCTGAAGAGCACAACAGCCGCGCCGTCATTAACCGCTATCTCGGCTATTGGGATGCGAACCCTGCAACCTTGGCGCCGCTATCGCCAAGAGACTCAGCACCTCTTTATGTCGAGATGATGGGCGGCTCTGCCAAGATTATGGCCAAGGGTAAAGAGCTCTATAAGCAGGGCAAATATCGTGAAGCAATGGAGATTGTGAATAAATTAGTCTATGCGCAGCCAAGCAATGCAACTGCAAAAGATTTATTGGCGGACATCTTTGAGCAAATCGGTTATCAAAAAGAGAGCCCAAGTATGCGCAATAGCTTCTTGGGCGCTGCTTATGAACTTCGTCATGGCATGCCAAGTGGTGCTTCTCCAAAGTCCAACGGCCCAGACATGATTAAAGGCATGACGACTGAACTTTGGCTCAATGCATTAGCTATCAGCATGGATAGTAAGAAAGCGGCGGGTATGAATTTTGTGGTCAATCTTTCTACACCAGACAATGGTGAGAAGTTTGTCATCGAGATGAGTAACTCTGCCTTGACGAACATCAAAGGCCAGCAGGCAAAAAACCCAAATCTGACAATTACGTTAAATCGTAGCGATCTTGAGCAGGTAATGGGTGGTCAAACTACATTTGACAAACTCTTGGCTGAAGGCAAGGTGAAGTTTGATGGTGATCGCAAGCCATTTGATCAGCTCAGAAGTACATTGACTGTCTTTGTGCCTGACTTTGAACTCATGCCTGGAACAAAAGGAAAGGCTGTGCTTAAGCCAGCGACTCCTGCAAAAGATCCATTCGCGGCACAAGAGGTGGCCATTACTGCTGGTGAGTAGATCGTCTAAAAAGTTAATGTAGGTTTGCAAAACCAGAATTAATCCCCTGCTTTTTATAAGGGAACTTAGCACTTCCTGCTAAGTTCCATCTTTCTTTTCTTTCAGCGTATTCCTTTGATTGTTTCCACTCTTGCTGCTTGATTAATTTTTAAAACAAATGTATTGTTGTAATGGTACATCAATACAATTAAAAAGCATGATCATATACAAACATATAAAGGAGCTCGATTTCAGTGAGTTTGAGCTTGGCGTAGATGGATTCCGTTCATTGGCATTTCAAATCTACCGAAATTTACTCAATGAGTTCGATAGCAAGGAATTAATGTTGCTAGAGTCTCTTGGCCCTAGCGCTATCGATTCGAGGAGATCTCTAATTGGGATCAATCGCGTATTGGAGATTAATGTCACCGATCAAATCATCATCATCAGGGGGAATCCTCAGATCCTAGCAAAGATAAGGCGTATTTATAGAGATTCATATTTACTCGAGTCAGAAGAAAATGCATTGCAATATAGACTTACTGATCGTAGGTCTGTGTGGGATTTTTTGAGATTGCTTGATTTTCAATTCAAGGAGATAGATGGAGGGGTGTATGCGTTTTCTATCTTTTCTTACAACACTATTTATTTTATTGAAACGATTTCTGGTTACAAGAAGGGGGATGCTCCAGATATACAAATAATCTGCTATGCAAATTATTTAGAGTTTTCGGAAGATAAGGTTCAATTTTATGAATACGGTTTTACAGGTGTTGAAGCGATTCCTTATTCTAGGATTGCATGCCATTTGAAATCTAATGAATTGCCTTTGAAAATAAATCACCAGCCTGGATTTTCAATAGAAAAAGAAACACAAAAAGACGAGTATCTAAAGAAGGCTAAGCGGGCATTGGGACATATTGGTATTGGTGATGTGTATCAAATTCAAATTGGTCAAAAGGTTTCGATTCAATCCGATATTTCAGCGATTGACGTCTATGCAAGAATGCGATTGTTAAACCCTTCACCTTATATGTACCTATTTGACTATGGGTGTTTTAAGATTATTGGCGCAAGCCCTGAATCATTTGTCTACATGAAGAACGGGGAGGTCCTTATTAGGCCTATCGCCGGAACACTTGCCAAATCATCGATTCGCACAAAAGAGGCCGCTATAGAGGAGTTTGATAAAAATCCTAAGGAGATCGCAGAGCACATGATGTTAGTAGATTTGTGCCGAAATGATCTTTGTAAGGTGGGAATGCCTGACAGCTTACAGGTTCCTCATTTAATGTCTGTTGAGGAATATTCTCATGTGTATCACCTGGTGTCTACTACCAAATCTTCGATTAGCGTAACTGCCGATAAATATGATGTGATCCAAGCTGCATTTCCCGCTGGCACGATGACTGGTACCCCAAAAATTCGTGCCATTGAGTTAATTAGCGAAATCGAGGATAGCTCTAGAGGACTTTATGCTGGCGCGCTAGGTATGATTGGTTTGGGGGTCAATTTCATCAATACTGCACTCTGTATTAGAACGGCTTTTGAATGCGATGGCACATATACATTGCGGGCATCTGCAGGAATGGTTGCAGACTCGCTTGTCGAAAATGAATATGCTGAAACCCTCCACAAGATGGGCTCTGTATTTAAAGCGATTACCGATGAGGAAATTTCATGTCACGTCATGTAATTGTTGTAGACGCGTACGATAGCTTTGTCCATATATTAGTTGCTTATTTGCAGAAATTAGGTTGCTCGATAAGCTTATATCGTAAGGACGATACCCAGTTAGTAGACGCGGTTCAGAATTCTTCCGGGGATTATCTATTGCTTGGTCCTGGCCCTGGTCATCCAGCAGATTCTGGTTATGGCCGCTTACTGCATCTGAATGCGGGACGCATACCGGTTCTGGGGGTTTGCTTGGGGCATCAGGCGATTGGGCTACATTATGGCTGCAAGATTGAGTATGCAAAGCACCTGATGCATGGAAAAAGAAGTTGGATTTCCCATGATGAACAAGGATGCTTCAAATCCTTACCTAGCCAGAAGATTCTCGCTATGCGTTATCACTCTATTGTTGTTTCAGAAGAAAATCTTCCCAAGGATATTCTCATCTCGGCAAGATCTGATGATGACTCCTATGTAATGGGTATTCGACATGCCTTCTTAGATATAGAAGGTATTCAGTTTCACCCTGAAAGTATCGGGACAGACTTTGGCCTACAGATTCTTCAAAATTTTATTGATACTTATGCATAGCGGCTTCTAGTAAGGCAATCAGCATTACAAGGCAGGCTTATCTCGACAGGCCAAACTTAGTTTGTTCAACGAAATTCAATTTCCTTGCTGGGGTAGTTTCAATGAAAGTATGTGTATTGGTTGGATCTTCACGAAAGAATGGTTTAAGTAGTCAGATCTGCTGCATATTGAAGCATCGATTTAGGCTTAAAGGTTTATTTGGAAATTTCATTCACCTTGCCGATCGTCATATTGAATATTGCGATGCCGATAATCATTGCCAATTATCGCCCTGTGGTGTGCCTGATGATTTGCCAAGTATCTTGTCAGATATGCAGGCTGCTGATGGAATTATTTATATGCCGGTGATGCATGCGTTTGGGACGAATAGTAAATTTCAGGCCTTTTTAGAAAGGGCTGGGTATGGTTACCTGCGCCCCTTGGATCGACCACTTAAAGATAAGGTTGCTAGCATTGTTGTTGTCGGCAGAAGGTATGGTCATACAGCCGTATATTCACAAATCATGCTGAATATCATGCTAAACAAAATGATTATGGCTGGATCGGGTTTTCCACCACTTTTTTTAGGCGCTCTTGGTGGCGTACAAGATGATTTCGAGGCCCTAGAGGCTTTGGAGCAAACTATTGATAGGATGCATGATGTACATCAAAGATTTAGAGGGGCTAACAAGTCCTTAAGTAGCACCGAACTTTGATTTCCAATATTTTTTTGCCTTAGGGTTGCGAAGATTTGCTGCGCCTCTTGTCACTTTCGAGATGCTCACGTTGAGCAATTTAGCGCATTCCCTTTGGGGGTTTTCAGTACAGGTTAGATTTTGATAAATCCTGACCCTATCCAAGAGATCGTTTATTTCGGCGGAGGTTAAAATTTGCTCAAGCAAAAATTGCATATCGTTTAGGTTATCAGTACTACACAAAAGCTCTAAAAGGGCGTGCTTGGCTGTAGATCTGTTCATCAAATCCCCCATATACTCAGTGTCTTTACTTGAAATTGCATTCTAACCTCCTATTTTTTTAAATAGATTACTTAGGGGCTAAACGCGCCACCAGCTTCAAGCACTTTGAGTTCATCGCCCTTAATGCCCAGCTCGGCTAATAACTCACTTGTGTGCTCACCCAATAAAGGTGGATGTTTGCGAACTTGTTGAGGGGTGCCCATCATCTTCACGGCAAAGCCAATGTTTGGTACTTTGCCTTCAATTGGATGGTCAATCTCCATACGCATATTTCGATGACGACCATGCTCGCTATCAAAAGCTTCTGGATAGGTATTGATTGGGCCGGCTGGAATACCTGCGGCTAATAAAGCGGTTACCCATTCTTCACTAGTTTTAGTAATAAAGGTTTTCTCTAGCTCGGTTGCCAGTTCAAGGCGATTAGCAAGACGCAGTGGATTGGTTTTAAAGCGCGCATCTTCAGTAAGTTCTGGACGGCCAATCTTTTCGCAAAGCAATTTCCAAAGTTTTTGATTAGTGGCGCCCATCACAAAGTAGCCATCGGAGGCTTTCATGGCTTGATAAGGAGCGCTCATATGATTAGCGGTACCTAGCTTATAGGGCTCAACACCCGTACCCCAGTATTGCGCGGTATCCCAAATTGAAAATGCGAGAGCAGAATCAAACAAGGAGGCATCAATAAATTGACCTTCACCCGTTTTAGTTTTACCAATGTAGGCAGACAAAATTCCATAGATAGCAAAGAGGGCGCAACCAATATCAGCAACCGGAACGCCCGCTTTAACTGGAGGTCCGTCAGGATAGCCAGTCACACTCATGACGCCGGACATCGCTTGTGCCATCAGATCAAAACCAGGGCGATCTGCCCAAGGACCTGTTTGCCCAAACCCAGAGATGCTGGCATAGACCAAGCCTGGGTTTATTTTTTGCAGTGAAGGGTAATCAATACCTAGTTTTTTCATGACACCGGGACGATAGTTTTCCACCAAGATGTCTGCAGTTTTAACCAGTTCAAAAAAGACTTTTTTACCGGCATCTGTTTTCAGATTGAGAGTAAGACTGCGCTTGTTGCGATTCATATTCAGAAAGCCCATGCTGTCTGAACCCTTCATCTTGAATCCCATGGCACCTCGAGTCTGATCCCCAGTGCCCGGTGGCTCAATCTTGATGACATCGGCGCCAAGATCAGCCAAGAGCATGCAGCAGTAAGGCCCAGCCATGACTTGGCTTACGTCCAATACCCTCACTCCTAAAAGGGGAAGGGGTCTAGAAACCTCATTCATAGGTGTTTTCGTCATTGTCTCGATGGTTTTTATATGTTTAGAATGAAGTTCTAATAGTATCAAACACAACTAAAACAATATTGGAGACATTATGTTGCTGAAATCCTGGGCGCTTCGAAGTTTGCTGGCATTTATCCTGGGTGCCTCCTCATGGCTTGCTGTGGCTCAACCAGCTTTTCCTGCAAAACCAATTCGATTAATTGTTGGCTTTGCGCCTGGTGGCGGTACTGATATTGTCGCCCGCGCTATCGCTCCAAAAATGAGTGAGATTCTTGGGCAAAGCGTGATAGTGGAAAACAAGTCGGGTGCAGCTGGAACCATTGCTGCAGATCAGATTGCAAAATCTAATCCTGACGGCTATACCTTGCTCGTTGGGCACTCCAATTCCAATGCGATTGCACCATTTGTATTGACTAATGTGCCATACAACCCTGCAACAGATTTCACGCCGATTACTTATCTTGGTTATGTGCCAAACGTCCTCGTAGTTAAAGCTTCATTGCCAGTGAACTCAGTTGCACAATTGATCTCATTAGCAAAAGCCAATCCAGGACAAATGACTTACGGCTCATCTGGTATTGGCAGTACCCAACATTTGGCAGGCGCATTGTTTGGCAAGATTGCGGGTATTCAAATTAACCATGTTCCATACAAAGGTAGTGGTCAAGCCATCATCGATTTGCTTGGTGGTCAAATCACTATGAACTTTGATACTTTGCCGCCAAACCTTCAGCAGATTAAAGAAGGTGGCTTGAAAGCTTTGGCTATTTCAACGCCCAAGCGTTTGTCGATTCTGCCGAACGTTCCTACCTTTAACGAAGTTGGCATTGTCGGTTTTGATGTAACCAATTGGTACTCAATCATGGGTCCTAAGGGTATGGATCCTGCAGTAGTGAATAAGATCGATCAAGCTGTTAAAGCTGCCATGGCTGATCCACAAATTAAGAAAACACTAGACTCACAAGGTCTACAACCTGAAGGCCCTGCAACCCCAGCTGCATTTAGCCTCTTCTTAACTGCTGAGTTGGCAAAGTACCAGCGTTTGGTCAAGAGTCTCAATATCAAAGCTGAATAATTGGTACTCATGACAGAACAAGAGACGCAAGATAAAGTTGCGCAAGTCACATTTGAATTGCAAGGCAATATTGCCTATGTAACCTTTGATCATGTTGCGGCTCGCAATGCGATGACGGTTGGCATGTATGAAAGTCTTAAGTCAATTTGCTTAGATATTGCCAAGAACCCAGCGATCCGCGTTGCAATCTTTCGAGGGGCAGGCGGCAAATCTTTTGTCTCAGGTAGTGACATCGCCCAATTCACTAGTTTTAAGGATGGTGAAGATGGTGTGCGCTATGAAGAGGCGATACATGATTATTTAAACCCCTTAGCATCACTTCCAATGCCTACCATTGCAGTCATCGATGGCATGGCAGTTGGCGGTGGCCTAGCGATTGCGACTTGCTGTGATTTTAGGATCGCTACGCCGGACGCAAAGTTCGGTGTGCCGATTGCCAGAACCCTTGGTAATTGCCTTTACCCTGGCAATATCGCCTGGTTGGCTGCTCATATGGGTATGAATATTGTTCGGCGTATGCTTCTCTTGGCGGAAATGATTTCGGCAAAAGAGTTGCATGCTCAGGGTTACTTACTGGCAACCCATGATGCAGATCAGCTTGGTAAAGAAGCGGATGCCTTGGCTGAACGCTTATCCAAACTGGCGCCGATTACCCAAAAAGCAAGCAAGCTGGCGATGGCCAGGATCATTGCAAATCAACTCCCAGATTGCCAAGACCTCATCCGTGAAACCTACGGAAGTGAGGATTTTAAAAACGGTGTGGCTTCATTCTTAAAAGGCGAGCCACCAGTTTGGACAGGCAAATAAACTCAATCCAAAAACATCTCTTGCAGATTATTTAGATAGCGTAGGCCTAATTCAGTAGGTTTGAGCTTGCTGGGGTTTTCGTCTAACAAGCCTTTCTTGGAGGCTTCACCCAATCCCTTGCTAATCACGCTTAGAGGTAAGCCAGTACGCTCGCTAAAGGTATTGGTATCTACGCCATCACTTAGTCGCAGGGCATTGAGCATGAATTCAAACGGAAGATCTTTGGTATCGATCTCTCTTGACTCGATTAAGGCATTACCTTTGCTTTCCATAGACGACATATAGGTTTCTGGATGACGTTCACGAACTTGACGAGTAATCTTTCCCGGGAAAGAGACTTTGCCATGCGCTCCTGCGCCAATACCAATGTAGTCGCCAAAGCGCCAGTAGTTCAGATTGTGTTTGCATTCCTGATCCTTCTTAGCATACGCAGATACTTCATAGCGTTGATAGCCAGCTTTAGTCAAGAGATCAAGATTCTGTTCAAAGATAGCATCGATTTCATCTTCACTTGGAAGCTTAGGCGGAAAGCTAGCAAAGTAAGTATTGGGCTCCAGTGTGAGATTGTAAAAAGACAGGTGGGGCGTCTTAAATGACAGGGCAGTTTCTACATCCTGCTTTGCCGCTTCAAGACTTTGGTTTGGTAGTCCGTACATCAGATCTAAATTCACTGATTTGAAGTGATCTAATGCAATCTGAATGGCCCGCTTCGCTTCCTGACCATTGTGAACACGTCCCAAAGCCTTAAGTTGCTCATCCTGAAAGCTCTGAACACCAATAGACACTCGGTTAATGCCGCACTGGGCAAAGGCGGCAAACTTATCGGCCTCAATAGAGCCTGGATTGGCTTCCATCGTGATCTCAGCGTCCGGCTCAAGATTAACTCGAGCGCGTACCGCTGAAAGCAACTCATCCATGCCTTCGGGTGACAGCAGGCTTGGAGTTCCTCCCCCAATAAAAATGCTGTGTACTTGTCTGCCCCAAATGTTGGGTAGCTCGGTTTCTAAATCAGTAATTAAGGCTTTGATATAACGTTTTTCATCAAAGCCAGATTTACCATCAGCGCCGGAACCATCTTTAATCTGATGTGAATTGAAATCACAGTAAGGACATTTCTTTTCACACCAAGGGAAGTGAATGTAGAGCGCTAGAGGGGGTAGAGCTGTTAATACAACAGCATTTGCTTGTAGCTTAGGCACGCGACTGCAATTGTGTAATGAGCTCACGTAAGGCTTGTCCGCGATGGCTGATGGCATTCTTCTTTTCGGGGGCTAACTCTGCAGCGGTAAGGCCTAATTCTGGCAAAAAGAAGTGGGGGTCATAACCAAAGCCGTGAGAACCCTTTGCATCATCAATAAAAGTACCATACCAACGGGTTTGCACGATGACGGGCTCTGGGTCATTAGCACTATTTACAAAGACTAATGCACAAACATAATGTGCGCCGCGATTATTTTTCCCTTTGAGTGCTGTAATCAGCTTTTGATTATTGGCAACATCATTGGCAGGCTCACCAGCATAACGTGCAGATAAAACACCAGGCTGACCATTTAATGCGTGTGCACAAATGCCAGAGTCATCTGCTAAAGCTGGTAGTCCGCAAGCAGCACTGGCGTGGCGTGCTTTAGCAAGTGCATTCTCTATAAAAGTGTGGTGAGGTTCATCTGCGGAAGGAATGCCTAACTCACCTTGAGGAATCACTTGAAAGTTTAAGGGCGCTAAGAGCGCCTGAAACTCTCGAACCTTGCCAGCATTATTAGAAGCGAGAACCAGCTTTTGCATAATTAAAAATCAGTATTGCTTATTTCAATGCATCTATCTGCAACTGGGTAAGCTCTTGAATGCCTTGTTCGGCCAGATCTAAGAGTGCAGTTAACTCGCTTCTCGAGAATGCAGCGCCTTCAGCGGTTCCTTGCACTTCGATCATGCCACTCTTACCAGTCATGACCACATTCATATCAGTATCGCAAGAAGAGTCCTCTGGGTAATCTAAATCGAGAACTGGAACACCTTGATAGATACCAACCGAAATAGCGGCAACACTATCGATGATTGGATCTTGAGTTAGTGCACCACTTTTTAGCAGTTGATTAACTGCATCACGGGCCGCAACATAAGCACCAGTAATTGAAGCAGTGCGTGTGCCACCATCAGCTTGCAGGACATCGCAATCTAAATGAATTGTGCGCTCACCCAAAATTTCTAAATTAAAGACGCTGCGCATGGCGCGTCCAATGAGGCGTTGAATTTCTTGAGTACGACCTGATTGTTTGCCGCGTGCTGCTTCACGATCGCTACGGGTATGAGTGGAGCGGGGCAACATGCCGTATTCCGCAGTAACCCAACCTTCACCAGAGCCGCGCTTATGAGGTGGCACTTTATCGAGGATGCTGGCAGTGCAGAGCACCTTGGTATCGCCAAAGGCAATCAATACAGAACCTTCTGCATGCTTGGTAAAGCTTCGGGAGATCGTGACAGGGCGCAAGTCTTTTGGCTTACGACCGCTGGGGCGAGAAATATTCGCTAAATTTGGGCTGCTCATGGGTTTGTCCTGAAGTGGCTATAAAGAATCTACAATGTCCATATGATATCGAGCATGACTGGTTATGGCAGCGCTTCTCGCCAAGTCTCCCTAGGGGCTGGCGTTGTAGCTGATCTGCAGGTGGAATGTCGGGCTGTAAATAGCCGCTTTCTGGATTTGGGCTTTCGCCTGCCGGACGAATGTCGTGGGGCCGAGCCTGCCTTGCGAGAAATGACCACTCAAAGTCTATCTCGAGGCAAAGTAGAGTTTCGGGCAGCATGGAGGGTTAATAGCGGCGCTGCAGGGGCTGCTAAGAGCAACCCCCACGCTCTGGGTGCAATTAATAAAGATCGGTTAGATGCGCTTTATACCCTCCAAGAAAAAGCCCAAGAGGCCTTTCCGAAAGCGCAAGAGCTCAGTATTGCTGAAGTTCTTCGTTGGCCAGGAATCGTTTCTGAACCCAGAGGTGAAGAAGAAGGATGGATTACAGCAACGGTAGAGGCAGGGCGAGCAGCCTTGGCCGCTCTCATGGACAGTCGTCATGCTGAAGGTAGCGCCTTAGTTGATGTCCTTACCAGCATTACTAGCAAGATGCGTGACATTGTTAAAGTGATCGAGCCTAAGGTCCCAGAGTATGTAGCACAGTATCAAGCAAAACTAACCGAACGACTTTCAGAAGCTTTGGCTGCACAAGAACAAGCAAAATCTGGAACAGAGTTAATGGAGCGTATCCGCCAAGAAGTCGTTCTTTATGCAGTGCGTATTGATGTGGCCGAAGAGTTTGCTCGCTTAAAGACCCACCTCCAGGCAGTAGACGCCGCCTTAGCTGGTAAAGGACCAGTAGGCAAGCGTTTAGACTTCCTGATGCAAGAGCTTAATCGTGAGGCTAATACCTTAAGCTCTAAGTCTGTTTCAGAGGAGTGCACTCAGGCAGCTTTAGAGCTTAAATTGCTGATTGAGCAAATGCGTGAACAGGTACAAAATCTAGAGTGATAATAGATTGCTCATTTGCCATTTAGAATCCGTACAATTAAGCGATGACTAGCCCAAGCGCACCCCCTTCTTATCAAGGCAGCATGCTGATGATTGTTGCTCCATCCGGAGCGGGCAAATCATCTTTAGTCAATGCGCTTTTAAAAGATGATGCAGGTCTCACATTATCTTTATCAACTACCACCCGTTCACCAAGACCAGGTGAAGTGGATGGCAAGGATTACCGCTTTGTTTCTAAAGATGCATTTATCGCCGAGAGAGACCAAGGTCACTTTTTAGAGTGGGCAGAAGTGCATGGACATTTTTATGGGACTTCAAAACCCTGGATTGAATCTCAGATGCGAGCTGGCAGTGATGTGATGTTGGAGATCGATTGGCAGGGTGCTCAGCAAATTCGAAAACTGATTCCGTCGGTACAGTGGATCTTTATTTTTCCGCCTTCAATTGAAGCGTTAGAAGAGCGCTTGCGTAAAAGAGGGCAGGATGATGAGGCAACGATTCAGAGGCGTTTAGCCGCAGCGCATGTGGAGCTGATGCATGCCCACGAGGCGGATTACATTGTGGTTAATGACTCCTTCGACCAGGCCCTAGTCGACCTAAAGCATATTTTGGCCTCCAGCCGTCTGCGTTCTGGGCCCAGCATGGCCCGAAATCCAGCCCTTTTAAGGCGCCTCGGGGTCTAATCAGTTATCCTATAGGTATTGAAGCTAAATTAAGTGAGTTCAGCATGGCCCGAATTACTGTAGAAGATTGCCTTAAAACCATCCCTAATCGTTTTGAACTAGTGTTGGCTGCAACTTATCGTGCACGTCAATTGGTTCAAGGTCACTCCCCACGTGTTGAGTCCAGAGATAAAGCTACTGTTGTTGCTTTGCGTGAAGTAGCAGCTGGTGTGACTGACCGTGACATGTTGACCAAAGTACCTTTGTAATTTAGGAGTTCCGGTGTGGAGCTCCCTTTAGGAACGACCAAAGCATCGGAATTAGTAGGAGGGGTCTCGCCCAATCAGGCCTCTTTAGGCGAAGTACAAGCCAATCTTTTAGATTCCTCATCAGATACACCCTTTTTTGCGCAGAGCGGTAAGAAGTCTGTCATTGACAGTTTATTGGCGCAATCCAGTCGTCATTTATTCGGGCCTACCTCAGCGCCCAGTCTGCCTCTAAAGCACCAAGTTGTTTCTATTGATGGCCTGCTGTCTAAGTTGACTTATCTCAAGTCCGATGAAATTACCCAAGTTAAAAAAGCATTTCAGTTTTCAGATGCGGCGCATCTAGGTCAATACCGCCATAGCGGTGAGCCTTATATTACTCATCCGGTTGCAGTTGCAGAGTTGTGTGCAACCTGGCGCCTCGATGCACCTTCTATCATGGCGGCGCTCTTGCATGATGTGATTGAGGATACCGGTTGTACAAAGGCAGATTTGGTCGAAAAGTTTGGTACCAAAGTTGCAGAGCTGGTTGAAGGATTAACCAAGCTCGATAAGTTGGAGTTTCAGAGTCATGCAGAAGCGCAAGCAGAAAGCTTTCGCAAAATGTTCATGGCGATGGCACGCGATGTCCGTGTGATATTGGTGAAGTTGGCAGATCGTACACACAACATGCGTACGCTCGATGCTGTGCCAATGGAAAAGCGCCGCAGGGTGGCTGCCGAGACTATTGAGATCTACGCACCAATTGCCCACCGCCTAGGTCTCAACATTATCTATCGTGATTTGCAGGATCTCAGCTTCCGTTACTCCATGCCGATGCGCTTTCGGGTCATTGAGGGCGCCGTCAAGCGTGCTCGTGGCAACCGTAAGGAGATGGTTGAAAAGATTTTGCAGGCCTCACGCATGGCTTTTGCAAAAGCCAATCTCGATGTTGATCTACGGGGGCGTGAAAAGACGCTCTATAGCATTTATAACAAGATGCGTATGAAGCATGTCAGCTTCTCTCAAGTCTTAGATGTATATGCCTTCCGCGTGACAGTTAGCAGCATTGATGAGTGCTATCGCGCGCTCGGAATATTACATTCGCTTTATAAACCTATGCCCGGCAAATTTAAGGATTACATCGCCATTCCAAAATTGAATGGCTATCAGTCTTTGCATACAACCTTATTAGGTCCATCAGGTGTACCAGTCGAGTTCCAGATCCGTACTACTGATATGCATGCTGTAGCAGAAGCAGGTGTAGCCGCTCACTGGGCGTACAAAGATGGTTCGCCAGATATGAGTGAAGTGCAAAACCGCGCTCATCAATGGCTACAGTCATTGATTGATATTCAGGATAGTAGCGGCGATTCTCAAGAATTCTTAGAGCACGTCAAGATTGATTTGTTCCCAGATGCGGTTTATGTCTTTACCCCTAAGGGGCAGATTCGGGCTTTGCCTAGGGGTGCAACTGCGTTGGATTTTGCATACTCCATTCATAGTGATGTTGGTAACACCTGTGTGGCAGTCAAGATTAATGGTCTGCAATTGCCATTGCGTAGCGAGCTCAAGAATGGTGACATCGTCGAAGTAGTGACTTCAGCCAATTCACAACCAAATCCAGGTTGGTTGGCTTTTGTTCGCACCGGTAAAGCGCGTGCTTCGATTCGCCATTCTTTAAAGACCAAACATTATTCAGAATCACTTCAGTTGGGCGAGCGATTGTTGGCCAATGGTTTGCGCCAACAAGGTGTCGATGCTGCATTGCTCACTCCTGAGATCTGGGAAAAGCTGATGCACTGGACGGGCGATAAAAATCGCGAAGAAGCCTGTGTCAATATCGCTTTAGGCCGTCGTTCACCACAAGAATTGGCAATTCGTCTGAAGATCTTGATCGATGATGAAGGCGGGGGAGAGCAGATGCGTCTTGGAGTTGCCGATTGGGTTGCTCCAAACCAAGACGCGCATCACCATCAGCGTCAAGCCATTCTGGTAGATGGTCGTGAAGGTAACTCGATTGGCTTTCAATCTTGTTGTCATCCCATTCCAGGTGACAACATCATTGGCTATCTGGGTAAGGGTGAAGGTCTGCAGGTGCATACCAACGACTGCACTGTTGCAATGCGGATGTTGTCAAAAGACAGTGATAAGTGGGTAGAAGTTGAGTGGGGTAAAGAGCTGAATCGAGAGTTTGAGGTCGATCTAGCGATTGATACACGTCAGGGTAAAGGTGTGTTGGCGCGCGTTGCCAGTAGCGTGACTTCCGCAGACTCCAATATCATGAATGTATCGATGGAGGATCGCTTTAAGGAAGACTCTGTCACGATCCGCTTTACGATTCAAGTCTATGATCGTCTGCATTTATCTAAAGTCATGCGCAGTTTGCGAACTAATCCTGATGTGATGCGCGTCACCCGTACGCGCGCTGTGTAATCTATCGTCTTTCTACTTCAAAGATATTGCACGTCTAGGATTTCAATTTCGCTTGGTCCTGTGGGTGTTTGAATCGATACACAATCACCCAATTTGGCCTTTATCAAAGCCTTAGCAATAGGTGAGACCCAGCTCACATGATTTTTTTCTAAATCAACCTCGTCTACCCCCACGATCGTGATCGTGATTTCTTTACCTATATCTTTACCCTCTAGCGGGGAGTAGGTGACAGTCGCCCCAAAGAAGATCTGTTCGGCATTAGCATCGCCTGATTTTCGGGCAGAATTGTCGACCACCACGGCAAATTCGAGCCGTTTATTGAGGAATCGAATGCGTCGATCTATTTCCCGTAAGCGTTTTTTTCCATAGATATAGTCACCATTTTCGGAGCGGTCGCCATTACTTGCTGCCCAGTGAACTACCTTCACAACCTCGGGTCTATCAAGGTTTAGGAGCTGTAAAAGCTCAGCTTTGATCCGCTCGTGACCAGCCGGGGTGATGTAGTTCTTCTCTTCCATGGCATAATTATGGCTGTTGCGGCTGTAGCTCAGCTGGATAGAGTACTTGGCTACGAACCAAGGGGTCGTGGGTTCAATTCCTGCCAGCCGCACCACCTTATATGGGGCCTAGTTGAAAAACTGGGCCCTTTTCATTTTTTAGGCATTTCACGAGAGTTTCTTCCGAATACCTTATAGTCTGCTTATGAGCGTTTCTGACACTATTTCCGCTGTTTCTCCTGCATCCAGTGCCCCAGTGGCCGTTTGGTCACAAATTGACGCTTCCCATGCCAAAGTTAATCTCAGTGGCGTGATTAATGCCTATACCTTAGGTGGTGTTTGGACCCAGATTCGGGATACCCAAAATACTTGGTTAACAAAGATTCCCGCAAGTAATCTTGCAAATGCCTCCTTAGTTTTTGATGCATCCAAGGTCACTTCATTAGATGGTGCCGGCATTGCATTCTTAATTGGCATTGAAGAGGCACAGCAAAAAGCAGGCGCTCAATTTGAAGTGCAAGGGCTTGATAGTCGCTATCAACCATTGCTCCGTGAATTTGATCCGATTAGTAATTTATTTCCAGCCCCGGCAGTTAAACCAAAAGAAAGTTTCGTTGTCAGCACTGGAATGGCTGCTCAAGATTTTCTAGACGATGCTAAGGGACTGATTTCCTTTGCTGGACATTTGGCTGCAGACTTAGCTTGGTCTATTCGTCATATAAAGCAAGTACGCTGGGGCGACTTTGTGAATGCAGCAGTAGAGGCCGGTATTGCAGCCTTACCCATCATTGGATTAGTTTCCTTTTTGATCGGCGTGATCCTTTCCTTCCAGGCTGCTATTGGCATGAAGCAGTTCGGCGCCACTACTTTTGTGGGCCCATTGGCTGCGCTTGGCATCGTGCGCGAGATGGGACCATTGATCACAGCGATTCTATTAGCGGGTCGATCATCCGCAGCCTTTGCTGCAGAGATCGGTACCATGACCGTGAATAGCGAAGTCGATGCCTTGGTATCGGGTGGACTTAGCCCAATTCGATTCTTGGTAGTGCCTAGAGTGCTAGCCGGTATTTTGGTTGCACCGATCTTGACGCTCTTTGCCGACATCGTCAGTATTATTGCCTCGATGCTGACAATGTTACTTTATGGCATCCCATTTATTAATTTCTATAACGGCATGATCAGTGCGGTAGATGTAGAAGACGTGCTTTCAGGTCTAGTTAAAGCGACAATGTTTGGAGTGGTGGTTTCTGCAATGGGATGTCTCCGAGGCATGCAGACTGGCACGGGTGCTGCTGCTGTAGGTATCTCTGCAACGCGCGCTGTCGTGAGCAGCATCGTGATGATTGTGATTGTCGATGGTATCTTTGCTGTGATCTCTTATAAGACAGGTTTCTGATGAATACACCAGTGACCACGCCAGCTAGCCCATACGCCATTGATGTTCAGAATCTGACCGTTGGTTATGGCAATAATGTATTAATGAAGGATCTCAACTTCAAAGTTAATAACGGCGAGATCTTTGTAATTTTGGGTGGCTCTGGCTGTGGTAAATCCAGTCTCCTGAAGAATCTCTTTGGCTTGTATCAGCCTTTGTCAGGTGATGTATTGATCGAAGGTCAAAATATCACCGCTGCACAAGGGGCTGATCGTCAAAAAATCATGACCAGCTTTGGGGTGATGTATCAACAGGGCGCCTTATTTGGTTCAATGAACCTTCTAGATAACGTCACCTTGTTTATGCAAGAGTACACCCAGTTAACGCAAGACCAAATGAATCTTCTAGCGCGTTGCAAATTGGATCTAGTGGGTCTTTTGCCCTATGAGACCTATATGCCTAGCGAGATTAGCGGCGGTATGCAAAAACGTGCGGCCATTGCTAGGGCAATGGCGCTTGATCCCAAGATTCTTTTCTTAGATGAGCCATCAGCCGGTTTAGATCCGATTACCTCAGCCGATCTAGATCAGACAATTGTGGATTTATCGAAGAACCTCGGCATTACCTTTGTGATTGTGTCGCATGAGCTCGCTAGCATCTATGCCATTGCAGACAAAGTGATCATGCTCGATAAAACTACCAAGGGCATCATTGCCGAAGGTGATCCAAAAGTATTACGTGATACCAGCACCGATCCTCGCGTGCATCAATTCTTTAATCGCATTACGACTAAGGACGCAGCATGAGTAATAACTCCAATCCAAATTATTTCCGCTTAGGCGTTTTTGTACTGGGCGCCATCGGTGTTCTCATTGCTGTGATATTGATTTTTGGCTCTGGCCAATTATTTAAAAAATCATTCATGATTGAGACCTATATCAAGCAATCGGTAACGGGCTTAGATACGGGAGCCTCTGTTAGATTTAGGGGGGTGAAGATTGGCCAAGTTACCTTTATTGGCTTATCTGGAGATATCTATGAAGACAATATCCCTTTTCATGATCGTAAGCAGTATGTTGTAGTGCGTATGCAGATCCTCGGTGAAACCGTTAACGAGGAGCTCATTCAAGAGTTTGTTAAAAATAACCTACGCGCTCAGGTCAAGTCACAGGGTATTACCGGCGTGAACTACATTGAATTTAATTTCACGCCAGTTGCGCAAGCCTATCCACCTTTGCCCTATGAGTGGAGGCCGAAATATCCTGTTATTCCTTCTTTGCCAAACCAGGCAGATCAAATTATTGAAGGCATTCAAAAGCTAATCGATGGCATGAACCAAATTAACATTGATGGTACTCAGAAGAAATTTGATACGCTGCTCGGAAACCTCAACTCTTTGATGGCGGGAGATGGCAAGGGCAACCAAGGACTCATTAATTCTGTAAAGGATATGAACGTCATTCTTGAGCGTATCGCAAAGGTCACAGATAAAGAAGAGCTCAGTATTCTGATGCGTGAATTGGTGGGCTCTATGGTTGCTTTGCGTCAAACAATTACCAGTATTCAAGGGGATACTCAGCTAACAATTGAGAATCTCAAACAAACCAGCGAGCAACTGAACGAATTTAGTCGCATTGCAAGTCAATCACCATCCAGTTTAATTTGGGGTGAACCGCCTCCAAAAATTACGCCACCGATGAATGGCTCTCAAGCGCCATCAGGAGCTACTAAATGATTAAATATTTACTTTCATTCGCGATTGCTAGCGCCTTGATGGCGTGTTCTTTGCCAAGCCGTGCGCCAGTAACGCCAGCTAGCTGGATGGTTGCACCAGAGCGAACCGGAGCGCCCCTTAAAGTGCGCTCCGACTTTTGGTTAAAAGTGGGCACTGTTAGTGTTGCACCACCTTTTGATGGCAAATCTTTGGTTTATCGCCTCTCAGACCAGCGTTACGAAAAAGATTTTTATAACGTCTATTCAGCAATCCCATCAGAGATGATTGCTAACTCAGAACGTGAATGGCTGAATAAAGCTGGAATCTTTTCTGCAACAGTGGGTCTGAACTCCAGCTTCTTTGCTTATTACACTCTGCAAGCAACTGTGAGCGACTTTTATGGCGACTATCGTGTCAAACCAGAAGCAGTTGTCAGTGTTGAGTTCTTCCTCACTGTCACCAATGCTGGCAAAGGTAATCCTTTGATTGGTGCAAATCGCTACACCAAGCGAGTTGCGCTTAAAGACAATACGCCTGAGGCGCTTGTCTCAGGTCAGCAACAAGCTCTTGCTGAAATCTTTAAGCAATACGAAGAGCAGCTTTATAAATATGCTGGTAATTTACCGAAGCCTATGGGGCAGTAATCTGATGAAATTGTTTTTTTCTAGAACCATAATTAGTGGCGTATTTACGGGACTTTTACTGAGCGTGGGTTTAGTCTCGGTCGTGCAAGCACAAAATTTTCCAACTAAGCCCATTCGCTTAATCGTACCTTTTGCTCCTGGCGGCAGTACAGACATCATTGCGCGTGCCGTAGGTGATGCGCTAGGCCGTCAATTGGGGCAGCCTGTTATTGTCGAGAACAAAGCGGGGGGCGGTGGTTCTGTAGGTGCCCTTGAAGTGATGCGTGCTCCTAAAGATGGTTATACGATTGGTATGGCAACGGTATCGACTACCGCAGCTAATCCTGCAATCAATCCAAAGATTGGTTATGATCCGATCACAGATTTCACGCCCATTAGTAATATCGCTGCAACACCAAACATCATTGCCGTAAATCCAGCATTTCCAGCAAAAGACTTTAAGACCTTTATGGAAGTCTTAAAAGCTAATCCAGGTAAGTATTCTTATTCCAGCTCTGGTACAGGTGGTATAGGCCACCTTCAAACAGAATTATTTAAAAGTTTGACGGGCGTATTTATTGTCCACATTCCGTATCGTGGAGCAGGGCCAGCATTGGCTGATACTGTTGGCGGTCAAGTTTCAATGATTTTTGATAACTTGCCTTCTTCATTGCCATTCATTAAAGACGGTAAGCTTGTTCCGATTGTGGTTGCAGCGCCAAAGCGTCTAGCGCAATTGCCAAATGTTCCAACTTTTTCTGAAGTTGGCCTAGCTCCAGTCAATCGCATGGCGTACTACGGATTTTTAGGACCCGTAGGCATGCCTAAGGATGTGGTCGATAAGTATTACGCCGCACTAAAAGTCGTTACCAATGATCCTGCTGTAAAAAAACGCATTGAAGATACCGGTTCTATCATTAACGTCAATGGACCAGAAGCTTTCGCGAAAGAGATTAAAGCTGAGTACATGGTTTACAAAGAAGTGGTTGCCAAGCAAAAATTGGTTCTGGATTAACAAGATCAATCATAAAAAAATATCAGAGGTGGAGGCAGTATGGATTTAGGTATCAAAGGTAAAGTTGCTTTAGTAATGGCTTCCAGTCGTGGCTTAGGTCAAGCCATGGCGGTATCTCTTGCTCGTGAAGGCGTAAAGGTTGCAGTTACAGGACGCAGTCCTGAGGGATTGCAAAAGTCTGTTGAGTTGATTGAGGCTGCCGGCGGCGTTGCTATGGCACTAAATTGGGACTTGTCTGATTCTTCCGTAATCGATACCTTGGTTTCTAAAGTAGAAAAAGAGCTTGGCCCCATCGATATCTTGATTAATAACACTGGTGGACCTCCTCCAACGCCTGCTGCTGGTCAAGACCCAGCGCTTTGGCAAAAGAGTTTTAACGACATGGTGTTGTCATTGATTGCTATTACTGATCGTGTTCTACCAGGAATGCGTCAGCGTAAGTGGGGTCGCATTATCACGAGCACAACCTCAGGGGCAATTGCTCCCATTAAGAACCTCGCGATTTCTAATACATTGCGTGCCGCCTTATTGGCTTGGTCTAAAACCTTGGCCGCAGAAGTGGCTAGCGAGGGTATTACTGTTAACGTGATCATGCCTGGTCGTGTTGCTACTGATCGTTTGCGCCAGTTGGATGAGGCTAGGGCAAAACGTGAAGCGACTTCCTATGAAGAGGTGGTTAAAGCGAGCTTGCGACAAATTCCGATGGGGCGCTATGGTGATCCACAAGAGTATGGGGATGCAGCTGCATTTTTAGCTAGCCAGAACGCTTCTTTTATTACTGGTACTGTCATGCGGATTGATGGCGGCCAGATTCAGGCAATTTGATTCCTTTCTTCAATAGCTTCTTGAGAAGCTTGCAGCAAGATCTTCGCTCAAAAGAGCTGAAGTGGTTACTGGTAGCGCTCATCGTTTCGGTGAGTGCACTGACTAGTGTCAGCTTTTTGGCAGACCGGATGCATCGAGCATTTGAATTTGATGCTCGGCAGCTACTCGCTTCAGACTTATTGATTGCTGCCGATCACCCTTTACCAGAGCAATTGATTGAGCAGGCTCAAAGCCAACAGCTGCAGACTGCACAAACAGTTGTATTTCCCAGCATGGCTACTGTCGGTACTTACAGTAAGTTGGCCTCTCTCAAAGCGGTAAGTGCTGAATATCCTTTGCGGGGATCCTTGCAAGTAGAGCAAGATAATTCACAATATCAATCAACAACACCTGCTAGCGGCTCTGTTTATGTAGAGCCGGCTTTATTAAATAATTTACATGCCAAGCTTGGCGATTCTTTGCGCTTAGGCGATCGCCAGTTTGTCATAGCAGGAGTCTTAAAACGCGAGCTAGATCGAGGCGCAGGCTTTATGAATTTTGCACCTCGCGTCATGATGAGCTTGGATGACCTCAAATCGACGGGCTTAATCGGTCTTGGTAGTCGAGTGACCTATCGATTGTTGTTAGCGGGTCCCGATGATCGTATCGCCGCATATCAACAGTGGGCTAATCGCTATATCGAAGCACAAAATTTGCGCGGACTACGAATTGAGTCCTTAGACAATGCGCAACCGGCGATGCGGAAAACTTTAGAAAGGGCAGAGCAGTTTTTATCCCTGATTGCTTTACTCACTGCCATGATTGCCGCTGTAGCGATCGCATTATCAGCAAGACGCTATATGGTTGGACAGGCTGATGCCTGTGCGGCATTAAAGTGTTTTGGTGCTACTAGAGGGGTAATACTCAAAAAACAAGTTAAGACATTATTAATGCTTGGCGTTATTGCAGCCATCGCGGGGTCATGCTTAGGCTATCTTGTTCAAGAGTTGCTCACAGGCCTATTGGGCAATCTCTTGGTAGGAAATTTACCTACGATCTCTATTGCTCCTGTTCTATGGAGTATTTTGTTTACTTGGTTTTTGCTCTTTGGATTCGCTGGGCCACCGCTGCTCAGTTTGGCAAAGGTTTCACCGATGCGCTTAATTCGAAAAGAATTTGAGATGGCTACATTAGCTACTGCATGGGTGACTTTATTGGCGGTTATCTGTTGCGGGATTCTCATTTGGGTTGCTGCGCGGGATTGGAAGCTGGCGCTTTGGGTTGGACTAAGTTTTGCTGGTGCAATTATCTTGTTCTCCACATTTGCGCGCTTATTCTTAGCGCTTCTTTCGCAATTGAGCACAAAAAACTTTGCATTACATTTCACCATCAATGCCATGAGTCGTAGGTCTGGATTTGCAGTGATGCAGATTGCTGCTCTCGGAATTGCCATCATGGCCATTCTCATGATTCTCTTATTGCGCCAGGATTTATTAAGCGCCTGGCAAGGCAATATTCCACCTGATGCCCCAAACCGCTTCATGATCAATATACAGGGAGACCAAAAGGCGGACATTACTAAAGCACTGGAATCTGGCGGCGTCTCAAAACCTGAGTTCTATCCCATGATCAGGGGGCGCTTAGTTGAGCTTAATGGTCGAGATATCTCATCGGCAAATTATTCCGAGGAAAATGCCAAGCGCCTAATTGATCGCGAATTTAATCTCTCCTATACAGAGCAATTGCCTTTAGGTAATCGAATTGTTTCTGGGCAATGGTTTGCAGGAGATAGTCCACAAGTCTCCATGGAGACTGGTATAGCCAAGACCCTCAAGCTGAAGTTGGGTGATCAAATTACTTTTGAGGTGGCCGGGGAGAAGGTTAGCGCCCCCATTACCTCATTGCGTAAGTTAGATTGGGGATCGATGCGCGTGAACTTCTTTGTGATCATGCCACCATCGCAATTAAGTAAGATGCCGCAGTCTTGGATTACTTCTTACTATCAAAATCCAAATAAGGAGGCTTTAGATTTTGAGTTAAGCCAAGCTTATCCAAATCTGACTCTGGTGGATGTATCGGCCTCATTGCAGCAAATTCAGGAAGTGCTTAATAAGTTATCGGCAGCCCTAGGTTTGCTATTTGCCTTTACTATCATTGCTGCCATTTTGGTGTTGATTGCTGCGATTGCGGCAACCCAAGATGAACGCTTTAGAAATGCTGCTTTGTTAAAGGCCATGGGTGCATCTCGCAGTGTATTGACGCAAATCGCCAGAATTGAATTACTGGTCATTGGTCTTACTGCGGGCTTATTAGCTGGAATTGCTTCTGGTGTTGCAGCATGGGCCCTAGGTCGTTATGTCATGGAAATTGAATTTAATGCCTTTACTCAATCAATATTGATGGGGCTTGCCTTTGGTGTAACGGCATCCTTAGTTGCAGGATATCGCTTTCAGAATCGCATTCAAGGTGCTACTGCCGTGGAGTGCCTGCGAGAGGCCTAAAGCGATGGTTTAGGAGAGCTTTACTAAGTTCTTAGGCAGTTCTACCAGCCTTGATCCAGCAAAACGATCAGGCAGGCTTTGGCGAGTGATGGGTTCGCGACGATCAAGATATATGCTCAGTGGCCAAATGAATAGCGCCACAGCAAATAGCATTTCAATAATTTGCCATTTCTCTAAATGAAATATCCATTGCAATAGTACGCATGGAATAATCCAGAGAGATCCATAGATGTAGCGCCATATTGCTTGACGCTTTGTTAAATGCAATCCACCGTGACTGATCATGCGGATTCGCCAAGTTTGCATTGCCAGAGTTTGTCCAGACTTGGTCCAATACCAAACAAAATAAACGCCGAGAACAGCATAGAGGTAAATGAATGTGAGCCAGCTTGGGAGTGCAACACCGAACAAAATACCTAAGCCTAAATTTGGCAATAAAAAGGTAAAGGCAATTACACCCAATAAAACCAGTTGCTCATAAAGACAACAAAAAACGCGTCGCCAAAAATTGGGCGAAGGTAAAACGTTTAACTCAGCAGGTGTCATGCAGCAGCAATCCCTTATTGAGACTCTGTGCTGGCGGGAGCAGGCGTTGCTTCAGGAATGATTGCCCTAGGCTTTGCAACTGGTGGCGGTGGAGTCGTATCCTGCTTGATGGTGTGTTGCTGTAAGGTGGGGGCATTGATAGCGTTAGGTTTCTTCTTTGTCTCCATATCCGCTAATTTTTTCTTTTGCTCATCGGTCAGCTTTTGATAAGCGCTCCAGGCTTCTGCTTTTTTCTCGGCAGGAAACTTCAGGCTGGCTAAATAATTTTCACGTGCAAGGCGACGATCTTTTTGAGAGAGATTAGACCAGCTAGCCATACGTGATTGGAGGCGCTCTTGATCTAGTGGGCTCATCTTGGGGTAGATGTTAGAAACATAAATCCATTTCTTACGGCTATCAGGAGCCATATAGTCCCAATCGCTTTCTAGTGGTGCCAGAATTTTTTGCTGCGTAGGGTTCAATCCATCCCAAGTTCCATCGGGTGTCTTGGCGGGTATCGCCGCTGTTTTTCCATGGGGTGCGCCGCTTGATGTTTGGGCAAGAGTGAGAGGTGCGCTGGATAGCAACATCAGCGCTGTTGTCACCAACAACGCTTGATGAATAAGTGACTTCAATGATCGAAGCATTGAGCGTTACGAATTATTTGCTTGGAGATAAATCAGAGGCGCTGTCTTCAGAGTCAGAGAGTGGACCATTTTTCAGGAAAGCCAAAAAGCCACTATCAGCGTAAGCATCTGGTGGAACATCATCTGTCAGAAGCGCCGCATCAACTTCGGCGATATCGGTAATACGGGAATCGTTTTGCCATTGCGCAATCCCAATCAGGCCAAAGACGAGCACGAGCAAAGGGGCTGCCCAACTCACTGCATCCCACATACCATTGGAGCTCGATGCGAAATGACCTGCAGGACCAGCAAATACGGGTTTTTGAACGAATACCTTCTCAGCCTTGCGAACAGATAAGGCTTTCATGCGAGCTGCATGAAGACGATTTTTGATGCCAGCAGGCAGGCTCTGTGCGCCTTGGGTTAACAGGGCGGCACTCGCACGGCCAAATTGGTCGGCTTGGGTCTGGTTTAGGTCTTCGTCAAGGTGTTTCACAGGGTAATTCCTTTTAATTTCAATGCTTTAGCTAAGGTTTGTGTTGCTCTGGAACAATGCGTTTTGACACTACCTTCGCTACAACTCATCGCTTTGGCAGTCTCAGTAATACTTAGCTCATCCCAATAACGCATCAGGAAGGCTTCTCGTTGACGTACAGGTAATTTAGCTATTTCTGACTCTAAAGCCTGTAAAAGCTGACTTTGTTCTAGCTTTTGAGCCCCATCTTGGTGAATTTCACTGTCATCGGGGGCGGAAAGGGACTCTAGAGGGTCAAAATCATCGTTTTCATCGGTTTTCTTACCCATGTTAGAAAACAGGGTGACCCAGGCATTGCGAACTTTTTGGCGTCGAAACCAGTCATGAATTCGGTTTTGGAGGATTCTGGTGAAAACCAGTGGTAGTTCTGCAACAGGTCTATCGCCATATTTCTCAGCTAATTTGATCATGGCATCTTGAACAATATCTAAGGCAGCATCGTCGTCACGCACGGCGTAGACAGCTTGCTTGAAGGCGCGCTGTTCGATGCTACTCAGAAAGTCAGATAGTTCTTGGGCTGATGCCATGCAATCGATTACACCTGAATCGGTAAGAATTCAGCCATTTTAGGGGATTGCTATAGAATATAGGGCTTACTACCTAGATTCTCATTCAAGAAGTGGTTTTTCCGGTAGCAGCGCCGTTCGAACTCAGGCCATAAGCAGGAGATAGAACAGACCAAACAATTTTTTGCCGAAAATTGCAAAGGACGAAAGAAAATGAATACAAGCAGCGCCGAATTTTTAGCTACTAAAGCTAACAAAGACTCAGCAAATACAAATCTCGTAGTAGCGCCTCCAGAAATGATTGGTGCTGAAATGCTCGTGCATGCACTGCACAAAGAGGGCGTTGAATACGTCTGGGGTTACCCAGGTGGTTCTGTTCTCTTTATCTACGACGAAATTTTTAAACAAGATAAGTTCGAACATATATTGGTTCGCCATGAACAAGCAGCAGTTCATGCGGCTGATGGTTATGCGCGTGCAACCGGTAAGGTTGGTGTTGCATTGGTGACCTCAGGTCCTGGTGTAACCAATGCTGTTACTGGTATCGCAACTGCCTACACTGATTCGATCCCGATGGTGATCATCAGCGGTAACGTACCAACGTACGCTATTGGCGAAGATGCATTCCAAGAGGCGGATACCGTTGGTATCACGCGTCCAGTGGTAAAGCACAACTTCCTTGTGAAGGATGTGAAGGATTTACCAATGGTTTTGAAGAAGGCTTTCCACATTGCACAGACTGGTCGTCCAGGCCCAGTGCTGATCGACATCCCTAAGGATGTATCAGCAGCAAAAGGCCCGTTCGTTTATCCAGAGACTCTGGAGATGCGTTCCTACAACCCTGTTGTGAAGGGTCATAGCGGTCAAATTCGTAAAGCGGTAGCCTTATTACAAGAGGCAGAGCGTCCATACATCTATACCGGTGGTGGCGTGATTCTCTCTGACGCTGCTCCTGAACTCAAAGAGTTCGCTGATCTCTTGGGCTATCCAGTGACCAATACCTTGATGGGTCTTGGTGGATTCCCAGGAACCAGCCCACAGTTTGTAGGCATGCTTGGTATGCATGGAACATATGAAGCCAATATGGCGATGCAACACAGCGATGTGTTGATTGCAATTGGCGCACGCTTTGATGACCGCGTGATCGGTAACACGACCCACTTTGCAAGTCATCCCCGCAAAATCATTCATATAGATATCGATCCTTCCGTGATTTCTAAGCGCGTGAAGGTAGATGTTCCGATCGTTGGCAATCTCAAAGAGGTATTAGTTGAGATGACTGCGCAATTAAAAGCTGCTGGCCCACGTAAGAACGGCGACAAAATTGCCGCCTGGTGGGATCAGATCAACGAATGGCGTAAAAAAGATTGCTTGAAGTACGACGAGGAATCGCAAATTGTGAAGCCACAATATGTGGTTCAAAAGTTGTGGGAGTTGACTGGTGGTGATGCATTTATTACCTCTGACGTCGGGCAGCATCAAATGTGGGCTGCACAGTTCTACAAGTTTGATAAACCTCGTCGTTGGATTAACTCTGGTGGTCTTGGCACCATGGGCGTAGGCTTGCCCTATGCCATGGGTATTAAGAAAGCATTCCCAGATCAGGACGTATTTGCCATTACTGGTGAGGGTTCAATCCAGATGTGTATTCAGGAGCTCTCCACCTGTAAGCAGTACAACACCCCCGTAAAGATTGTGTCTTTGAATAACCGTTACTTAGGTATGGTTCGTCAATGGCAAGAGCTTACCTATAACAAGCGTTACTCCAGTTCGTACATGGATTCTTTGCCTGACTTTGTGAAGTTGGCAGAGGCCTTTGGTCACGTTGGCATGCGCATTGAGAAAAAATCCGATGTTGAGGGCGCGCTCAAAGAAGCAATTCGCTTAAAAGATCGTACGGTATTTATGGATTTCCAGACTGACCCAGAAGAAAACGTTTGGCCGATGGTTCAAGCAGGCAAGGGTATTACTGAAATGCTTTTGGGTAGTGAGGATCTTTAATGCGACACATTATTTCTGTATTAATTGAGAACGAACCAGGAGCATTGTCACGAGTAGTAGGTTTATTTTCTGCGCGTGGTTACAACATTGATACCTTAAGTGTTGCACCAACGGAAGATCCCTCACTTTCTCGAATGACTATCGTGACTTTTGGTAGCGATGATGTCATTGAGCAAATTACGAAACACTTAAATCGATTGGTTGAGGTAGTGAAAGTGTTTGATCTGAGCGAAGGCCCTCATATTGAGCGTGAGCTCATGATGATCAAGGTTCGCGCTGTTGGTAAAGAGCGTGAAGAGCTTAAGCGCACTACCGATATCTTCCGTGGCCGCATCATCGATGTGACTGATAAGAGCTACACCATTGAACTGACTGGTGATGGCGCTAAATTAGACGCATTCATTGATTCGATTGATCGTGCCTCGATTCTCGAGACCGTTCGCTCAGGTGGATCTGGTATTGGACGCGGTGAGCGCATCCTCAAAGTTTAATTTTTTACTGATTTATAACTCTAATAACGATATTTTCAACACAAGGAAAGAGCATGAAAGTTTTTTACGATAAAGACGCAGATTTGTCCCTCATTAAGGGCAAGAAAGTCACCATCATTGGTTACGGTTCACAGGGCCATGCACACGCATTGAATCTCAAGGACTCTGGAGTGAACGTGACTGTGGGTTTGCGTAAAGACGGTGCTTCCTGGAGCAAAGCTGCAAACGCAGGTTTGAATGTAAAAGAAGTTGCCGAAGCGGTGAAAGATGCTGATGTAGTCATGATGTTGTTGCCAGACGAGCAAATCGCCGATGTGTACAACAAAGAAGTGCATGGCAATATCAAGCAAGGCGCAGCTCTTGCATTTGCTCACGGATTTAACGTTCACTACGGTCAAGTTCAACCACGTGCTGACTTAGACGTGATCATGATTGCCCCTAAAGCCCCAGGCCATACTGTGCGTGGCACATACTCACAAGGCGGTGGCGTTCCTCATTTGATCGCTGTTTACCAAGATAAATCTGGTTCTGCTCGTGATGTTGCATTGTCTTATGCAACTGCTAACGGCGGTGGCCGTGCTGGCATCATTGAAACCAACTTCCGTGAAGAGACTGAAACCGACTTGTTCGGCGAACAGGCTGTTCTCTGCGGTGGTGCGGTTGAGTTGATTAAAGCTGGTTTCGAAACATTGGTTGAAGCTGGCTACGCCCCTGAGATGGCTTACTTCGAGTGCTTGCATGAGCTCAAGTTGATCGTTGACTTGATCTACGAAGGTGGTATCGCCAATATGAACTACTCCATCTCTAACAATGCTGAGTATGGCGAGTACGTTACTGGCCCACGCGTTGTGACTGAAGATACCAAGAATGCAATGCGTCAGTGCTTGAAAGATATTCAGACTGGTGAATATGCAAAGAGCTTCATCCTTGAGAACAAGGCTGGCGCGCCAACCTTGATCTCCCGTCGTCGTTTGAATGCAGAGCATGACATCGAAGTAGTTGGTGCAAAATTGCGCGCCATGATGCCTTGGATTGCAAAGAACAAATTGGTTGACCAGTCAAAGAACTAACCAATCAATTTAATAGCAGTTTTAAAAAGGCTCAGAACAAAGATGATGTATCCACACCCCATTATTGCGAAAGAAGGTTGGCCCTATTTGGCGCTAGTGGGGATAGTGACTCTGCTAGTTCACCACTTTGGTGGCATTGCATGGTCCTGGCCTTTATGGATCATTTTTGTCTTTGTTTTGCAGTTCTTTCGTGATCCACAGCGTATTCCTGCTTTAGGTCGTGACCTGGTTTTATCTCCAGCAGATGGCCGCATTGTGGTGGTTGAAACCGCTAACGATCCTTATGCTGGTCGTGAGGCTCTCAAGATTAGCGTCTTCATGAATGTATTTAATGTGCACTCTAATCGCAGCGCAGTGAATGGCTTAGTAAAAGAAATCCAATATTTCCCAGGCAAGTTCGTGAATGCGGATTTGGATAAAGCCTCTACTGAAAATGAGCGTAATGCGGTTGTGATTGATGCCAACGGTCAAATTGTGACCTTAGTGCAAGTAGCCGGCTTGATTGCGCGTCGCATTCTTTGCTATATCCATGTAGGCGATCGTTTGAAAGCCGGCGAGCGCTACGGGTTTATTCGCTTTGGATCCCGCGTAGATTTATATTTGCCCTTAACAGCAGAACCTTTAGTCTCTGTTGGTGATAAGGTATTTGCAACCAATACTGCTTTGGCACGCGTGCCGGGCTTAGATTGATTCAAATCTTTTACCAGGATACGCTTTGACAACATTTCGCCGTCGTGGTCGTATTGATCGTAGTCGTCTAGCCCATAGACCCTCAGAATCTACTCAAGATGAGTGGGTTGATGCTTTAGGTGATGGTGTTGATTACGAAGTAGAGGAGTTGCATCCTCCCAAACCCCGTCTTCGTAGCAAAGGTATTTACCTGTTGCCTAATGCTTTTACTACGGCAGCATTGTTCAGTGGCTTCTTTGCCATTGTGAATGCAATGAATCATCAATTCGAAATAGCAGCAATTGCTATTTTTGCCTCATTAGTCTTAGATGGCATGGATGGTCGTGTTGCGCGGATGACCAATACCCAAAGTGCCTTTGGTGAGCAGTATGACTCTCTCGCAGACATGGTGTCCTTTGGTGTTGCTCCTGCTTTAGTAGCTTATGAATGGGCTCTCAAAGATTTGGGTAAGTGGGGTTGGTTAGCAGCCTTTACTTACTGTGCAGGCGCCGCTTTGCGCTTAGCCCGTTTCAACGTCAATACTGGGGTGGTCGATAAAAAATTCTTCCAAGGCTTACCAAGCCCTGCGGCCGGCTCTTTGATCGCTGGCTTTATCTGGTTAGCTGACGACAATAAGATCCCAGTGCGCGATACCGCGATTCCATGGATTACGTTTTTGATTGCTGTGTATGCGGGCCTAACCATGGTTTCCAACGCCCGTTTTTATAGCGGCAAAGCTTTGGACGTCCGATACCGAGTGCCTTTTGGCGTCATGGTGCTCTTGATCCTAGGTTTCGTTTTGATCTCGTCTAACCCACCCTTAACCTTATTTGGCTTGTTTGTGGTGTATTCCATCTCAGGTTATGTCATTTGGGCCTGGGAGCACCTCAGCGGTAAACGTTTTAGCTAATTCCCCATTTTTGGGTTATATTATTTCCATGTTAATGAATTTCTCACCTTTAACCAGCCTTCTTCTGCTAGCACTAAGCCTTAAGCTTGGGGCGGGTAAGGCCTGAGTTGATGAGATAGAGAAAATCCATTAACCACCAATACCAGCCCCAGCAAATTGCTGGGGTTTTTGTTTTTAAGACAGCAATATCAGCATTCAAGTATTTAGTTAACGAAGTACATTAGTAATCCAAACCGGAGAGTAGTGATGAGCGACAAAGTAATCATTTTTGACACCACCTTGCGTGATGGCGAACAATCCCCTGGAGCATCGATGACCAAGGACGAGAAGGTTCGTATTGCTCGTCAACTGGAGCGCTTGAAGGTTGATGTGATTGAGGCGGGATTTGCCGCCAGCTCCGAGGGCGACTTCCAGGCAATCTCAGCTGTTGCTGCTGCAGTCAAAGACTCGATTGTGTGTTCATTGGCAAGAGCGAACGATAAAGATATCACGCGTGCATCAGATGCATTGAAGGCAGCTAATGCCAAACGTATTCATGCCTTTTTGGCAACGAGCCCATTACATATGGCCGTGAAATTGCGTATGTCTCCAGAGGAGGTGTTGGAGCAGGCCAAACGTTCTATTCGTTTTGCTCGAAACTTGGCTGCTGATATTGAGTTTTCAGCGGAAGACGGTTATCGCTCAGAAATGGATTTCTTGTGCAGAGTGGTTGAGGCCGTGATTAATGAAGGTGCATCCACGATCAACATTCCAGATACCGTGGGTTATGCAACCCCAGAGTTGTATGGCGAGTTCATTAAGACCTTGCGCACACGGGTGCCTAATTCCGATAAAGCTGTTTGGTCAGTGCATTGCCATAACGATTTAGGCATGGCGGTTGCGAACTCTTTGGCAGGCGTGAAGATTGGTGGCGCCCGTCAAATTGAGTGCACCATTAATGGCTTGGGTGAGCGCGCTGGTAATACCGCATTAGAAGAAATCGTAATGTCATTGCGTACTCGCAAAGACTATTTCGATATGGTATGTGGAATCGACGCAAGCCAAATCGTGCCGGCATCAAAGTTAGTCTCTCAAATTACCGGCTTTGTGGTCCAGCCTAACAAAGCAGTTGTGGGTGCGAATGCCTTTGCTCATGCCTCTGGTATTCACCAAGATGGTATTTTGAAAAACCGTGAGACCTATGAAATCATGCGCGCAGAAGATGTGGGCTGGTCTACTAATAAAATTGTCTTGGGTAAATTGTCAGGTCGCAATGCCTTTAAACAGCGCTTGCAAGAATTGGGTATCACCGTTGAAGCAGAGGCGGATTTGAATGAGGCATTTGCACGCTTCAAAGCATTGGCTGACCAAAAAGCAGAAATCTTTGATGAAGACATCATTGCCATCATGTCTGATTCAGCGGCAGCCGAAGAGGGTGAGCATTACCATTTCATTTCCTTGAGTCAACATTCTGAGACAGGTGAGCGTCCTAAATCCCGTGTGACATTCCGCATGGGTGATAAAGAAGTGAGCTCTGAGGCCGAAGGGAATGGCCCTGTAGATGCCAGCTTAAATGCGATTGAGGGTATAGCGAAGAGTGGCGCAGAACAATTGTTGTATTCAGTAAATGCCATTACTTCTGGCACACAATCACAAGGTGAGGTTACGGTTCGTCTGTCTAAGGGTGGCCGTATTGTGAATGGTGTTGGAACTGATCCAGATATCATCGCTGCCTCAGCGAAAGCTTACTTATCTGCCTTGAATAAATTGCATGATCCGAGCCAGGCAAAACTGAATGCTCAGATGACGCCCTAGGCGTCATTAAGTAGCTTACTTGTTTAGATCAGAGTCTTTGTAATATTTGGTCCCCTTGCCGGTGATTTCTGCGGCAAGGCCTGAGTCTGTTAATTGGTACATCAGCACTCCAGGCGCAACAACTGAGGCATCCTGGTATGAGGCACCATCCTTGTCGTATTTGGCTGCTGCAGTGACCTGCCCACCAAAAGTCCAACCTGAATTTACAAAGTCATTAAGTGCAGCTTCGGTTTGGAAAATGAAAATATTTTGAAAAGATTTAATTCCGAGGCCTAGTCCCGCCTGTACCTCAGCCATATCCATATAGATTGGTTTCTTAGTTGACTTATTGATCACCACACCTGAGCCGGTACCGCCCCCTGCAATCAATATTTTCATGCCGAAGTTACTGAAGGTGGCATAACCAATGGATTTATCGATTAGGTCTTTAGCTCTAGGCTGTACTCGGTACAAATGTTTCAAGATCTCATCATTCTTTTTGAGAATATCGTCTTTCTGCTGGGCAATGGTTTTGCTTGGTCCGAAGGGGTTGGAAAACTGAGCAAAAGCTGGGGTATTGAGGCAAATTCCCAGAATCAGAAGGGTGCTGAGGGTGCGATAAATGGGGTGCATTTTTCTTAAGTTATTGATTTATAGAGGTTTTATTAAATAAGATTGCGCTTTTGACCCTCAAGGATACCAATATCTGTAGGTCAATTCCCTCTTTTGAGGCATCCTCTGCTACAATTCGATGGCTTTGATTTGTAAAGCTTTTTTGTTTTATTTTGTTAATAACGCACGACACAAATTGGGTGAAAGCTCAAGTGTTCGCAAGTAAGGAGTATTAAAAATGGCAGTTGCTGATATCAAAACGGCGGAAATCGTCAAAGAAAACGCGCGCAGCGCAAACGATACGGGTAGTCCTGAAGTTCAAGTTTCATTGCTTACAGCCCGCATCAATGAATTAACCCCCCATTTCAAGGCTAACGCCAAAGACCATCACAGCCGTCGCGGTTTGTTGAAGATGGTTTCACGTCGCCGTCGCCTCCTGGATTACCTCAAAGGCAAAGATTTGGATCGCTATCGCGCATTAATCGACAAATTAGGTCTCCGTAAGTAATTCTTATCGGTATTGCAATGCCATCTCACTTAGGGTTGTTTCTATCCAGAATCAGTCTTAAGAAGGTGGCATGTTTTTTGAGCGCTTTTAGATTATTTGTGTAGGGGATCGTGTCATTCCAATGAGTTTCTGAATTTGATCAGAGTCTCCCTGGAATGGCATCCCTTGTGATCCTAAATCGCTCCAGTGTTGTCGTGACACTGCTTTATCCCACGACAAGCGTAATGCTCATGTGAGCTTTGCGTGAACAATTTGGAGAAGATCAGAATGACAATGTTTAAAAAAGCAGTAAAAAGTTTTCAATGGGGTAACCATCAAGTAACCATGGAAACTGGCGAAATTGCTCGCCAATCTGGTGGTGCCGTAATCGTCAACGTAGATGACACTGTAGTAATGGGCACAGTGGTTGCCTCTAAGTCTGCAAAGCCAGGCCAATCCTTTTTCCCATTAACAGTTGATTATTTGGAAAAGACATACGCAGCAGGCAAGATCCCTGGTGGTTTCTTCCGTCGCGAAGGTCGCCCATCAGAAGGCGAGACCTTGATCTCTCGCTTGATCGACCGTCCGTTGCGTCCTTTATTCCCAGAAGGCTTCTTGAACGAAGTTCAGGTTGTAGTGCATGTTTTGTCGATCAACCCAGATGTTCCTGCTGATATTCCTGCTTTGATCGCTGCTTCTGCAGCATTGGCAGTTTCTGGCATACCTTTTGCTGGCCCAGTTGGCGCAGCACGTGTTGGTTACGCTAACGGTCAATACCTCTTGAACCCAACTCGTACCGAGCAAGCAACTAGCGAACTCGATTTAATTGTTGCTGGTACTCAGGCTGCTGTATTGATGGTTGAGTCTGAAGCAAACCAATTGTCTGAAGATGTGATGTTGGGTGCGGTTGTATACGGCCATGACCAAATGCAAACTGCTATTAACGCAATCAATGATTTGGTGCGTGAAGCTGGTAAGCCAGAATGGGATTGGACTGCTGCTCCTAAAGATGAGCCATTCATCGCTAAGGTAACTGCTCTGGCTGAAGCGCCATTGCGTGAGGCATATCAGATTCGTCAAAAAGGCGCTCGTTCAGACAAGCTCAAAGAAATTTCTAAAGAAGTATTGGCGAAGTTATCTGAAGAAGGTGACGTTGATGCTGTTGCTGTCAGCGATATCATGTTTGAAATCGAAGCGAAGATTGTTCGTAGTCAGATTTTGAATGGCGAGCCACGTATTGATGGTCGCGATACTCGCACTGTTCGTCCAATTGAAATTCGCAATGGTGTATTGCCACGCACACACGGTTCTGCATTGTTCACACGTGGTGAAACACAAGCTCTCGTAGTGGCTACACTGGGTACTGCCCGTGACGAGCAAATTATTGATGCTCTCGAAGGTGAATACCGCGATCGTTTCATGTTCCACTACAACATGCCTCCATTTGCTACTGGCGAAACTGGACGTGTAGGTAGCCCTAAGCGTCGTGAAATTGGTCACGGTCGTTTGGCTAAGCGCGCATTGATTCCGGTATTGCCAAGTCCTGAAGATTTTGCATACAGCATTCGTGTGGTTTCAGAAATCACTGAGTCCAATGGCTCTTCATCCATGGCTTCTGTTTGCGGTGGCTGTCTGGCAATGATGGATGCTGGTGTTCCAGTTAAAGCGCACGTTGCGGGTGTAGCAATGGGCTTGATTCTCGATGGCAATCGTTTTGCCGTGTTGACTGACATCTTGGGTGACGAAGATCACTTAGGTGATATGGACTTTAAGGTAGCTGGTACTGCAAACGGCATTACTGCACTCCAAATGGACATTAAGGTTCAAGGTATCACTAAAGAAATTATGCAAGTTGCTTTGGCGCAAGCTAAAGAAGGTCGTTTGCATATCTTGAGCAAAATGCAAGAAGCAATGGGTTCAGTTCGCACAGAATTGTCTGCTCATGCTCCTCGTATGGTGTCCTTCAAGATTCACCCAGACAAGATTCGTGAAGTGATTGGTAAGGGCGGTGCAACAATCCAAGCCTTGACTAAGGAAACCGGTTGCAGCATCGACATTAAAGATGACGGCACTGTGACCATTGCTTCTACTAGCGCTGAAGGTATGGCTGAAGCAAAGGCGCGTATCGAAGGCATTACTGCCGAAGCTGAAGTAGGTAAGATCTACGAAGGCCCAGTAGTGAAGTTGCTTGAATTCGGTGCTTTAGTCAATATTCTTCCTGGTAAAGATGGTCTCTTGCATATTTCAGAGATTTCAAATGAGCGCGTAAAAGAAGTTAAAGATTATTTGGCAGAAGGCCAAGTGGTACGCGTGAAGTTGTTGGCTGCTGATGAGCGTGGTCGTTTACGCTTATCGCTCAAAGCTGCAATGGCTGATGAGGGCGGCACGATTGCTCCTTTAGCTGGTGCTGCTGAAGCTGCTCCCGCAGCTGACGAAACAGCTTAAGTAATTTCATCAAGAACATTCGGAGCTTTCAATGCGTGTAATTGAGATCAAAGAATTTGGTACACCAGAAATGTTGGTGCCTACCACTCGTCCGGATCCAGCGCTACCTACTGCTGGAACTGGCGAGGTTTTGATAAAGGTTATAGCCGCTGGCATTAATCGTCCCGATGTTTTACAGCGCAAGGGCCATTACCCTGTACCCGCGGGTGCGTCAGATATCCCTGGGCTAGAAGTAGCTGGCGAAATTATTGGCGGTGACCTAGCGCATGCTGATAACGCACTAGGTTTGAAATTAGGCGATAAGGTTTGCGCCTTAGTCCAAGGCGGTGGTTATGCAGATCTTTGTACCGCTCCGATTGCCCAATGCTTACCATATCCAACCGGCTTTACAGATCAAGAAGCTGCTGCTCTACCAGAAACCTTTTACACCGTATGGAGCAATGTCTTCATGCGAGGTCAATTGTCTGAAGGCGAAACACTATTAGTTCAAGGTGGCTCTAGTGGTATTGGTGTTACGGCAATTTTGCTGGCTAAGGCTATGGGTCATAAAGTATTCGTAACCGCCGGCACTGATGAAAAGTGTGCTGCTTGTTTAAAATTAGGCGCTGACTTAGCCATTAACTATAAGACACAAGATTTTGTTGAAGAAGTAAAGAAAGCAACCGATGGTAAGGGAGTTAACGTCATCCTCGACATGGTTACTGGCGCTTACGTTCAACGTGAAATTGATTGCTTGGCAGATGATGGCCGTATTGTGATCATTGCCATACAAGGCGGATCAAAAGCGGAAGTGAGTACCAATCAAATTTTGCGCCGCCGCTTAACTATTACTGGGTCGACATTGCGTCCACGGCCAGTGTCATTTAAGAAGCAAATTACCAAACAGCTCTATGAGTATGTTTGGCCATTATTAAATGCTGGCAAATTGAAACCTGCGATTTATCAAACCTTTACGCTAGATCAAGCCGCAGATGCCCATCGATTGATGGAATCGTCTGAGCACGTCGGCAAAATTGTTCTGACGGTTTAGTACTCATTAAGCTTATGCGTCCACTCATCGTCATCGGCAACTGGAAAATGAATGGCAGTCTTGTGAACAATCAAGACTGGATCAAGACTGTTGCTCGTGGCATGGAAAGCGGTATGCCTGCAGGTCGTAAGTTTGCTGTATGTCCCCCATTTCCATATTTGGCGCAATGCGCCGATCTGATCAAAGAACATTCATTGGCCTTCTTGGGTTTAGGTGCGCAAGATGTCTCTGCTCAAGTTGAAGGTGCTTATACAGGTGAGGTAAGTGCTGCCACGCTAAAAGAGTTCGGTTGCCAGTACGTTATTGTTGGCCACTCTGAACGCCGTCAAATGCATCATGAGGCGGATGAGCTTGTGGCTGCTAAGGCTTTACAGGTTTTGGATAACGGCATGACCCCAGTGATCTGCGTTGGCGAGACTGCAGACGAGCGTAATTCTGGTAGGGCTGAAGAGGTTGTGTGTGGCCAGATTGCCAAACAAGTAACTGTGCTTCAGGATCGTTTGGCAGATTGTCTGATTGCCTATGAGCCTGTTTGGGCTATTGGGACTGGCAAGGTTGCAAGCGCGCAAGTTGCGCAAGATATGCATCGTCATATTCGTCTGCAGTTGGCAGAGTTTGATGAAGATGTTGCATCACATGTAGGAATTTTGTATGGCGGCAGTGTCAAATCTGACAATGCTGTTGAATTGTTTGCCATGCCTGATATTGATGGTGGATTAGTCGGGGGAGCTTCACTAAACCCTCAAGAGTTTCTGGCTATCTGTCAGGCGTAGATTTTTTATTTGGAGAGAAGCTGTGGAATGGTTTAAGACTTTATTAATCGTATTGCAGGTAATTTCAGCTTTGGCTGTGATTTTGCTAGTGCTATTACAGCAAGGTAAGGGCGCCGATATGGGCGCTGCCTTCGGTTCGGGTGCGTCTGGAAGTGTGTTCGGTGCCAGCGGTTCTGCCAACTTCTTGTCACATGCGACGGCTGTTTTTGCAGCGGTCTTTTTCATCAGCACCCTAGGCATTACTTGGTTGAGCAATAAGAAGGAAGTGAGTCCTGGGGTTCTTTCCGGAACCGTTGCTCCTGCAGCTGCTCCGGTAGCTCCTGTGGCTCCTGTCCAGGATCCAAGCAAACCAGCAGTTCCTAAGTAAAAAAGTAGGTTTTTACGGATTTATCTACCCTCATTTTTGGGCGGATCAGTGTTGCAATGCGGTAGAATTGATGGGTTTTGCAAGATGCCGACGTGGTGAAATTGGTAGACACGCTATCTTGAGGGGGTAGTGGCTTAGGCTGTGCGAGTTCGAGTCTCGCCGTCGGCACCAAAGAATGAAGTTTAGCTAGAGTTTTTGCTCTAAATCAATAGAGTTTGTAGTGGATTAATTAATAATTTGTTGTTTTAAAAGATGTATCAGACGAACGACTCAGGACCATTTTGAATCTCGCTAATTACTTTCCTGTTCTGCTTTTCATCCTTGTAGGTATTGGGGTGGGATTAGTCCCCATGTTCCTCGGTAAAATTTTGGCTCCTTCGAAGCCTGACGCTGAAAAACTTTCACCATATGAGTGCGGTTTTGAAGCTTTCGAAGATGCGCGTATGAAGTTCGATGTGCGCTATTACCTCATTGCCATCCTCTTTATTTTGTTTGACCTTGAAACCGCATTCCTCTTTCCTTGGGGTGTTGCACTGCGTGATCTCGGTTGGTTCGGCTACGCCTCTATGGTGATCTTCCTCTTGGAATTCATTGTAGGATTTGTATATATCTGGAAAAAGGGCGCTCTCGACTGGGAGTGATCGATATGGCACTAGAAGGCGTTCTCAAAGAAGGATTTGTTACCACGACTGCAGACCAGTTAATTAACTGGACTCGCAATGGCTCTTTATGGCCTATGACCTTTGGTTTGGCCTGTTGTGCAGTAGAAATGATGCATGCGGGTGCTTCCCGTTATGACTTAGACCGTTTTGGTGTGGTATTTCGCCCATCTCCGCGTCAGTCCGACTTAATGATTGTTGCTGGAACGCTATGCAACAAAATGGCTCCAGCACTTCGTAAGGTGTATGACCAAATGCCAGAACCCCGTTGGGTTATCTCGATGGGCTCTTGCGCCAATGGTGGTGGCTACTACCATAACTCCTATTCAGTTGTTCGCGGTTGCGACCGCATCGTGCCAGTCGATATTTATGTTCCTGGCTGCCCTCCAACTGCGGAAGCGTTGATCTATGGAATTATTCAGCTGCAATCCAAGATCGCTCGTACCAGTACGATTGCACGGAAGGCTTAAGTAATGTCAGATCGCTTATCTCAACTAGCCGCTAATCTTGAAAGAGTTCTTGGTAAGCGCATTCAGACTGTAGAGCTTGCTTTAGGAGAAGTCACTATTGTTGTGAGCGCCGACACCTATTTTGAATCTGCCATGTTGCTCCGCGACGATCCTTCATTGGCATTCGAACAATTAATTGATTTGTGTGGCGTTGACTATCAAGATTTCCGCGAGAGCGCTTGGGCTGGTCAGCGTTTTGGTGTTGTGAGTCATTTACTCTCTATCGAGCACAACTGGCGTTTACGTCTGCGCGTGTTTGCACCGGATGACAGCTACCCATTAGTAGCCTCTATTACGCCAGTCTGGAATTCAGCAAACTGGTTTGAGCGTGAAGCATTTGATCTCTACGGCATCATTTTTGATGGTCACGAAGACTTGCGTCGTATCTTGACTGACTATGGATTTATTGGTCACCCATTCAGAAAAGATTTTCCAATTAGTGGCAATGTAGAAATGCGCTATGACCCAGAGTTAAAACGGGTTGTCTACCAGCCTGTCACGATTGAAGCGCGTGAAATTACACCACGTATCGTTCGCGAAGAGCAGTACGGAGGCCCAGTTTAAGTCATGGCACAAATTAAGAACTACACCCTCAATTTCGGTCCTCAGCACCCTGCGGCTCACGGCGTATTGCGTCTCGTATTGGAGTTAGATGGTGAGGTGATTCAGCGCGCTGATCCTCACATCGGTTTATTGCATCGTGCAACTGAGAAATTGGCTGAAACCCGTACTTGGATTCAGAACGTGCCTTATATGGATCGCTTGGACTATGTCTCCATGATGTCCAACGAGCATGCTTATGTCATGGCGATCGAGAAGTTATTGCAAGTCGACGTGCCATTACGTGCGCAATACATCCGCGTGATGTATGACGAGCTCACACGCTTATTGAATCATTTGCTTTGGATCGGCTGTCACGGCCTTGACGTTGGTGCAATGGCCGTATTCTTGTATGCCTTCCGTGATCGTGAAGATATTTTTGATATGTACGAAGCGGTTTCTGGTGCACGTATGCATGCTGCTTACTATCGTCCAGGCGGCGTCTATCGTGATTTGCCTGAGCAAATGGCGCAATACGATGAGTCTAAGATTCGTAGCGCATCTGCTGTGAAGCGTTTGAATGAAAACCGTAGTGGCACTTTGTTAGATTTCATTGAGCAATTTACGAATGGCTTTGATGCAAACGTCGATGAATATTGCAATTTGTTGACCGACAACCGTATTTGGAAGCAACGCCTAGTCAATATCGGTATCGTCACTCCTGAGCGCGCATTGCAGCTCGGCTTTACTGGTCCTATGTTGCGTGGTTCGGGTATTGAGTGGGATTTGCGGAAGAAGCAACCCTATGAAGTGTATGACCGCCTCGAGTTTGATATTCCAGTAGGCGTTAATGGCGACTCATATGATCGCTATTTGGTTCGCATGGAAGAGATGCGCCAATCTAATCGCATCATTAAGCAGTGCGTTGCTTGGTTAAAAGCAAATCCAGGTCCTGTCATGTCTGACAACCATAAGGTTGCACCTCCAAAGCGTGTGGACATGAAAACCAATATGGAAGAATTGATTCACCACTTCAAACTCTTTACTGAAGGTATTCATGTTCCTGATGGTGAGGCTTACTCTGCGGTTGAGCATCCAAAAGGTGAGTTTGGTATTTACTTGATTTCTGATGGCGCCAATAAGCCATACCGCATGAAGATTCGTGCTCCCGGATTTGTGCATTTATCCGCAATGGATGAGATGTCACGTGGCCACATGTTGGCAGATGCTGTAACCATTATTGGTACGCAGGATATTGTGTTCGGGGAGATTGACCGCTAATTGAGCGCGCCAAGGATTATTTAATGACAACAACGCTTCAACTATCCGATAAAACACTGGCCGATATTGCCCGTAATGTCGCCAAATATCCTCCAGAGCAAAAGCAGTCTGCTGTGATGGCTTCATTGATCGCCGCTCAAACTGAAGTGGGGTGGGTTTCGCCAGAAGTAATTGCTACTGTTGCACAGATCTTGGAAATGCCAACTATTGCTGTAGAAGAAGTAGCAACTTTCTACAATATGTATAACACCAAGCCGATTGGTAAATATAAGCTCGTGATCTGTACTAACTTGCCATGTCAATTAACGCATGGTGAGACTGCTGCAACTTACCTAAAAGAAACATTGGGTATCGGCTACAACGAAACAACGGCTTGTGGCACTTTCACCTTAAAAGAGGGTGAGTGCATGGGTGCATGTGGTGATTCCCCAGTGATGCTTGTGAATGACAAGCGCATGTGCAGCTTTATGAGTAAAGACAAGATTGACGCTCTATTAAATGAGCTCCGTGCAGAAGGGAAAGCAGCATGACCAGCTTGCACGATCGTCATATTAAGCCTTTAATTCTTGCTGGATTAAGCGGTGATAACTGGCGTCTAAAAGATTATGAGAGTCGTGGCGGTTATCAGCAGTTACGTCGTCTAATCAACGACAAGGTTGCGCCTGATGCCATCATTGCAGAATTAAAAGCATCATCCTTACGGGGTCGTGGTGGTGCTGGCTTCCCAACCGGATTGAAGTGGAGTTTTATGCCCCGTCAATTCCCTGGCCAAAAATATTTAGTTTGTAATAGTGACGAAGGTGAGCCAGGCACGTTTAAAGACCGTGACATCATGCGTTATAACCCACATGCCTTGATTGAGGGCATGATCATTGGTGCTTACACCATGGGTATTTCTGTTGGTTATAACTACATTCACGGCGAAATCTGGGAAGTGTATTCACGCTTTGAAGAAGCTTTAGAAGAAGCGCGCGCAGCAGGGTACTTGGGTGACAAAATTTTAGGAAGTGATTTCTCATTCCAGTTGCATGCCTCGCCAGGTTGGGGCGCTTATATTTGTGGTGAAGAAACAGCCTTGCTTGAATCTTTAGAGGGTAAAAAAGGCCAACCACGCTTTAAACCACCATTCCCAGCCAGTTTTGGTTTGTATGGCAAGCCAACCACAATTAACAACACTGAAACATTTGCAGCCGTGCCATTCATTTTGGCCATCGGCGGTCAAGCTTATTTAGATCTGGGTAAACCAAACAACGGCGGCACGAAGATTTTCTCTGTATCTGGTGACGTAGTGCATCCAGGTAACTATGAGATTCCATTGGGAACTCCATTTGCTGAGCTTTTGAAGCTTGCTGGTGGCATGAAAGATGGTAAAGCCCTAAAGTCCGTAATTCCTGGAGGATCTTCGGCGCCAGTAATTCCTGGTGCGCAGATGATGGATCTGACTATGGACTACGACAGCATTGCGAAAGCGGGATCCATGTTGGGTTCTGGCGCCGTGATCGTCATGAATGAAACACGCTGCATGGTTCGTGCATTAGAGCGCCTTTCGTATTTCTATCACGAAGAATCTTGTGGACAGTGCACCCCATGTCGTGAAGGTACCGGCTGGTTATGGCGCATTGTGCATCGTATTGAACATGGCCAGGGCCGTCCTGAGGATTTGGATTTGCTCAATGACGTTGCGGCGAATATTCAGGGCCGCACAATTTGCGCCTTGGGTGACGCGGCAGCAATGCCAGTGCGCGGCATGTTGAAGCATTACATGGATGAATTTGCGTATCACGTAGAACATAAGCGCTGCTTAGATTCTGCTAAACCTTTATAAGTTATTGAGCACGGGACATCCTAAAGTGAGCATGGTAGAAATCGAATTAGATGGCAAGACGGTAGAAGTTCCGCAAGGTTCGATGGTGATGCACGCCGCGAATAAATTGGGCACTTACGTTCCGCATTTCTGCTATCACAAGAAACTATCGATCGCTGCTAACTGCCGTATGTGCTTGGTAGAGGTTGAAAAAGCACCAAAACCATTGCCAGCTTGTGCAACACCCGTGACCCAAGGTATGAAGGTGTTCACGCATTCTGCGAAAGCAGTTGAAGCGCAACGCTCAGTAATGGAGTTCTTGCTGATTAACCACCCATTAGATTGTCCTATTTGCGATCAAGGTGGTGAGTGTCAATTACAGGACTTAGCAGTTGGCTACGGTAAGTCGAATTCACGTTACGACGAAGAAAAGCGGGTTGTATTCCATAAGAATGTAGGACCATTGATCTCGATGCAAGAAATGAGCCGTTGCATTCACTGCACTCGTTGTGTTCGTTTCGGTCAAGAAGTTGCTGGCGTCATGGAATTAGGCATGATTAATCGTGGTGAGCATTCTGAGATCACCACTTTCGTTGGTCAAACAGTAGATTCAGAGTTGTCTGGAAATATGATTGATTTGTGCCCAGTAGGTGCATTGACAAGCAAGCCATTCCGTTACGAAGCGCGTACATGGGAATTAGGTCGTAAGCGTTCAGTTAGTCCCCACGATAGCTTAGGTGCAAATACGACGGTGCAAACTAAAGCAAACAAAGTGATGCGTGTGGTCGCTTTAGATAATGAAGATATTAATGAGTGCTGGATTAGCGATCGTGATCGCTTTGCCTATGAAGGTTTAAATAACAAAGACCGTATTACAACACCAATGGTGAAGCAGGGCGGTCAGTGGCTAGAGACAGATTGGCAATCTGCCTTGGATTATGTTGCCCACTCCTTGAAAACCATTTCCTCTGAGAACGGTGCACAATCAATTGGCGCATTAGCCCATCCAATCTCTAGTAGCGAAGAATTACACCTCTTACAAAAGATGGTGCGTGGTCTAGGATCAAGTCAAATTGAAACTCGCTTGCGCCAGACTGATATCAATGGCGCAGCATCTGCTCCTTGGTTGGGTATGCCCATTGCCAAGTTGAGCGAGTTAGATCGCGCCTTGGTCATCGGCAGTTTCTTGCGCAAGGACCAACCCGTGCTTGCTGTACGTTTACGCACAGCGTCTAAACGTGGTTTACAAGTTTCTCGTATTGATGCTGGTGGTGATGATTGGCTCATCACTACTACCGGTATTGCTGCTGCCCCTAGTGCATGGTTAAGTACATTAAGTGAAGTAGCCTTGGCAGTTGCTAAAGCAAAATCAGTTTCTGCGCCAGCTGGCACACCAAATATTCCAGTTTCAATGCAAGCGCAAAAGATTGCTGACAGCCTACTTTCTGGCACAAGCGCAGCGGTATTGATTGGTTCAGCTGCAATTTCTCACCCACAAGCTTCTGATTTACATGTTTTGTCGCAATTTATTGCCCAGCAAACAGGAGCAACCCTCGGTTTCTTACCGGTTGGTGGTAATGCGGTTGGTGCTTCATTAGTGAATGCCAATGGTGCTGGCGTTGAATCAGTCTTGTCAGGCGATTGTCGCGCAGTAATGCTAATGAACATCGAACCGGATTCAGATTTACCTAACCCGCAACAAGCTAGAGCAGCATTAGCGAAAGCGAATACTGTCATCGCATTGAGCGCATATCAATCAGCTGATTTATTGGAAATAGCAGATGTGATATTGCCAATTGCACCATTTACTGAAACAGTTTCTACCTTTGTAAATGCTGAGGGCAGAGCGCAAACTATACAACCTGCTGTAAAGCCTTTGGGTGACTCACGTCCAGCATGGAAGGTTTTGCGTGTTCTTGGCGGCCTACTGAATTTAGATGGCTTCCTCTATAACCTTCCAGAAGAAGTGCTTGGTGAAGCATTGGGTGATAACTATTGCACCCGTTTAAGCAATCAAACAAATGCTAATTCGCTCAGCAATACAAATTTGGCCACTTCAAATGGCCTTGAGCGTTTATCGGATGTCAATATCTATGCTGGTGATCAAATCGTACGTCGCTCATCTGCATTGCAACTCACTCGTGATGCAAAACGTGGTAATCAAGTTGGTTTGAGTCAAAAACTCTTTACCGAATTAGGCTTGAAAGAGGGTGATGTTGTACAAGTAAGCCAAGGAAATCATTCCATTGTTATTCCAGCAAGCTTAGAAGCGAATTTGGCTCCAAGTGCCGTGAGGGTTTCAGCAGGAACCGTGGCTAGTACGAAATTGGGATCTATGTTTGGTCCTATTACCGTTAGCAAGGCGTAAGGGACGAGATGGATAATTTCTTGAACCTCATTACCACTCAAGGTGAAGCTATCTTTGGATCACTGTGGCCACTTGTTTGGGCATTGATCCGTATCGTGATCATTGTTCTGCCAATGTTTGCTTGCGTTGCTTACTTAACGCTCTGGGAGCGTAAGTTAATTGGTTGGATGCACATACGTCTTGGGCCAAACCGTGTTGGTCCATTGGGTTTGTTGCAGCCAATCGCTGATGCATTAAAACTGTTGATGAAGGAGATTATTTCTCCTGCACAGGCTAGCAAGGTGCTGTATTTTATTGCGCCAATTATGGTGATCATGCCGGCGTTTGCTGCATGGGCGGTGATTCCATTCCAGGCGAAGATGGTGTTAGCTGATGTTAATGCTGGTCTGCTGTACATCATGGCGATTTCATCAATTGGTGTGTATGGTGTGATTCTGGCTGGCTGGTCTTCAAACTCTAAATATCCATTCCTTGGCGCGATGCGCGCATCTGCTCAAATGATTTCTTATGAAATCGCGATGGGCTTCGCTTTAGTAACGGTATTGTTGACCTCAGGCTCTCTGAACTTAAGCACGATTGTGGCTTCACAACAGCAAGGTTATTTTGCGAGCATGGGATTGAACTTCCTGTCTTGGAATTGGTTGCCATTGCTACCCATGTTCTTGATCTATTTCATCTCTGGCGTTGCAGAAACCAATCGTCACCCATTTGACGTAGTTGAAGGGGAGTCTGAGATCGTTGCTGGCCACATGGTTGAATACTCAGGCATGTCATTTGCGATGTTCTTCTTGGCTGAATACGCCAACATGATTCTGATTGCAGCAGTTGCTTCGATCATGTTCTTGGGCGGCTGGTTACCAATTGTTGACCTGCCTATCTTGCGTGATATCCCAGGATTCTTCTGGTTGTTCGGCAAAACATTCTTCTTGCTGTCTTGTGTGATTTGGTTACGTGCGACTTTGCCACGCTATCGCTATGACCAGATCATGCGTTTAGGCTGGAAGATCTTTATTCCCATCTCGGTATTCTGGGTGGTTGTTATCGGCGCCTGGGTGGTTTCCCCATGGAATATTTGGAAATAAGTTGATCAATCATGTTTAAGAAAATTTCCCAATTCCTCGATAGCTTGATGCTGAAAGACATTCTGACTGGTATGTCGATTACTGGTCGCTACCTTTTCAAGCCCAAGATTACGATTCAGTATCCAGAAGAGAAGACGCCTTTATCAAGCCGTTTCCGTGGTTTGCATGCATTACGCCGCTATGAAAATGGTGAAGAGCGTTGCATTGGTTGCAAGCTCTGTGAAGCGGTATGCCCCGCATATGCAATTACTATTGAGACCGCAGAACGCGATGACGGTACACGTCGCACCTCCCGTTATGACATTGATTTAACGAAGTGCATTTTTTGTGGCTTCTGTGAAGAGGCTTGTCCGGTTGACGCTATTGTCGAAACCAATATTTTTGAATATTTTGGCGATAAACGTGGTGATCTGTATTTCACAAAAGAGATGCTTTTGGCTGTAGGCGATAAGTATGAAAAAGATATTGCCGCTAACCGTGCTGCTGACGCACCTTATCGTTAATCGAATAGAGCCCACATCAATATGACATTCGATCCATCTACTTTATTTGCCGTGTTCTTCTACGGTTTTGCAGGCTTGCTAGTCATCTCTGCATTGCGCGTGATCACGGCACGCAACCCAGTGCATGCTGCACTATTTTTAGTTTTGGCATTTTTCTGCGCCTCTGGCCTTTGGATGTTGCTCAAAGCGGAGTTTTTAAGTCTCGCATTAATCCTGGTTTACGTTGGCGCTGTGATGGTCTTGTTCCTCTTCGTGGTAATGATGCTCGATTTGGATCTTGAGCATCTGCGTCGTGATTTTAAGAAATACCTGCCAGTTGCGTTCTTAATGGGTGCAGTGATTGTTCTTGAGTTATCCATTGTGATCATTCGTAGCTTTATTGGTACAAATGCACCAGTGCAGCCAATGCCTGAAGAAATTGCGGCGAACAATACTCAGGCCTTAGGTATGCTGATTTTTGGTGATTATGTCTATGCCTTTGAAGTAGCCGGCGTAATTTTGCTGGTAGCGATCATTGCCGCAGTTGCATTAACGCTGCGGAATCGCAAAGACTCTAAATCGCAGAATATTCATGACCAGGTCAATGTAGTTGCTGCTGATCGTATGCGCATCGTCAAAATGGGATCTGATATGGCGGCAAAACAGGACACTAGAGGGGAGCAGAAATGAATATCACTCTAGCTCACTACTTGGTGCTCGGCGCAATCTTGTTTGCAACCAGTGTCATTGGTATCTTCTTAAATCGTAAGAACATCATCGTGCTGTTAATGGCTATTGAATTGATGCTTCTCTCGGTGAACATGAACTTTGTTGCCTTCTCACACTACTTAGGAGATATGGCAGGTCAAGTATTCGTATTCTTTATTTTGACTGTGGCAGCTGCTGAGGCGGCTATCGGCTTAGCAATCTTGGTTGTGCTCTTCCGTAAGGTTGACACCATTAATGCTGAAGATCTTGACCACCTAAAAGGCTAGTCATGCAATTGACCTTAAATATTCCTGTTCTCTGCGCGATCCCATTAGCCCCTTTGGTGGGTTCAATCATTGCGGGTTTCTTTGGCACTAAATTAGGTGGTAATCGTATTGGTCATGGTGCAAGTCAATTCGTCACTATTTTGGGCGTAACGATTGCCTTTGTCTTATCTTGCAATGTCTTGCTGCAGGTGATGGATGGCTTCTATTTCAATGGTACTGTTTATCGCTGGATGCAATTGGGAGAGTTGAACTTAGATATTGGCTTTTTAATCGATCCATTAACCGCTACCATGATGTGTGTGGTGACCTTTGTTTCGCTTATGGTTCATATCTACACCATTGGTTATATGCAGGGTGAAGAGGGCTACAACCGTTTCTTCTCCTATATTTCCTTATTTACTTTTGCCATGTTGATGTTGGTAATGAGTAATAACCTCCTGCAACTCTTCTTCGGATGGGAAGCAGTGGGTGTTGTGTCCTATTTATTGATTGGCTTTTACTTTGAGCGTCAGTCAGCTGTTTTCGCCAATATGAAAGCCTTTTTGGTTAACCGTGTAGGTGACTTTGGCTTCATTTTAGGTATCGGTCTATTGCTCGCAAGCACAGGCTCTATGCAATATGACGTGATCTTTGCACAGAACGCCACCTTGGCTGCGCAGACTTTACCTGGTACTAGCTGGAATTTGGTGACCGTTGCTTGTATTTGCTTATTTATAGGTGCCATGGGTAAATCTGCGCAATTCCCATTGCACGTTTGGCTTCCAGACTCCATGGAAGGCCCAACCCCAATTTCTGCATTGATTCATGCGGCAACCATGGTTACAGCAGGTATCTTCATGTTGTCACGTATGTCTCCATTATTTGAGCTCTCAGATGTTGCCTTGAGCTTTATCTTGGTGATCGGCTCGATTACAGCCTTGTTTATGGGTTTCTTGGGCATTGTGCAAAACGATATCAAGCGCGTTGTGGCCTATTCAACTTTGTCACAGCTCGGCTATATGACTGTTGCTCTAGGAGTATCTGCATACCCAGTGGCAATCTTTCATCTAATGACCCATGCTTTCTTTAAGGCCTTGTTGTTCCTTGCCGCTGGTAGCGTCATCTTAGGAATGCACCATGAGCAAGATATGCGCAAGATGGGCGGCCTCTGGAAATATATGCCCATTACATGCTTAATGATGTTGCTTGGTAACCTGGCTTTGATTGGAACACCGTTCTTTTCAGGCTTCTACTCAAAAGACTCCATCATTGAAGCAGTAGCGGCTAGCCACATTCCCGGCTCTGGTTTTGCGTACTTCGCAGTGATGGCCAGCGTGTTTGTTACCGCCTTGTATTCTTTCCGTCTATATTTCTGGGTATTCCACGGTAAAGCACGCTGGGGTCATGCTGATTCACATGATCACCACCATGACCATGCAGAGCAGGGGGATGACCACGCTCATCATGGCTTAGCACCAGGCGAGAAGCCACATGAGTCTCCATTGGTTGTGACCCTTCCATTGATTCTTTTGGCTATCCCATCAGTCATTATTGGTTTCTACACGATTAGCCCCTTACTATTTGGCACTTATTTTGGTGACTCTATCTTCATCGATTTGGCTCGTCACCCAGTCATGAAAGAACTTGCAGAAGAATTCCATGGTCCAGTAGCGATGGCAATACACGCATTTACTTCACCGGTGCTTGGACTCGTCGTGCTTGGAGTTCTGACGGCAGCGATTGGCTACCTATGGGTACCAAAATTACCGGCTAAGTTTGCAGAAACATTTGCGCCAATCAAGAAATTGTTTGATAACAAATACTATTTGGATGATTTAAACCAGGCTGTTTTTGCTAAGGGCCTCATTTGGATTGGGAGCATCTTATGGCATCGTGGTGATCAAAAGGTCATTGATGGCTTCTTTGTTAACGGCAGTGCGCATACAGTAGGGCGCTTTGCTGGAGTGATTCGTCATTTGCAATCCGGTTATGTGTATCACTATGCGTTTGCAATGATTGCAGGCCTGGCGGTATTGCTAGCTTGGGTTTTGTACGCTTACCTGCCTTTTGTTCGATAGGCCTTTGTTACTTAAGTAGCCACTATGATTCTTTCTTACGCCATTTGGACCCCGATTGTTTTTGGACTCATTATTTTGTTTTATGGGTCTGAAAAGCCGTCTGCTGGAGTGCGCTGGTTAGCGCTCATCGGTTCGATCATCGGCTTTATTGCAACCCTACCACTGGTGATTAATTTTGATATTGCCAATCCAGGTATGCAGTTTGTTGAAAAAATTAGCTGGATACCACGCTATGACATTAATTATTTCTTAGGTATTGATGGTATTTCTGTCTGGTTCATCGTACTTACCGCTTTCATCAACATTTTTGTGGTGATTGCTGCTTGGGAAGTGATTGATACCAAAGTTTCTCAATACATGGCTTCATTCATGATCCTGTCTGGATTGATGATTGGTGTTTTCTGCGCGCTTGATGCCTTGTTGTTCTATGTCTTCTTCGAAGCAACCTTGATTCCGATGTACATCATCATTGGCGTATGGGGTGGACAAAACCGCATCTACGCTGCATTCAAGTTCTTCTTGTATACCTTGCTTGGCTCATTATTGACATTGGTTGCCATGCTCTATCTGTACAACGTAACCAATAGCTTTGATATCTTGGTTTGGCAAAATGCCCGCCTTGATATCGTTGAACAAATACTGTTGTTCTTCGCATTCTTTATGGCTTTTGCTGTAAAGGTGCCAATGTGGCCTTTACATACATGGCTCCCAGACGTACACGTCGAGGCGCCAACTGGAGGCTCAGTGGTGTTGGCAGCCATTATGTTGAAACTCGGAGCTTATGGCTTCCTTCGTTTCTCGTTGCCGATTGCACCAGATGCAAGCCAATATCTGGGCCCTTTTGTCATCTTCTTATCTTTAGTTGCTGTGATTTATGTGGGTGCAGTGGCCTTGGTTCAAAAGGATATGAAAAAGCTGGTTGCGTATTCATCTGTGGCGCATATGGGCTTCGTGACTCTTGGCTTCTTTCTCTTTAGCCCTTTAGGCATTGAGGGCGGGATTGTGCAGATGATTTCACACGGCTTTGTTGCTGGTGCAATGTTTTTGTCCATCGGTGTTTTGTATGACCGTATGCATACGCGTCAAATTGCGGATTACGGTGGCGTAGTGCATCGTATGCCTGCATTTACAGCTTTTGCAGTATTAATGGCGATGGCGAACTGTGGATTACCTGCCACCTCTGGTTTCGTTGGCGAGTTTATGGTGATTTTGGCTGCCGTCGATTATGACTTTGTCATTGGCATCCTTGCTGCGACTGCATTGATCCTTGGTGCTGCCTATTCATTATGGATGGTCAAACGTGTATTTTTCGGAACCATTACTAATGCCCATGTTGAGGAACTTAAAGATCTCAACACCCGTGAATATTTCATGATGACTGTGTTATCGATTTGTGTAATTGGTATGGGCGTGTATCCAAAACCATTTACCGACATTATTCATCCAGCCGTAATCAATCTGCTACAGCATGTTGCTGTTAGCAAACTCTGAGTAAAAGTAAATGCAAGCATTCGACCTATACGCCATCCTGCCGGAACTCGTTTTACTTCTTGCAACTTGTTTATTGCTAGTAGCTAGTGTTTACGTTCCTGAAAGAGTTACCGCTACGCCTGGTGTTGAGCAAGATATTTTCCATACACCACGCGGCGTTGGTTTTGTGTACTTCTTTTCCTTAATTCTCTTGGCCTATTTGATTTTTGCTTATGTCGGTCGGATGGGAGATGTTTCTTTAGTGGCTATGAACGGTCTGCTTCAGTCCGATCCCATTTCTAACTTATTAAAAGCATGTTCATGTGCTGCTGTACTAGTGAGCTTGGTCTATTCCAAACAATACCTTTCTGATCGCGCATTATTCCGTCCAGACTTTATTGTGATGCTGTTGTTAGCTCTATTGGGTCAAATGGTATTGATCTCAGGTGCAAACCTATTGACTCTCTATCTGGGGCTTGAGCTCATGGCCTTACCGATGTATGCCTTGGTAGCAATGCGCCATACTAGCGAGAAGAGTGTTGAGGCTGGTATTAAGTATTTCATCTTAGGTGCGCTAGCCTCCGGTTTCCTCCTCTATGGCATGTCTATGCTGTATGGCGTAACTGGTTCATTGGACTTGATAGAAATTTTCAAGACCGTTGCTGACCCACGCGTAAACCATTTGGTTATGGCTTTTGGTTTGGTATTTATTGTTGCTGGCTTAGCATTTAAGTTGGGTGTAGTACCTTTCCATATGTGGGTGCCAGATGTCTATCAAGGCGCGCCTACTGCGGTGACCTTAATGATTGCTGGTGCACCAAAACTGGCTGCATTTGCCTTGTTATTCCGCTTGCTCGTTAATACGCTGTTGCCATTGATGGGTGATTGGCAACCAATGTTGGTATTGCTTGCTGTCCTATCTCTCGTAGTGGGTAACGTTACTGCGATTGCTCAGACTAACCTTAAGCGTATGCTTGCATATTCAGCCATTGCACAGATGGGCTTTGTATTGTTAGGCATGCTTTCGGTATTTGATGATCATGCCTTTAGCGCATCCATGTTTTATGCAATCACCTACGTCTTGACTACATTGGGCACCTTCGGTCTCTTGATGGTTTTATCTCGTAAGGGCTATGACTGTGAGACCTTAGAAGGCCTCAAAGGCTTGAACAAGAAGCATCCTTGGTTTGCCTTCATTGGTCTTGTAATGATGTTCTCATTGGCCGGCATTCCACCAACTGTCGGTTTTGCAGCTAAATTGGGCGTTTTAGAAGCTTTAGTGGATGCAGAACATACCTTCTTGGCGGTCATCGCGGTGATGGCTTCTTTAATCGGCGCCTTCTACTACTTGAGAGTCGTGAAGGTCATGTACTTTGACGAGCCCGCTCATGAAGTCACCATCACTGGATCTGGTTTTGCGAAGGGTTTGTTGAGCTTGAATACTATTTTGGTATTAGCTATCGGCATTCTTCCGGCTGGATTGATGAGTGTTTGTTTGGATGCAATGCGCCGCACATTATTGGGTTCTTAAATTTATCGCTAATCTCATTCCAAGGCTCCTATGGGAGCCTTTGTTGTTTTAGTAAATTAATAAGATCACAATGACACTGCAATGACATAAGATTTATGTATATTAATTGGTGACTCCAAGATGAAAGACTGCTTATGACCGAAAAATCGTTTAAGGATCTGCCTACGGGTGATCAACACTTACGAGAAGATAGAGTGTCAGGCGAGGATATCTACGGCGGCATCTTTTTAAACATGAAGCGTGATCAAGTTCGCTTACCCGATGGCCAAATGGCAGCACGTGAGTACCTAACGCATCCTGGTGCTGTTGCCATTGTTGCGCTATTGGATGATGACAGAGTTCTACTAGAGCGTCAGTATCGTTACCCAATAGCAAAAGCCTGTATCGAAATTCCAGCTGGAAAATTGGAGATTGGCGAAGATCATCTTTTATGCGCTAAACGTGAATTAGAAGAAGAGACTGGATATACAGCAAGAAAATGGAGCTATATTCGCCGTATTCATCCGGTAATTTCGTATTCAACAGAGTTCATTGATATCTATCTTGCAGAAGATCTGGTTCCCGGCAAGAGTAAGCTAGATGATGAAGAGTTTTTAGATGTCTTTGCAGCGCCTTTAGGGCAGTTAATGGCTTGGGTCGAAGAAGGTGAGATCACAGACGTTAAAACCACGATTTCCGCTTATTGGCTGGATCGCTATCGTCGAGGATTGGTCAGCCCTAAGCCCATCAAATAGGGCATTCTCAAATCCTATTAAAATAGGACCTATTGAATTTGGTATTTTTGCCCATATATAGGTCTTATGAAAGTCTACAACCTCGCTTGCCCTTTAGATCATCGCTTTGAAGGATGGTTTGCCTCAGAAGAGGATTGTCTTGCTCAGCAGGACAAGGGTATGCTTGCCTGTCCAGTATGCGATAGCACTCAAATTACCCGCATGCCATCTGCTCCACACATTGCTAAATCAAGCTCAACTGCATTAACCAGTCCGAATGAGAATATTGCCAGCGCTAGCGGTGAAGTTGTTGCCTTAACGGGTAATGATCACTCTCATTTAGAAGCGCAAGTTCAGGCAGCCTTTTTAAAAGGTATGCGTGAGTTGATGGGGAAGTCCGAGGATGTGGGCACTTCATTTGCTGAAGAAGCTAGAAAGATTCACTACAAGGAAGCTCCCGAGAGAAGTATTCGCGGGCAAACTACCTTAGATGAAGCTGAGTCATTAAGGGATGAGGGTATTGAAGTTTTGGCGGTACCACTCATGCCTGCATTTAAAAATACGCTGCAGTAAATTTTCATCAGAAGATAAAAAAATAGCGATCCGAAGATCGCTATTTTCATTTGAAGTCAGTCTATTACTTGGAAGTAGGCATTACAAACTCTGCGCCTTTAGCAATACTTTCTGGCCAGCGCTGCATCACGCTCTTCTGTTTAGTGTAGAAGCGTACGCCTTCTTTGCCGTAGGCGTGCATGTCGCCAAAAATCGATTTCTTCCAACCGCCAAAGCCATGCCAAGCCATCGGCACAGGAATCGGAACATTGATACCAACCATGCCTACTTGTACGCGGCGAGCAAATTCACGGGCGATATTGCCATCGCTTGTAAAGCAAGCAACACCATTACCAAATTCGCATGAATTCACGAGATTTAAGGCTTCGGTAAAGTTTGCGACACGCAAGCATGAGAGAACAGGTCCGAAGATTTCTTCGAGGTAGATCTTCATATCAGGGGTGACGTTATCAAACAGCGTGCCGCCGATAAAGAAGCCATTTTCATTGCCGGCTACTTTCAGTCCACGACCATCCACCAGCAACTTAGCGCCCGAAGCAACACCGCTATCAATATAGCCAGTAATGCGCTCTAAAGCCGCTTTAGTCACAATAGGGCCCATCTCTGCATCGAGCTCCATGCCATTTTTTACTTTGAGCGTTTTAGTGCGCTCAATTAGTTTAGGCATGATCTTTTCAGCAACATCACCAACTAACACGGCAACAGAAATTGCCATACAACGTTCACCAGCAGAGCCGTAGGCAGCACCAATCAGCGCATCAATCGCCTTGTCGATATCGGCATCAGGCATGATGACCATATGGTTCTTAGCGCCACCCAAGGCTTGTGAGCGTTTGCCAAAGTGTGCGCAGCGCTCATAGATGTAATTGGCAATCGGGGTTGAGCCAACAAAGCTAACCGCCTTTACATCTGGATTTTCAATCAACGCATCAACCGCTTCTTTATCGCCTTGGACTACGTTAAATACGCCATCAGGAAGTCCTGCTTCTTTAAGCAGTTTTGCCATAAACAAGGAAGCAGAGGGATCCGTTGGGCTTGGCTTGAGAATGAAGCTATTGCCGCAAGCGATGGCTACTGGGAACATCCACATGGGAACCATGACTGGGAAGTTAAACGGCGTAATGCCAGCCACTACGCCCAAGGGCTGACGCATTACCCAGTTGTCGATATCAGTAGATACTTGTTCGGTGTAATCACCCTTGAGGAGCTCTGGGATGCCAGTTGCAAATTCCAGAATTTCAATGCCACGAGTTACTTCGCCTTGGGCATCTGTAAATACTTTACCGTGTTCTGCAGTAATCATTGCCGCCAACTCATCGCGATTAGCATTGAGCAGTTCTAGGTACTTAAACATAATGCGTGCGCGGCGAAGAGGGCTGGTTTGGCTCCAAGATTCAAACGCTTTCTGAGCAACAGCAACAACGGAGTCGACATCTTTGCGGCTTGCTAAGGCAACCCTACGAGCAACAGAGCCCTTTGCAGGGTTAAAGACATCAGCAAAGCGTCCATCTTTTGGGGTTACAACAGAGCCACCAACATAGTGGCCGACATCTTCTTTTGATTCAAAGGCTTTTGGAGCGTTCATAGTCTTCAGTAATAAGTATGGATCGATTTTTGGGTAAATAAAGCGGAAAGGCTGATTTGCCTGCACGACTTCGCTGTCTCGTTTATTCTGCTTTTTAGTATTCTATCGCTTTAAGGCAATTTTAGTATTTTGACCCATTTTTTCGACCTTTAAGACACCCCTATGAGCCTGCTGTTTTCAAGTTTTACCCTCAATTCCCCACGTGGACCCCTGGAACTTGCTAATCGCATCGTGGTTGCCCCGATGTGCCAATATTCGGCTTCCAATGGCGAGGCCACAGACTGGCATTTAATGCACTGGGGGAACCTGCTAAATAGCGGGGCAGCCTTATTCATTATCGAAGCCACTGGCGTGACCCCAGAAGCTCGTATTACCCCTTCATGCCTGGGCTTATGGGATGACCGAACTGAGGCGGCTTTAAAGGACAAATTGAGCCGAGCTCGTAAATTAGCTCCAGCTACCCCTGTATTTATTCAGTTGGCTCATGCCGGTCGAAAAGCATCGAGCGCCACACCTTGGGACGGGGGTCAGTTATTGGCGGTAGACCAGGGTGGCTGGGAGATGTTGGCGCCATCAGCCATTCCTCAGCTTGAAGGCGAACGTTTACCCCACGAGCTCTCTAAGACAGAATTAAAAGAACTGATTGACGCCTTTGTAGTTGCTGCTAAACGCGCAGATCGTATTGGGCTTGATGGGATTGAATTACACGGTGCACATGGATATTTACTGCATCAATTCTTATCTCCAATAGCCAATCAACGCGCTGATGAATATGGCGGCTCATTTGAGAATCGCATTCGTTTTCCATTGGAGTTATTTGCAGCGGTTAGAGCAGCTTATTCGGGTGTATTGGGTATTCGTATTTCAGCAAGCGATTGGATTGAGGGCGGCTGGACTCCAGAAGAGACTGCAAACTTTGCTAAGCAACTTAAGCCTTTAGGTTGCGATTTCGTGCATATTTCCTCAGGCGGCATTTCTCCTAAGCAGAAAATTGCACTAGGACCAAACTATCAAGTACCCTTTGCCAAGATTGTTAAAGACCAATCGGGTTTGCCTACCATGACGGTTGGTTTAATTACCGACCCACACCAGGCTGAGGCCATATTGCAATCAGGAGATGCTGATCTGATTGCTCTAGCGCGTGCCTTTTTATACAAACCGCGCTGGGGTTGGGAGGCTGCCGCTGCACTAGAAGGCACCGTTAATGCCAATGAGCGCTATTGGCGCTGTTTGCCTAGAGAAGCCCAGGCGGTATTTGGAAACGTTAAAGTAGGTCAGAGATAATTTCACAAAATAATGATTAGGAGATGGTTATGAAGGTATTCGTTCTCACTAAAAAAGTATTGGCATCCTTAGGGCTTGTAACGCTTACCAGTATTGCTAGCGCCCAATCCTTTCCCGATAGACCTATTACTCTGGTTGTTCCAAATCCTCCGGGTGGATTGGTGGATACCTCTGCACGCTTATTGAGTGAGCCACTGACAAGAGTCATTGGTCAAACTGTTGTGGTAGACAATAAACCAGGTGCCAGCGGAAACATTGCCTATCAATATGTTGCCAATGCTAAGCCAGATGGATACACCTTATTAATTTCCTATTCTGGTTATCACGTTGGTAATCCAGCATTAATGGATAAGTTGCCATGGGATCCAATTAAAGATTTCTCGCCAATAGCTTTGCTGACTGTATCTACTAATGTGATCGCTGTGCATCCATCGGTGCCTGTCAATAACTTAAAAGAGTTCATTGCATACGCAAAAGCCAATCCAGGTAAATTGAATTACGCTTCACAAGGCAATGGCTCTGTATCTCATATTGGAACCGAGATGTTTAAGCAAACTACTGGTATTGAAATGGTTCACGTACCTTACAAGGGATCTGGTCCAGCTATTCAGGATGTATTGGCAGGTCAAGTTCAGGTGTTTATCTCTACACCGCCATCACTGATGCAGCATGTACAGAGTGGCAAGCTCAAGGGTCTTGCTGTTACTGGTAAGAACCGTCACCCTGGTATGCCTAATGTTCCAACAACAGCAGAAGCTGGATTACCTTCGTTTCAATTGGAATCTTGGGTAGGTTTATTTGCTCCAGCCGCCACTCCTAAGGCGGTTGTTACCAAGCTTACGGATTCCGTGAAGAAAAGTTTGGCATTGCCTGAGGTAAAAGAGCGCGCGGATGCAGCAGGTGTCGAATTGCGTTATCTCACCCCAGATCAAACTGAGGCATTGGTAAAGAGAGAGTTGCCTTACTGGAATAAAGCAATCAAATCAGCCAATATCACACTCGACTAATTTCTATCCTGATGCCTGATCTCGTAAAACGGGATCAGGCAAAGCGAGTGCAAAGGCCTTAGCGGCACTTAATAAAAAGCGATCTCTACCTAGCCCCGCGATGAGTTGAACGCCCACTGGCAAACCATTCGGTCCGGTAGCAACATTGAGATTAATGCAGGGAAGACCAAGCATGGTCCATGCCCTGCAAAATACGGGGTCACCGGTACCGTTCTTCAGAAAAGGCGCTTCACCTATCGCACTCGATGCAATGATTAAATCCAATTGATTAGAAAATAGTTCTGCAATATAGCCTTGCGCAGATTTGGAGTGCAATAAATCATCTGCATACTGCGAGTAGTTAATCTGAGTACCCTCAGCAATTTGTTCGCTAATTTGCCCACTCATCTTTTTAGTAAAATGTTCATGTTCAAAGGCAAGACTTCGTGACATTTCACTGAGCATGATGCGCGTTTGCGTTTCCTGAAGATTTGCAAAGGTTTCCGGAAAAACAATTTCATTGACTTTACCTTTAGCAATCGATTCAGCGGCAAATCTTGCTAGTGCCAGTGCTCCAGCAGTTTCTTTGCTAGCTAGACTCCAATCATTTGTTTTGCAAATCGCAATACGTGGCTTGTTATGCAAATCATCCACCAGTGCTAGAGCATGATCTCCGCTCATAGCCGCAATGCCAAGCGCTACGTCTTCAACTGTTCTACCAAAGCAACCTAGGGTGTCTAGCGAAGGCGCCAAGCTTTTGACTCCTGCCACACTCACTTTGCCGAAGCTAGGTTTGAAACCAACGATTCCACAAAATGAAGCAGGGCGAATGATGGAGCCAGCTGTTTGACTACCAGTCGCTAGCGGAATCATAAAGTCAGCAACTGCAGCAGCAGAGCCGCTCGAAGATCCTCCCGGCGTACGGCGCTCATCATGTGGGTTGCTGGTAGGGCCGCTCTTGAATGAGGCAAATTCGGTAGTGACTGTTTTACCTAAAATAATCCCTCCAGCTTGGCGCATGAGGGCTACAGAAACTGCATCGGTACTTGGGTAATGTTGGGCATAGATTGGTGATCCATAGGCAGTTGGCAGATCATAGGTATCAAATAGGTCTTTGACTCCTATTGGGAGGCCATGGAGAAGGCCCTTTATGGCGCCTTTATCGAGGGATTTGGCCTTCGCTAGGGCGTTCTCTTTACCCAAGCTCACCCAGGCCTTAACAACGCTCTCGCGCTGCCCAATTCGATCCAAGCAAGAGAGTAGTAAATCCAGGGCCTTGAGCTCTCTTTTCGCTATGGCTTTGGCTGCTTGGGATGCGCTGAGGCTTTCCAGGTCTTTCATGCATCCATTCTACTTTTGGTGGCGTATGATCGCAATTTACTGTTTTTAACCTTTCTGAAACCTGCATAAAAATGAAGCAACATTCTGTACGTGAAGCGTGGCTAGAAGATGCCGTAAGACATCTTGAGCCTGTATTTTCAAAAGCTGGCTACGCCATTCCGCCTGTAAGAGTTTCTTGTGGCTTTCCTGCTTCTAGCAGCCCAAGAACCACTTTAGGTCAGTGCTGGCCTCGAGAGCGATCAGGCGGTGGAGTAAATGAGATTTTTATTTCCCCAAAAATCGATGATCCAGTGCAATTACTGGACACCTTAGTCCATGAGCTCTGCCATGCAGTTGATGATTGCTTCAGTGGTCATGGTGAAGATTTCAAAGGCATTGCACAGACTGTTGGGCTAGAGGGTCCAGCAAGAATGGCGCATGCAACCGAAGAGCTCACTGTCAAGTTGATGATGATTAGTCAAGAGTTAGGTCCTTATCCACACCAGGCCATTGTGTTTCCACCACCGCGACCAAGTAATGCGAGTAGAAGTAAAGCAAAGTGCGGTCAATGCGGTTATGAGGTCACATTGTTAAAAAAATGGGCTAGCTATGGCGCCCCTATTTGCCCGAAAGACAATATTCGGATGTTGGAGGATGTTCCCGAAACAATCGAAAATACAACGAATTACGATAGCGAGTCCGTTGGCAAGGGTGGCAAAGCTCCCCCTGATGAGATCCGTCGGGCCATTAGCTAGCATAGGATAAGTTGGTAAAATTGACCTTTTATGCCAATTCCTCGGCCAACAATAATCATTACTTGAGACTAAGAACATATGAACGCAAAAAAAATATTTAAGAACCCGAAAATTGCAGTGATTCCAGGTGATGGAATCGGCAAAGAGGTCATTCCTGAAGGGGTACGTGCGTTAGAAGCAGCGAATCGTAAATTTGGCATTGGTATGCAATTTGATCACTTTGATTTTGCAAGCTGCGATTACTACCTAAAGCACGGCAAGATGATGCCGGATGATTGGTTTGATACTTTAATGAAGTATGACGCCATTTTCTTCGGCGCAGTCGGTATGCCTGATATTTTGCCAGACCATGTTTCGCTGTGGGGAAGTTTGATTCAGTTCCGTCGCGGTTTCGATCAATACGTCAACTTACGTCCAGTGCGTTTATTGCCTGGGGTGCCTTGCCCGCTAGCAAATCGCAAGCCTGGTGATATTGATTTCTTTGTGGTTCGAGAGAATACAGAGGGTGAATACTCTAGCGTTGGTGGAAAAATGTTCCCAGATACTGATCGTGAATTCGTCATTCAGGAATCAGTCTTTACAAGACAGGGCGTCGACCGCATTTTGCAATATGCTTATGACTTAGCCCAGAGTCGTTCTAAGAAGCACTTAACATCAGCCACCAAATCCAACGGTATTGCAATTACCATGCCTTACTGGGATGAGCGTGTTGAAGCGATGTCTAAGAAATTTTCTGATGTGAGAACAGACAAATACCATATCGATATTTTGGCTGCTCACTTTGTCATGAACCCAGATCGTTTTGATGTGGTTGTAGCAAGTAATTTGTTTGGTGATATCTTGTCTGACTTGGGCCCAGCTTGTACGGGTACTATCGCAGTTGCTCCATCTGGAAGTATTAATCCAGAAGGTAAGTTCCCATCCTTATTTGAGCCAGTGCATGGCTCAGCACCAGATATTTATGGAAAGATGATTGCCAATCCAATTGGACAAATTTGGAGCGGTGCAATGATGTTGGATCATTTAGGTTATCCAGAGGCAGGCAAAGCAATCTTCAATGCTATTGAAACAGTGTTGGCAGCAGGCCCTGGCCATGCCCCATTAACACCAGATCTTGGTGGAACTGCAAAAACGGATGATCTCGGTAAAGCGATTGCAGCAGCAATTTAACTACTCTATCTTTTAAGGTATGGCTCAGCCCTACGCACCATTACTCCAGCAGATGATGCTGGAGTTTCAGGGTCAACGCCTTGAATCAGCAGAACGATTAGCGCGCTCGATATTGCGCGTTAATTCAAAGGACTTAGTAGCACTGCAGGTTCTAGGTCTTTGCTTGGCCATGCAAGGGCGCATAACAGAATCTGTAGAGCCATTTACTAAAGCTGCGACCTTAGACCCCAAGAACCCTGAACTGCTTGGCAATTTAGCAAAAGCCCAGCATGGGGCGGATTTGTTTGCTGCAGCCGTAAAGACTTACGAAACACTCAATCGCCTTATTCCAAATAATGCCCAAATCTTGACGGATATGGGAACCTCATATGCGAAGCTAAGAGATTACGATAAGGCTTTTTTACTCTATGACAAAGCCATTGAGTTACACCCTCAATATTTCTTGGTATGGTCAAATCGCGGCAATCTCCTTGCGGATCTCAGCTTTAGCTCAGAAGCGATTGATTGCTACCAAAAGTCATTAGAGTTAAATCCTAACTATCCAGAAGCTTGGACTAACTACGGTAATGCGCTATTTGATTTAGGTCGCTTTGATGAGGCGAGATTAGCTCATGAAAAAGCATTAACTCTTAACTCAAATTACCCTGAGGCTTGGTCAAATCATGGAAATGCCTTGCTTGAACTTAAGCTTGATGAGCTAGCATTAGAAAGCTACCAAAAAGCCTACTCCTTAAAGCCTTTTCATCCTTACTTAATGGGTCAGCTGATCGGCGCAAGGCATTCATTATGCATTTGGAATGATTACGAACCATCGGTATCTCAATTACTTGATGCCTTGGGTTCTAAAAAATTGGTCACTATTCCTTTTGGCATTTTGCAAACTCCAGCAAATAGTGAATTACAAAAACGCTGTGCAACGATTTTTGTTAAAGATCGCTTTCCCACAATCGAGGCTCAAGAGGTGCAAAAGCGCATTAAGCCTCCAGAAGACAGGATCAGAATAGGCTATTTTTCATCTGATTTCAAGAATCACCCCGTTGGCATCCTCATGCTCAATCTGATTCAGGCGCATGATCGCTCTAAGTTCGAGGTTTTAGGATTTTTCTTAAATAAAAAATCTGGTGATGAAGTTGAACAAGGGTTGATTGCAAGTTTTGATCGAACCTTCGATCTCTTTGGATTAAATGATGTAGCAGCTAAAAATTTGGTCCTAGAGCAGGAGCTTGATATAGCCATAGATCTTAATGGCCATACAGCTGGTGCTAGGACAGGCTTATTTGCCAAGAAAATTGCGCCAATTCAAATAAACTATCTTGGTTATGCAGGAACCTCTGGCGCTGATTTCTACGATTGTTTGATAGCAGATTCGGTAGCCATTCCTAAGGTACATGAAATGCATTACACCGAGAAGATTGCTCGGTTACCGCATTCTTTCTTTCCAGTGGATACAAGCATTTCTCCTGATGAATTCGGTGAGTTACCTACTAGGGAGAGTCAGGGTCTGCCACAAACTGGCTTTATATTTTCTTGCTTTAACAATCCTTATAAAATCACGCCACAAATTTTTGATCTATGGATGAGATTATTGAAGCAGGTTCCCGAAAGTGTTCTCTGGCTTTCAAAGACTTCTGAGAAGGCGATGAAGAATCTACAAGGCGAGGCAGTTGCGCGTGGAATTGATTCCAATCGACTAGTATTTGCTACACGAGTGCCAGCCAGAAAAGATCACTTAAGCCGTTTGCGCTTAGCAGATTTATTTTTAGATACACCAAACTACAATGCTCATGCAACGGCGGCTGATGCTTTATGGGCTGGTGTTCCCGTTTTAACGCAAATAGGTGAGACCTTTGCTGGAAGGGTGGCGGCCAGTCAATTAGCCGCCTTAGATATGCTTGAGTTGATCGTGAATACTCCTGAGGAGTATTTTGAAAAGGCTTTAGAGCTTGCCTCCAACCCTCAAGCATTAAAAGATTTACGTTTTAAGCTGGAGGCTAATCGTTTAACGGCGCCCTTGTTTAATACAAATCAATACGTTCAGGATCTTGAACAACTCTATACGGAGCTTCTAGAGCAGAAGTCTTAGCTAGCAGTACTCACAGGACTCCAAACGGGATCCTTCTTGCTCGATTTAGCGATTTCCGCCAAAATCTTTTCATGCTGCTCGAGATCTTCATTACTTGCAGTTAAGACTTTTAGGCTAGTTGGTAAAGCTTTAGCATGGCCATCAGAGTCAGCACCCACGGTGTAATCAATGAGATCTATAGAAAGATCTTCTTGACCTCTCGTCATGGCGATATAGACTTCAGCTAGTAACTGGGCATCTAATAGCGCGCCGTGAAGAGTACGGTGCTCGTTACTGATTGAGAAGCGATCACACAGTGCATCCAAGGAGTTGCGTTTACCTGGGAACATCTGACGTGCATCGAGAAGCGTATCGATAATTTTGGACGCTAAACCACGAAATGGCGGTCGTTTAAGTAGCGCAAATTCATTATCCAAAAAGCCCAAGTCAAAGGCTGCGTTATGAATCACGATTTCAGCACCATCCACAAATTCAATGAGTTGCTCTACGATGTTTCCAAATAATGGTTTGTCAGACAAAAATTCTCTAGAAAGACCGTGGACTGCAAAAGCGCCGGCATCAATATCACGTTCGGGGTTTATGTAATAGTGGAAAGTGCGGTCTGTGAGGCGCCGATCAATGACTTCAACACAGCCGATTTCAATAATACGATCGCCAGTTGCAGGATTTAAACCAGTAGTTTCAGTATCGAGAATGACTTGACGCATTAAGTTCCCTCAAGCACAGATGGCGGAATTTCCATAGGACCATTGCCAGCATATTTATCTAGATACAGATAAATCACGGGAGTAATGATCAGCGTTACAAATTGAGAGAAGATCAAACCACCAGCTACACTAATACCCAATGGTTGACGTAACTCCGCGCCAGCACCTAGGCCCAAGGCAATTGGTAATGCACCCATTAAGGCTGCAACAGTGGTCATCATGATCGGACGAAAACGCAAAATACACGCTTCACGAATTGCTTTTTCTGGAGAGAGGCCTTTAGTACGTTGCGCCTCTAATGCAAAGTCGATCATCAAGATCGCATTCTTCTTGACGATGCCGATCAGCAGTAAGATGCCAATCGAGGCCACAATAGTCAGCTCAAAGCCGAAAATGCGCAAAGACAAAATTGCACCAATAGCTGCAGAGGGCAATCCCGCCAGAATGGTCAATGGATGAATATAGCTTTCATATAAACATCCTAGCAATATATAAATGACGCCAAGCGCTGCCAGAATCAAAATAACTTGCCCGGACTGGTTGTCTTTAAATACAGCTGCATCACCACCATAGCTTGTGATGATTGAAGGGGGTAAATCAATTTCTCTCTGAAATTTATCTATCGCTTTAGTGGCGTCACCCAAAAATACATCTGGGGCTAAGTTAAAAGAGATTGTCACTGCAGGGATTTGCCCTTGGTGATTAACAGCAGTAGGTCCAACGGTTCTTACAAACGTTGCCAAGCTAGAAAGTGGTATTAACTTATCGGTGGATCTACCTCTAACGAACACCTTATTCAAGTCGGTTTCAAACTGCCTATCGGTTTCAGCTGTTTCAAGGATGGCGTAGTAGGTATTCACGGGTGTGTAGATTGTGGATACCTGTCGCTCGCCAAAAGAGTTATAGAGTGCCGCGCGAATATCGGCAATCGTTACGCCTGCAAGGGCGGCTTGTTCACGGTTAATTTCAATCTTGACGTTCAGACCTTTTAGCTGCGAATCACTTGTGACATCCCTAAAAATTGGGTCAGCACGCATTTTTTGAGCCATCTTATCTGCCCACTCATTTACTCCTTCAAAGCCTACGCTCTGTAGTGTGAATTGGTAACGGCTTTTACTAGAGCGACCACCCAATTGTAGATTTTGAACTGGGCGCATATAGACCTGAAGGCCTGGAATTTCTTTGAACTTATTGCGTAAACCCTCAATCACTTTGCTCATCTTTTCTCTATCGCCTTTGGGCTTGAGAATGATGAAGAATCGACCGGTATTTCTACCGGCGCTTTGACCGCCGCCCAGGATGGAAATAGAGGTAGCAACATTGGGATCGTTATTGACAATTTCTGCTGCACGATCTTGTAGGGCTAGCATCGCTTTAAATGAAGTATCTTCAGATGCTTCAGTAGTGGCAGTAATTTGCCCAATATCTTCTTCAGGGAAAAAGCCTTTTGGACTATAGATAAACAAAGCCACTGTAATAAAGAAGGTAGAAATTGCGCCCCATAAAACTACCTTACGATTTTTTAATGCTTTATCTAAATAGTGGACATAAACCTTTAGAGTCCAATCGAATAGTTGGTCAAATTTTTTGGTGATTGCATATTCTTTGGCATGGTGCCCAGGTTTTGGAAGAAACCTGCTGCAAAGCATTGGCACAACCGTCAGAGAGACCACTGCGGAAACTAAAATAGACAAGGAAACGACTACTGCAAATTCTCTAAAGAGTAGGCCAATTGGACCAGCCATAAAAAATAGCGGAATAAAGACAGCCACTAGAGAGATCGAAATCGAGATGATCGTAAAGCCAACTTCTTTGCTACCTTTGAGTGAGGCTTTTAGCGGATCCATGCCTTCTTCAATGTAGCGCATGATATTTTCTAGCACCACAATGGCATCGTCCACCACTAAACCTACAGCAAGAGTAATACCCAGCAGTGAAATGTTGTCTAGGCTATAACCTAAAAAATACAGCAGAAAGAATGCGCCAATTAACGAAATCGGCAAGCTAATAGAGGGGATTAAGGTAGCCGATATGCGCTTTAAAAATAAGAAGATGACCAGCACCACTAATAATATTGTCAATATTAGGGTTATGTTGACGTCGTGTATTGCTTCAATAATTGAGAGGGAGCGGTCATTGATCAAGGTTAACTTAATCGATGCAGGCATTTGCTCTTTAAAGGTAGGCAAAAGCTTCTTGACCGAATTAACAACATCAACAGTGTTTGCATTAGGCTGACGCAGAATGCCAATCGCAATCGAGCGTTCACCCGCAGCAGTTGCAAATGTTTTGACGTCTTCAAAACTTTCCTGAACATCTGCTACGTCACGAAGGTAGACGGGGAGACCATTACGCTGGGCTATTACCAAGTCTGCAAACTCATCTGCTTTGACCAACTGTGGATTGGCGTAGATCGTGATGAGTTGACGTGGGCCATCTAGCGTACCTACAGGACTGTTGGTGTTGGCCTTATTGATGGCTGTTGCAAGTTCTTCCATGGTGATGTTGCGATTACCCAGGGCATCTGGGCGAACATTAACCCGAACAGCGTATCTTTTGGCGCCATATACCAATACTTGTGAAACACCAGTAATAGTCGAGATGGATGGTGAAAGGAGGTTCTCAGCATAGGCGTTAATCTCCGAGAGACTCATGGAGGGAGAGCTCATCCGAATCACCAATACCGCAGTATCTGCTGGGTTTACTTTACGGTATGAGGGTGGCACCGTCATTTCAATCGGTAAACGCCTTTGGGCTCTTAGCAGGGCAGCCTGCACATCAACTGCTGCTTTATCGATATCGCGATCAGTATTAAATTCAAGGGTAATACTGGTAGTGCCCAAGGTATTGGTTGAGCTAATAACCTTGATGCCGTCGATTGTGGAGAATTCTTTTTCTAGTGGTAACGCTACAGATGAAGCCATGTTTTCAGGCGATGCACCTGGTAGGCTTGCACTTACAGAAATAATCGGCGTATTAAAACTAGGTAGTGCTGCAACAGGAATATTGAAATAAGCAACAGCTCCGGCAATAACGGTAGCTACAGATAGCAGCACCGTCATGACGGGGCGTCTAATACATATCTCAGAAAGTGTCATTTTTTCTCAGAAGTATTGGCGGTTGATGGAGCAGGACTTTCTGCAGTTTTAGCCTTTAGCTCTTTTGCCTCACGAACCTTGCTGCCAGGCCGTAAGTTTTGCTTACCTTCCACAACCACTCTGTCGCCAGATTCAATTCCGGTCACTACGGAAGTACCTTGGTACTCATAGGTTACTTTCACAGGCTTGGCAGAGACTTTATTGTCTTTATCGACCACATAAAGTAAGCGTCCCTTTGGGCTAATCACAATTGCTTCAGAGGGGACAGCAAGTCCATCCTTGATGGTATTGGCATTGAGGGTGACTCTGGCAAATTGACCAGGTAGTAATGTCATTTTAGGATTGGCCATTTGTGCCCGAACACGAACGGCTGCAATGGAGGGGTCAACTTGATTGTCAACAACGAAGACTTGCCCTTCATAAACATTTTTATTGTCACCGCCAACGGTAACTTGAACAGTCAGTGGCTTATCTGCCTGTTTGCCTTCTAAAAGAATCGGGATATCTTTTTCTGGGACGACAAATTGGACATTAATAGGATCTAGCTGGGTGATAGTAACCATCGAACTAGTGGTCGAAGTAGATGCTGCATTCGTGGTGCTCACAACCGCGTTGCTTGCTTGCACTAAAGATCCAGGAAATACGTTGATGATTCCAGCTCTTCCATTAATGGGGGAGCGAATCGAGTCAAATGAAAGTTGCACTTCAGCAGACTTGGCTGCGGCTTGTGCTGATTTTGCATTTGCCAAGGAGGTTTCAAGGCCAGCTTTTGAAATAAAGTTTTTATCTACTAGCTCTTTGGCGCGTAAATACTGCTTTTGGGCATCATCAGCCAAGGCTCTTAACTTCTCATAATTTGCTTTGTCATTGCGATCATCTAAGGTAAATAAGATTTGACCCTCTTTAACTTCGTCGCCATCTTTAATGTGAACTTTTGCCACAGTGTTGGTAACCATAGGGCGGATATCAACAATATTGCTAGATACAATAGTCCCAGTGGCCTCAATAATTAGGGGAATGTCTTTCTTTTCAACAACGACGCTAGTAATGGTTTGCGGTCCGCCACCTTTGGTACTCGCTGGAAAAAAGTAGTCGTAGGCTTTAGAGCCGGCATACAAAATGATGATGACCAATAAGATACGCCATTTATATTGAATGGCAATTGCTTTGACTGTCGCAAAATCAAGTTGTTTTAATTTGCCGACTTGTGGAGATGCTTTTTGCCATAGAGCGCACAAACGGGCTTTGCCAACATTTTTAAGTTGACCCAACTTGGCGACTAACTGATCGAGAGAAGATTCTATTTTTGACACAGTCTCGTTTTTCTAAGTTTTTTATAGTTTAAATGCGGTTTCTAGGCTATTTGAAAGCTTGCCCATTCTCTCATAAGCAGGCTAAAACAGTGGCAGAAGGGCACTTATTTGCCCTAGGGCAAAAACTCTTCAACCCCTTTGTTAGCTAGTTGATCGGCTAGCTCGTTTCCGGGGTGACCATTGTGGCCTCTGACCCAGTGCCAAGAAATCTCGTGATCAGGCAGTAGAGCGTCCAATTCTTGCCATAAATCGGCGTTTTTAACGGGGTCTCTACTGGCAGTCTTCCAGCCACGCTTTTTCCAGCCCTCTAGCCATTCTGTGACCCCTTTTTGGACATATTGGGAGTCGGTCCAAAGCTCAACTGAGCTTCTTTGCTTTAGTGCGCGCAGGGCAAAAATGACAGCGCTTATTTCCATCCGATTGTTAGTGGTGAGCTTTTCTCCACCATGAATCTGCTTTTCATGATTGCCTGAACGCAGGACCGCACCCCAGCCCCCAGGTCCAGGATTGCCTTTGCAGGCACCATCGGTGTAGATCACGATATGAGGTGGATGATGTTCGGGTTTGTTATGAGGCATATGGGTAATTTACTTGCTTTGAGTTTTCTTAAGCGTGTTGCGCAATTGATTGCGTTCAGCAGCAGGCGCTAATTGATTAATAGCCGGTAGGCGTACTGACTGCACTTGTCCAATCAACCTCATGCCCTGGTGTCGCTTGATTGCGGATACTAAAAACACAGCCCCAAAGATAGGCCACCAACGGTTACCCATGGACTCTAAGAAGTCCATACGGTTCATGGAAGATTCGCCTTGTAGTGGAAATTTATAACAACCAAAGTGACCGCGATCCAGTGAGTAATTTAAAAGTTGCAACCAATCTTTGACGCGTAAGAGGCCGATAAATTGACCGTCTCTTGGAAGATAAGGATTGCCGATGAGTCTGCTGAGATATTGTCTTGCGCCCCACAAACTGGCTGGATTAAATCCAGATATAACCAAGCGACCTTCCGGGCGCAGGACGCGATCGACTTCGCGCAAAATGTGATGAGGGTCTGCAGCAAATTCAAGAACGTGCGGCAAAACCATGAGATCAATACTTTCGTTAGCAAAAGGGAGTTCGGTATTGCTACCTTCGATGATGTGCCAAGCAAAGCGTTGCGCGACCTTGCGGCTGTCATGAGAATGAACCAAAAGTGCATGCAAAGGCATGCGGTTCTCGCTCAAGGCATTAATTTGGGGTAAGCCAATTTGTACGGCATGAAAGCCAAAGACATCAGCCACAATTTGATCAAAGCACTTTTGCTCCCAGCGCAGTACATATCGGCCAGGAGGTGACTGGAGCCACTTTTCCCAAGAGCTCCAAGGGGGTGCAGGCATCTGCGAGGGGATGGGTGGGGTTGGTATCATCGGTCTATGGATAAGAATACTTTATTGCAAGTTTGGCCCATTCCAGCCTTTGATGACAACTACATCTGGTGTATCCATGATGGAAAGTCTGCATTGGTGGTTGATCCGGGTGATTCAGCCCCTGTTTTGGAATATCTGACACAGGCTGAGCTAAAGCTTAAGGGTATTTTGGTAACGCATCACCATGCTGACCATACAGGCGGCATTCTGAATCTATTAAATGCATTGGGACCAAATATTCCGGTCTATGGTCCTGTTGGCGACAATATTCCCGGTCGTACAGTGATTGGTATGGAGGGCGACAAGATAGAGATTGAATCTCCGCGCATCAGCCTTAAGGTGTATGAGGTGCCTGGCCACACTTTAAGCCACATATCCTACTTTGCAAACATGCAGGCTAATGTTGTTGAGCCTATGTTGTTCTGTGGCGATACCTTATTCGCTTCCGGTTGTGGCCGATTATTCGAAGGCACACCAACTCAGATGACTGAGTCATTAGCCAAGTTTGCTGCCTTTCCTAAAAATACTTTGGTGTACTGCACCCATGAATACACCTTATCCAACATTCGTTTTGCTTTGGCAGTCGAACCTAATAATGTAAATTTAATTTCTTGGTCAGAGCGTGCACAAGAGTTGCGGAAAAAAGGGCTGCCAACCCTACCAACAACGATCGGGCAAGAGCTACAAGTTAACCCGTTTATGCGAAGTGATCAGGACGATGTAATAGCATCGGCCAAAACGATTTCTGGTCAGTTAGAACTGCCATCACCAGCGCATGTATTGGCTGTCATACGTGCCTGGAAAGACCGATTCTGATGCGTTTGATCTATACGGCAATAGTCATTGCCGTTTTTTTATCTGGTTGCGCCAGCACAGGAGATTGGTCCTCAGATACGCCGACTAAGCCAGGGTCCAAAGCATCTAAGGCGACGCGAGTCAACCTTCAGAGCCAGTCCGTGAGCAAGGTCTACGCACCTTCAGATAACTTGTGGATTCGCATTCGGGATGGATTCCAAATGGAACCCCTGAATAGCCCTCTCGAGATTGAGCAAGTGCGTTGGCTTAGTGCCCGCCCAGATTATGTACATCGCTCTATGGCACGTTCCTCACGCTATTTGTTTTATATCGTACAAGAAGTGAACGCACGCAACATGCCTACGGAAATTGCCTTGTTGCCCTTTGTGGAGAGCGCCTTTGTCACCAATGCGAAGTCGAGTGCAAAGGCAGTTGGCCTATGGCAATTTATGCCAGCGACTGGCAAGGATTTTCAACTGACACAAAATGTCTTTCGTGATGAACGCAGGGATGTCTTGCAATCCACTGATGCTGCCTTGGATTATTTACAACGTCTTCATAAACAATTTGGCAGCTGGGAGTTGGCATTGGCTGCATATAACTGGGGTGCAGGCAATGTGTCTAAAGCTCAGAAACGTAATCTTGCAGCAGGCTTGCCTACAGATTACGAGAGCTTAACGATGCCCCGCGAGACCCGCATGTATGTGCCCAAGCTGATGGCGTATCGCGCCATTGTGTTGGACCCATCAGCCTACGGTATTGTTTTGCCTGAACTCGAGAATCATCCTTACTTTGTTGCAGTAGAGGTAGGTAGTGATATTGATGTCTCATTAGCGATTAAGTTAGCAGAAATACCTGAAGATGAATTTCATAGTCTGAATCCATCATTCAATAAACCTGTCATCCTCAGTAACGCCAACCAGCAAATCTTATTGCCGTTCGGTCATGCTGAAATCTTTCAAGACAACCTAAAGAAATACAGCAAACCACTCTCTAGCTGGACTGCCGTCAAAGTGAGCAAGACTGAAAGTGTGGATCAAGCTGCAAAAACATTGGGTGTTGATCCGGACGCATTAAGACAAGTTAATGGTATCCCCAAGGGTATGAGAATCAAGGCAGGGTCTACTGTCATTATTCCGAAAGTCGGCAGTCGTGCAGGAGACGTTTCGTCGGCTATGGCTGATAACGCCAGCCTAAGCCTTGAAAAACCACCTCCACCAGCCCCTAAATGCCCGAAACCAGCCAAAGGCGCTAAGAATGCCAAAGCTGTGAAATGTGGGCCAGCAAAACCGAATAATGCAACCCCTTCAGTTGCTTCTAAGGGTAATTCTTCTCAAAAAAATGCTGCATCTCAGCATAAATCCGCATCGACAGGGCTTGCAAAATCTGCGAAAAATGGTAGTTCGGCGCCCGTTAGCAACAGTTCAAGTAATAAAGGGGCGAGCAAAAACCCGTAATTTCAGAAACTTTTTAGATTAGGTTGACCATGTCCTATAAAGCACATCACGAACGCTCAATAAAAGACCCAGATGGATTTTGGGGTGAGCAGGCCAAGTTGATTCATTGGGAAAAACCATTTGATAAGGTTCTGAACTACGACAACCCGCCATTTGCTAAATGGTTTGAGGGCGGTCTTACTAATCTTTGTTACAACGCAGTTGATCGTCACTACAAAACTAACCCAGATCAAACTGCTTTAGTAGCGGTTTCGACAGAAACCAACCAAGAGAAGGCATACACATTCAAAGAGCTCTACGAAGAAGTCAATCGTATGGCCGCTATTTACAAAGCCAACGGCATAAAAAAAGGCGATCGCGTATTAATCTATATGCCGATGATTGCTGAAGCTTGCTTTGCAATGCTCGCTTGTGCTCGTATTGGGGCAATTCATTCTGTAGTATTCGGAGGTTTTGCGTCCCATAGCTTGGCTTCTCGTATTGATGATGCAAAACCCAAAATGGTGGTGACTGCAGAAGCTGGTATGCGCGGCGGTAAAGCAGTTCCATACAAGCCATTGTTGGATGAGGCAATCACACTAGCTAGTTACAAGCCAGAAAAAGTCTTGATCGTGAATCGTGGCCTTTCTGAATTCACTACAGTAGCTGGAAGAGACTTGGACTATGCCTCTGAGCGCAAAAAACACCTCAATGATCTGGTTCCAATTGAATGGGTAGATGCAACCCACCCCTCTTATATTTTGTATACCTCTGGTACCACTGGAAAACCAAAGGGCGTTCAACGTGATACCGGTGGTTATGCGGTTGCATTGATGTCCACGATGAATCACATCTTCTGTGGCAAAGCTGGTGAAACCATGTTCACCACCTCTGACATTGGTTGGGTAGTTGGGCACAGCTACATTATTTATGGTCCACTACTCAATGGCATGGCGACGATCATGTATGAGGGTACGCCATTGCGTCCTGATGCAGGTATCTGGTGGGAGTTGGTTGCTAAATACAAAGTCTCCGTCATGTTCTCTGCACCGACCGCTGTTCGGGTTCTCAAAAAACAAGATCCTGAATACTTAACTAAGCATGATCTTTCTACATTACGTGCATTGTTCCTGGCAGGCGAGCCGCTTGATGAACCAACCGCAAGTTGGATTCATGATGCGATTAAGAAACCGATTGTGGATAACTACTGGCAGACCGAAACTGGCTGGCCAATGTTAGCGATTCAACGTGGTGTAGAAGTGATGCCCCACAAGTTTGGCTCACCTGGCGTCCCGTCTTTTGGCTACAACATGAAACTCTTGGATGATGCGACCTCCGCTGAGCTAGGGCCTGATCAAAAAGGGGTGATTGCCATTGAAGGTCCGCTACCTCCGGGCTGTATGCAAACCGTATGGGGCGATGACAAGCGTTTTATTAGCACTTATTGGGAAACGATCCCTGGTAAGTTGATTTATTCCACCTTTGACTGGGGTATCAAAGATAAAGATGGATATTTCTTTATCTTGGGTCGTACTGATGATGTGATTAACGTTGCAGGTCACCGACTTGGTACTCGCGAAATTGAGGAAAGTATCTCTAGCCATCCCAATATTTCTGAAGTGGCTGTGGTTGGCATCGAGGACAAGCTTAAAGGTCAGGCTGCGATTGCATTTGTGATTCCAAAAGACGCCTCTAAGGCAGAAAACTTGGAAAAAGAGTGTATGAAAACTGTGGATAGCCAACTGGGTGCGATTGCTCGACCTGGTCGTGTTTATGTTGTCACGGCATTGCCAAAGACCCGTTCGGGTAAGATCGTTCGCCGTGCATTGCAAGCGGTTGCAGAAGGGCGTGATCCTGGTGATATCAGTACCATGGAAGATCAGACTGTCTTAGCTCAAATCAAGACCATCATTGAGCAAGGTGCCGCTGCGTAAGAGTTAAAACACGACACGCTGATAGATATCCTTCTCGGCCCTAAGGGTTTGGGGAGGAAATCAGCCTCTAAAGCGCATTTGGCTGGGGATTCAAAGGCTTACAGACCAAAACTGGTATCATTGCAAGGTTCGAAACTAATTAAATACCCTAGCGCTTAAAGACACTCACCTCCCGCATACACAAGCCCCGGGTTGGTCTTTTTGGGGGTTTTGAGCGTCGGATGGAGCAGGGACTGGAGATGGTTTGTCACCCTTGCTTCCTTCTTTTCCTCCCGCCGTGTTGGCCTTAGCCGACGGCACCTTATTTCCCGGTTATAGCATTGGCGCCCCAGGCGAAACTACCGGCGAAGTTGTTTTCAATACTGCATTGACTGGTTACCAAGAGATCATCACTGATCCTAGTTATTCGCGCCAAATTGTCACCCTGACTTATCCCCATATTGGAAACGTAGGTGTTAATGCCCAAGATGCTGAGTCTGATCAGATTCATGCAGCCGGCCTAGTCATCAAAGATCTGCCAAAACGTGTTTCTAATTTTCGCTCAGAAGGTAGCTTAGACAGCTACTTAAAAGAAGCTGGCGTAGTTGGAATCGCTGGAATCGATACTCGTAAGCTGACACGCATCTTGCGTGATAAGGGTGCTCAATCGGGTGCGATTGTGGCAGGCAAATTGGGTGAGGACTCTGAGGTTTTGGGTAAAAAGGCCTTAGAACTAGCAAAAGCCTTTCCTGGCATGAGCGGCCTGGACTTGGCAAAAGTTGTTACCACTTCAAAAGCATACGAATGGCGCGAAGCAGAATGGGATTTGCATGGCCCTGATGGCAAGCCTGCATACAGAACTCTAGATAAAACTAAGCCGCTGAAAAAGGTTGTTGCTTATGACTTCGGTGTGAAGCGTAATATTTTGCGGATGCTCACTGAGCGTGGCTGCGAATTAACGGTTGTGCCTGCGCAAACAACTGCTGCAGAAGTCTTGACCATGAAACCAGATGGCGTATTTTTCTCAAATGGGCCTGGAGATCCTGGTCCTTGCGATTATGCAATTGCTGCCGCAAAAGAAATTATTGAAAAAGGTGTTCCTACCTTTGGTATCTGCTTAGGCCATCAGATTATGGGTTTAGCAGCGGGTGCCAAAACCTTGAAGATGAAGTTTGGTCACCACGGTGCAAACCATCCAGTGAAAGATTTAGATACTGGCCGTGTAGCCATTACTTCACAAAACCATGGCTTTGCAGTCGATGCCAATACACTTCCAGACAACATTCGCGTAACCCATGTTTCTTTGTTTGACGGCTCGTTACAAGGTTTGGCTTGGAAAGATAAGCCGGCTCTCTGCTTCCAGGGTCACCCTGAAGCATCGCCTGGGCCACATGACATCGCCTATTTATTTGATCGGTTTGTGGAGCTCATGAATGCTGCCAGCAAGAAGGAGGGCAAATAATGCCTAAGCGTAGCGACATTAAGAGCATTCTGATTATTGGTGCTGGCCCTATTGTGATTGGCCAAGCTTGTGAGTTCGATTACTCAGGTGCACAAGCATGTAAAGCATTGCGTGATGAGGGCTACAAAGTGATTTTGGTGAACAGCAATCCTGCCACCATCATGACTGATCCAGAAATGGCTGATGTGACTTACATCGAACCTATTACCTGGGAAGTGGTAGAGCGCATTATTGCTACTGAGAAGCCAGATGCCATTTTGCCGACCATGGGTGGTCAAACTGCCCTGAACTGCGCACTCGACTTACATCGTCATGGCGTATTGAAAAAATATGGCTGCGAATTGATTGGTGCTTCCCCCGAAGCGATTGATAAAGCAGAAGATCGCCAGAAATTTAAAGATGCCATGACTAAGATTGGTCTAGGTTCTGCTAAGTCTGGCATTGCCCACTCCATGGATGAAGCTCATGAAGTGCAACAGCGGATTCAGAAGGAAACTGGCAGCTCTGGTTTCCCGGTAGTCATTCGTCCTTCGTTCACCATGGGCGGATCAGGCGGCGGTATTGCCTATAACCGCGAAGAATTCGAAGAGATTTGCAAGCGCGGTCTTGATTTATCTCCAACTCGCGAGCTCTTGATTGAAGAATCTCTCTTGGGCTGGAAAGAATTTGAGATGGAAGTGGTGCGAGATCGCAATGACAACTGCATCATTGTTTGCTCCATTGAAAACTTAGATCCAATGGGTGTGCATACTGGTGACTCCATTACAGTTGCTCCAGCGCAAACCTTGACCGATAAAGAGTATCAAATCATGCGTAATGCATCGATTGCGGTACTTCGTGAAATTGGTGTCGATACTGGTGGTTCTAACGTACAGTTCTCGATTAATCCTGTTGATGGTCGCATGATCGTCATTGAGATGAACCCCCGTGTATCCCGTTCCTCCGCATTGGCATCCAAAGCAACCGGCTTCCCAATTGCGAAGATCGCCGCCAAACTTGCGGTGGGTTATACCCTTGATGAACTCAAGAACGATATTACTGGTGGCGCAACTCCAGCATCGTTCGAACCTTCTATTGACTATGTGGTTACGAAGATTCCACGCTTCGCCTTTGAGAAATTCCCACAAGCAGATTCACGTCTAACAACGCAGATGAAGTCGGTTGGCGAAGTGATGGCTATTGGGCGTACCTTCCAAGAGTCTTTCCAGAAAGCTCTGCGTGGTTTGGAGGTTGGGGTAGATGGTTTAGATGAAGTCTCTACAGATCTTGATGACATCATTAATGAGATCAATGAACCTGGCCCCGATCGTATCTGGTACTTAGCCGATGCATTCCGCATGGGCATGGGCTTAGATGAGATCTATAACGAAACTAAGGTTGATCCTTGGTTCTTAGAGCAGATCGAAGAGCTCATCACTGTTGAAACAGAATTAAAGCAACGCAAGATTGATAGTCTTTCACCAGCAGAGCTGCGCTTTGTTAAGCAAAAAGGATTTTCTGATCGTCGCTTGGCCAAGTTGTTGGGTGTTGACGCATCTTCAGTACGCGCTGCACGCCATCGCTTGAAAGTGCTACCCGTTTACAAACGTGTGGATACTTGTGCTGCCGAATTCTCTACCAATACTGCCTATATGTATTCCACATATGAAGCAGAACATGGTGAGTGCGAATCACGTCCAACGACCAAAGAGAAAATTATGGTCTTGGGTGGCGGTCCAAACCGCATTGGTCAGGGTATTGAGTTTGATTACTGCTGCGTCCATGCTGCCTTAGCAATGCGTGATGACGGTTATGAAACCATTATGGTGAACTGCAACCCAGAAACCGTCTCTACCGACTACGACACTTCGGATCGCCTGTACTTTGAACCATTAACACTCGAAGATGTTTTGGAGATCGTTGCTAAAGAAAAACCGAAGGGTGTCATCGTCCAATACGGTGGACAAACCCCTTTAAAGCTGGCGTTGGATCTTGAGCGAAATGGCGTACCCATCATTGGTACATCGCCTGACATGATTGATGCGGCAGAAGATCGTGAGCGCTTCCAAAAGTTATTGCAGGATCTTGGTTTACGTCAGCCGCCTAATCGGACTGCGCGTACTGAAGAAGAGGCATTGAAGCTTGCCGAAGAAATTGGCTACCCATTAGTCGTTCGCCCATCCTATGTTCTGGGTGGTCGTGCGATGGAAATCGTTCATGATGGTCGTGATCTTGAGCGCTATATGCGTGAAGCCGTTAAGGTTTCCCATGACTCTCCAGTGTTGCTCGATCGCTTCTTGAACGATGCGATTGAGTGTGACGTGGATTGCATTAGCGATGGCAATAAAGTATTCATCGGCGGCGTGATGGAGCATATTGAGCAGGCCGGCGTTCACTCTGGTGACTCCGCATGTTCATTGCCACCATATTCTTTATCTGACGCCACTGTGGAAGAGATCAAACGTCAAACGGCAGCAATGGCTAAAGGTTTGAACGTAGTTGGTTTGATGAACGTCCAGTTTGCAATTCAGAATGTTGACGGAAAAGATGTGATTTACGTTTTAGAGGTCAACCCACGCGCCTCGCGGACTGTACCGTTTGTTTCTAAAGCAACTGGTTTGCAATTGGCCAAAATTGCAGCGCGCTGCATGGTAGGTCAATCACTAGAACAGCAGGGCATTAACTCGGAAGTGAAACCTCCATACTTCTCTGTGAAAGAAGCGGTATTCCCATTTAATAAGTTCCCAGGCATTGATCCCATTCTTGGACCAGAAATGCGTTCTACCGGTGAAGTGATGGGTGTTGGCAAAACGTTCGGCGAAGCATTATTTAAGTCTCAGTTAGGTGCAAGTATTAAATTGCCCAAGAGCGGCGCTGTGCTCCTTACTGTCAAAGACAGCGATAAACCAAAGGCCGTTGAAGTGGCCAAGATCTTGCATCAGCTTGGATTCCCGATGGTTGCTACCAAAGGTACAGCCGCCGCGATTGAAGCTGCTGGCTTGCCAGTGCGTTTAGTGAATAAAGTGAAAGATGGTCGTCCTCATATCGTGGATTTCATCAAAAATGGTGAAATTTCCCTGGTATTTACAACTGTTGATGAAACCCGTACTGCCATTGCTGACTCTCGGTCTATTCGTACCAGCGCTCAGGCTAATGGCGTGACTTACTACACCACGATAAGTGCGGCTCGTGCAGTCATGGATGGTTTGCTGGCATCTCAAAATGGCAGTAAAGAGTCACTCGAGGTTTATTCGCTTCAAAACTTACATCGGACACTCATTTAATCTAAAATCAGCTTTATGGGCGTGTTTTGCGCCTGTTTTTAAGTTAGGTTAGTAGCATGAGCACAATTCCGATTACCAAACGCGGTGCAGAACTCCTCAAAGAGGAGTTGCATCGCCTTAAGCATGTAGAGCGCCCAGCAGTGATTAATGCTATCTCTGAAGCACGCGCGCAAGGCGATCTTTCAGAAAACGCTGAATACGATGCTGCCAAAGAAAAGCAAGGTTTTATCGAGGGCCGTATTCAGGAGCTTGAAGGTAAACTCTCTGCCGCTCAAATTATTGATCCTGCGTCACTAGACGTATCTGGTCGGGTGGTATTTGGCGCCACTGTAGATCTTGAAGATCTGGAAGACGGCTCAAAGCTTACATACCAAATTGTTGGTGATGATGAGGCGGATATCGCTTTACATAAGATCTCGATTAGTTCACCCATCGCCCGCGCCCTAATTGGTAAAGAAGAGGGTGATGTTGTTGCGGTTCAGGCGCCAGGTGGTAACCGTGAGGTCGAGATTCTGGTGGTTCGCTACATCTAATGATCCCAACAAGTAATGCTAAAGCTCAGAGATTCTTTAGCGTCATTTCTGGGCTTTGGGTTGGTAGCTTCATTACTATTGGCTTTCTAGTTGTTCCTGTTTTATTTTCTTCTCTAGGCGATCGTCAAGTTGCTGGAATGGTTGCTGCCTCCCTCTTTAAAGCAACAGCCTATATCGGCGTAGCTCTCAGTGGTTTCCTGATGGTCATGTCCAATTATCTGGTTCGGCATGGTCACCAGCGCTACCGTCTCATCCGCTGGATCTTATTAGGCATGCTGGCTTGCACCATCAGTGCGGCATTCATCATCATTCCTTGGATGAATTCACTAAGAGATCAAGCTCTATTTGCGGGGCTGTCTGTACGCGAGTCAACCAACGCTATTCTATTTGGCAGACTGCATGGTGTATCGAGCGCTTTATTTATGGTTCAAGCAGTACTTGGCTTAGTCTTGGTATGGCGAGCAACAAAAAACGCCGACTAGCGGCGCTCTTTCAAACTTCAGCAATACAACCCGTTACAGCTCAGGAGCCAAGGGATTTTTTCTTGTTGCTACTCATGCGAACTTTACGTCTCTTGACTGGCGCAGGTGCTGCAGCAGCTTTGCGATATCCAGGGGATGACCAACCAATCTTTGACTCGGCAGCTTCAGAACGGAGAACGCGCTTCTTCGGTGTAGTTGATTTCACAGCAGCAGCACGCTCAAACGGAGATTTATTTGAAGCAGAGCGACGATCTGATCTTTCAGAGGTGCTAGTACGAACTCCAGATTTGCTGGGTGCCCGATTGGACTGACGTTTAGTTCTTGGTGCCTGCAAAGATTTTTTGGTCTGTTTGCTGGAGCGACCTAAATTGGCATAAGCTTCATCAACGATATCTTTTGGTTTCCAGAGAACAAGTAACTTACCAATGTGTTGCACTGGGGCTGCATCTAGCTTGTCGCAAAGCTCTTCATAAATCGCAATACGTGCTTCGCGCTCATCACCAAAAACACGGACTTTAATTAAGCCATGATGATTGATCGCCAGTTTTGCTTCTTTGATCACAGCAGGTGTTAAGCCATCGCCGCCAACCATCACCACTGGACTTAAGTCATGGGCATCGGCTTTGAGGGATTTACGTTGTGCGGGGGTAATAGTCAGTGCAGTCATGGGCTCGATGATAGAGCATTGATGGGTAAAAGAGCCTCTTTGGAAGGTAATTAGCAGGTTTTCCTTCGATTCCTTTTGCTTTAGAGGGCAGAAACTAGGAAAATGTAGGGCGAAAGTGGGTAAGTTGTGGCAAAGAATAAATTTAATAAAAGTTGGTTGCAGGATCATCTAACCGATCCCTATGTGAAGATGGCTCAAAAAGAGGGCTATCGCGCAAGAGCGGTTTATAAGCTCAGTGAAATTGACGAGCAAGATCACCTCATCAAGGCGGGAATGACCATTGTTGACTTGGGTAGCGCTCCAGGTAGCTGGTCCCAGTACGCCCGTAATCGCTTAACCGAGTTGGGTAAAAGCAATCCAAATATTGAATCTGGCAAACCAGACGGTCAAATTATTGCGATTGATATTTTGCCAATGGAAGATATTGCGGATGTGAGCTTTATCCAAGGTGACTTCCGTGAGGAAGAAGGGCTTGCTGCTCTGGAAGCCTTGCTTCCTAAAAATGCAGAAGGCAAGGTGGATTTGGTCCTTTCGGATATGGCTCCCAATTTGTCAGGGGTGGGGGTGGCAGATGCGTCTCGCATGGCTTTTTTGGCAGAGATTGCCTTGGATTTTGCCGTGGCCCATCTCAAGCCTGAGGGCGCTTTACTAATTAAGTGTTTCAACGGCAGTGGTTATAGCCAGATCGTGGAATCCTTTAAAAAGGTCTTCAAAACAGTCGCCTCTAGAAAACCCAAAGCCTCTCGTGCTAGATCTTCGGAGATCTTCCTTTTAGGCAGAAACCTCAAGCCACCGAAATAAACCCAAAAAAGACCCTAAATAAGCCCAATAACCCCCTAAATTACATGGGTTTATCAAATAAAAACACCATTAGCCCTTGAAAAAGGCTGGTAGTAGAATCAAATACATAGATAGCGATTCGCTTTAACTCCTGGATCATTCCAGAAAAGGACTCATTTTGAACAGCAATATGTTCCAAAAAATCGGTGTGTGGCTCATTGTGGGCTTGGTGCTTTTCACTGTTTTCAAACAGTTTGATAAGCCTAAGGATCCCAATCAGGTCACCTATTCCCAATTCATGGATGACGCCAAAGCTGGAAAAGTAAAGCGTGTTGATGTGCAAGGTCGCACATTACAAGTCACTCCTGCTGACGGCATTAAATACTCCATCATCTCTCCGGGTGACATCTGGATGGTTGGTGACTTAATGAAGTACGGCGTACAAGTGACTGGTAAAGCAGAAGACGAACCAAATATGTTGGTTTCTGCTTTGTATTACCTAGGACCGACTCTATTGATTATTGGTTTTTGGTTTTTCATGATGCGTCAAATGCAAGGTGGCGGCAAAGGCGGAGCATTCTCCTTTGGTAAATCTAAGGCGCGTCTGATTGATGAGAATAGCAATACTGTTACTTTTGCTGATGTTGCAGGTTGCGATGAAGCAAAGGAAGAAGTTTTTGAATTAGTCGATTTCTTAAAAGACCCTCAAAAGTTTCAAAAGCTCGGTGGTCGCATTCCCCATGGCGTATTGCTGGTGGGCCCTCCTGGTACTGGTAAGACCCTCTTAGCGCGTGCGATTGCTGGCGAAGCTAAAGTCCCGTTCTTCTCGATCTCAGGTTCAGATTTCGTGGAGATGTTCGTTGGTGTTGGTGCATCCCGTGTGCGCGACATGTTTGAGAACGCGAAGAAAAATTCTCCATGCATCATTTTTATTGATGAGATTGATGCAGTCGGTCGTCACCGTGGTGCCGGCATGGGTGGTGGTAACGATGAGCGCGAGCAAACCTTGAACCAGATGCTGGTTGAGATGGATGGCTTTGAAAGCAATAGCGGCGTGATCGTTGTTGCTGCAACTAACCGTTCTGATGTTTTAGATAAAGCACTATTGCGCCCAGGTCGTTTTGACCGCCAAGTGCACGTTGGTTTGCCAGACATTCGCGGTCGTGAGCAAATCTTGCAAGTGCATATGCGCAAGGTGCCGATCGATCCTGATGTGAATGCAGCTGTGTTGGCACGTGGCACACCAGGATTCTCGGGCGCTGATTTAGCGAACTTGGTGAACGAAGCTGCTTTATTTGCTGCACGCCGCAATAAGCGTTCAGTGGATATGAAAGACTTTGAAGATGCTAAAGACAAGATCTATATGGGTCCTGAGCGTAAGTCTGCTGTGATGCGTGAAGAAGAGCGTCGCAATACGGCATATCACGAGTCTGGCCATGCTGTTGTGGCCAAAGTGCTACCTAAAGCGGATCCCGTTCACAAAGTTACTATCATGCCGCGAGGTATGGCCTTAGGTGTAACTTGGCAGTTACCAGAATTTGATCGCGTCAATCTTTACAAAGATCGTATGTTGGAAGAGTTGGCGATTTTGTTTGGCGGTCGTGCTGCTGAAGAAGTCTTCTTGCATTCCATGAGTACTGGTGCATCGAATGACTTTGAGCGTGCTACCAAAATGGCGCGTGACATGGTGACTCGTTATGGCATGAGCGATAGTCTCGGTACGATGGTCTATGTTGATACTGAATCTGAAAGTATCTTTGGTCGCAACAGCACTAAGACGGTTTCTGAGTTGACACAGCAAAAGGTTGATGCAGAAATTCGGATGTTGATTGATAGTCAATATGCTTTGGCTAAATCAATCTTGGAGCAAAACCGCGATAAGGTAGAGGCCATGGTTGCCGCTTTGCTTGAATGGGAAACCATTGATGCTGAGCAAATTACCGACATCATGGAAGGTCGTCCTCCACGCACTCCGAAGCCACCTCCTGCAACCCAGTTTGGTAACTCAGCCGGAACTCCAGGTCCTGCAGCAGGTAGCGCTCCCGCCACAGCCTAGTGTGCAGATAAGCAATAAAGATTTCGTCTGAATGACTAAGACAGGCATTCAAGAGATGCCCACAACATGGCGTTGTGGGCGTTTTCTTTTTGACTTTAGTAAACGCAAACGCCCTATTGTGATGGGTATTCTGAATGCAACGCCAGATTCATTTTCGGATGGTGGCAAATTCAGAACAGCTAAAGATGCGATCGCTCAAGCTGAGCTCATGATCCATAGCGGTGTTGATCTGATTGATATTGGTGGTGAATCGACTAGACCTGGCGCTGATCCTGTTTCTCTTCAAGAAGAGCTGGATCGGGTATTGCCGGTCATTGAGGGCTTGAAAGATTGTGGCGTACCACTATCCATTGATACTTATAAACCAGAAACTATGCGTCATGCACTGAATGCTGGCGTAGATTGTGTCAATGATATTTGGGCGCTAAGACAAGAGGGCGCAGTTAGCGCAATCCTCGAGAGCTCAAATTGCGGGATTGTATTGATGCACATGCAGCGCGATCCCATGACGATGCAGTTTAATCCGGAATACAAAGATGTCATTATTGAGGTGAAGCAATTTCTGAAGGAGCGCGCTGATCTTTTAATTTCAAAAGGGATTGAGCACAACAGAATTGCCATCGACCCTGGTTTTGGCTTTGGAAAAAGTCTTGAACATAATCTAAATATGTTGACTAATTTTCAGCGCTTCTCAGAACTAGACTATCCAGTACTGGCGGGTATATCCCGCAAATCCATGATTGGCAAAATTACTGGTAAGGAAACAAATGATCGCCTTGCCCCCAGTATTGCCGCGGCGATGATGGCGGCAGATCGTGGCACCAAGATCCTTAGGGTCCATGATGTTCCCGAGACCGTAGACGCTTTAAAGCTTTGGGAGGCTGTAAATACCTAGACTTGGCCCTAAAAATCTAAGCCTCTAAGTTTTATAATCAAGCTCATGAAAAAACAATACTTTGGTACTGATGGCATACGTGGTGAGGTTGGTACATTTCCGATCGTTCCGGAATTCATGACTCGCCTTGGCTATGCCGCAGGTATGGTGTTGAATAAAAATACTAAAGCGGGTGAGCGCTGCAAAGTGCTGATCGGCAAAGATACGCGGGTATCAGGGTACCTATTGGAAGCGGCTCTAGAAGCTGGCTTTGCAGCTGCTGGTGTTGATGTCATGCTTTGTGGCCCCATTCCAACTCCAGGCGTTGCATATCTCACTAAGGCCTTACGTTTATCTGCAGGCATTGTGATTTCTGCATCACATAACCCCTATCAAGATAATGGCATCAAATTCTTTTCTGCTAACGGAGATAAGTTAGATGATGATTTTGAGTTAGCAATTGAAGCAGAGCTTGCAAAGCCAATGGGTTGCGTTAGAGCAGAAGCATTAGGGAAGGCATTTCGCCTAGACGATGCCGCTGGCCGTTACATCGAGTTTTGTAAATCGACATTTCCTGGTGAGTTAAACCTCAAAGGTTTGAAGCTCGTTGTGGATTGTGCTAATGGCGCTGCTTATGACACTGCGCCGCGTGTATTTCATGAACTTGGAGCAGAAGTGATCTCTATCGGTGTTAGTCCTGATGGCCGCAATATCAATGATGGTTGTGGCGCAACAGCACCAGCCGCTTTGATTGCCAAAGTGAAGGAAGTCAATGCGGATTTAGGAATTGCTCTTGATGGTGATGCAGACCGCTTACAAATGGTTGATGCCACAGGGCGTTTATTTAATGGTGATGAACTTCTTTATGTATTGGCTAAAGACCGCTTAGATCGTGGACAGAAGCTTGGTGGCGCCGTAGGCACCTTGATGACCAATTTAGCAGTTGAGAACGCTATTAAAGGGCTGGGAATTGGCTTTGAGCGTGCCAATGTCGGCGACCGATACGTTTTAGAGTTACTCAAGCAAAAGGGCTGGATTATTGGCGGTGAGGGCTCCGGCCATTTACTTTGCTTGGACCAGCACTCAACAGGTGATGGCACGATTGCCGCTCTTCAGGTATTGGCAGCCATGAGTCAGAATAAAAAGAGTCTGGCCCAATTACTCGATTCAGTGAAGATTTTCCCGCAAGTACTGTTGAATGTGAAATTCAAACCCGGCTATGACTGGAAATCTGATGAGTCTCTGAAGAGACAAATCTCTAAAGTAGAAAGTGATCTCAAGGACATTGGTAGGGTGCTTATTCGTGCATCAGGAACTGAACCATTACTTCGCGTCATGGTTGAAACCAAAGATGCCGATCTGGCAATGAGCTCGGCCAAAAGCATTGCTGATTTAGTACCTATAGCTTAAAAAGATGATGAATTGCAGAAGCCTGACTGCAAGACTGAGGGCTGCATTTGTATTCTTCTCAATAGCTTTTTTGCTATCTCTGCAGCCTGTAGTTGCGCAGACAGCTCAGAGTAAGCCCAAAAATATCATCATTCTATTTGCTGATGGCGCTACCAATAGTCAATATGAATTTGGTCGTTACTCTAGCGCCCAATTACGCCAGCAGCCTTTTGCGGTTACTGATGTCGTGATGGCCAGAGGTCACTATCAGCTGATGAAAACCGAATCAGCGAACTATTTTGTTACCGATTCTGCAGCAGCTGCCTCTGCCATGTCTACGGGATATAAGGTAAACAATGGTGCGATTTCTATAACGCCTGATGGAAAATCGCCACCAACTTTAATGCAGATAGCCAAACAAAATGGCAAGCGAATAGGGCTTATTAGCACCGCCCCCATTTATGACGCTAGCCCTGCGGCATTTAGTGTGCATGCGAAATCTAGGCGTGACAATGAATCAATCGTTAATCAATATGTTGAACTTGTACCCGATGTGCTGATGGGCGGCGGCTTGAATTTCTTCTTGCCAAAAACTGTTGCAGGAGGAAAGCGTCAAGACGATCAGAATATTGTTGAGATCTTTAAAGCTAAGGGCTATCAGTATATCAGCACTCCAGTTGAGCTCAATTTAGTAAGAAACAATAAGCTGCTCGGATTGTTTGCAGAAGAAGATATTGATTACGAGATAGATCGTAACCCTCAAGAAATGCCTAACCTTGCTCAAATGGTGACTACCGGTTTGAAGGTCCTCAATGCTAAACAGGCAAAAGATAAAGGCTTTGTGCTCTTTGCCGAGAATGAAAATACTGATTCAGCTGGGCATCAAAATGACGTGGCCGCCTTAATGCGAGATCTCTGGGCATTTGATGATGCCGTCAAAGTTGCCTTAGAGTTTCAGAAGCAGAATCCAGACACATTGATTATTGTTACTGGCGATCATGAGACTGGTGGATTTTCACCTACCTATGGCCGAAAAAATCTAGGGCCAGCAGGTCCCTCTAACTATCAAAATGTTACCCCTAATCAATTGAAGCAAATAGAGCGGTACACCATGTCCTTAAATAAATTTTTTGAAAAATTCAAGGCAACAGTAAAGCAGGGGGCATCAAGCTCAGAACTGAAGACATCCCTTGATAAGCTGCTGCAAGAAGGATTCCCGGGTTTGGTGCTTGAGGATGATTTAAGAGAAAAGATCCTCAATAGTGGACAACTTGAACCCAACTCAAATTACCTGCCATCGAATATTCTTGCTTTAGCAATTGCGAGGCAGACTGGCTTTTATTGGGGTACCTCTGGCCATACTCCGACCCCAATCACAGTTGCGGCGATTGGGCCGGGTTCTCAGGTCTTTAAAGGGGTTGATGACAACACCGCATTTGCCGCCAAGTTGAGACAGCTGATTGGGCAAAAATAGCCTTTAGAGCCCCTAAAAAGCGTGTTTTTGGTATGTCATAGAACTGTCATAATCGAGTCGTATCGTCCTACTATCGCAACGTTGCGTTATACCTATCAAAGGACCGATTAAATGAAATCTTTCTTGAAAAAAGCACTAGTGATTAGCGCTATTTCACTTGCTCCTGCCGCATTTGCAGTGGACATGACAGGTGCTGGTGCAACATTTCCTTACCCAATTTACGCAAAATGGGCTGAAGCCTACAAAGCTAAAACAGGCTCAAACTTAAACTATCAATCTATTGGATCTTCTGGCGGTATCAAGCAAATCAAGGCAAAGACTGTAGATTTTGGTGCCACCGATAATCCAGTGAAATTTCAAGATCTAGAAGCTGATGGCCTCGTTCAGTTCCCAGCGATCATTGGCGGCGTAGTTCCAGTCATTAACGTCGACGGTGTGAAACCAGGTGAAATTAAATTGGACGGTCCAACATTGGCCGATATTTTCCAGGGCGTGATTTCTGACTGGGGTGACAAGCGAATTGCCATCATGAACCCAGGTGTGAAGATTCCTAGCGGTCCTATTACTGTTGTTGTCCGTGCCGACGGATCTGGTACAACAGCCATTTTTACTGATTACTTAGCAAAAACCAGCACCCTGTTTAAGGATGCAGTAGGCTCAGGCGCTTCTGTTAAGTGGCCAGCTGCTTCCACTGTAGGCGGCAAAGGTAACGAAGGTGTGGCAGCTAACGTAACCCGCGTTAAGAACTCTGTTGGTTATGTTGAGTACGCGTATGCCAAGAAAAACAAAATGACCTTTATTTCTATGAAGAATAAAGACGGTAACTATGTTGCACCTGATGATATAACTTTTGCTGCAGCAGCGGCAGGTACTGATTGGTCTACCATTCCAGGCATGGGCACCTTTATTACCAATGCACCTGGTGCTAAATCCTGGCCAATTACAGGCGCATCTTTTATCTTAATCTACAAGAATCCAGAGAACAAAACGAACGTGGCTGAAGTATTAAAGTTCTTTGACTTTGCCTTCAAGGATGGCAAAAAGATGGCAGAAGATTTAGATTACGTGCCAATGCCGGATAAAACAACTGAATATATTCGCAAGAATGTATTCACTAAGATAGTAACGAAGTAAATTTTGCAATTTAATTCCTTTTTTGAAGTTCCAAACAGCTCCACCATGGTGGGGCTGTTTGTATGTTTAACGATGATTAATTCATGATCGATAACGCTCAGTCTCATTCAGCGCCTACACCACAAGCGCTTAGAATTGCTAAGCTCCAGCGTGTGCAGGATTTCCTTTTCCACGCAATTACCCAGTTTTTTGCATGCTCAGTATTGATTGCCTTATTGGGCATTATCATTTCCTTGGTAATCAATGCATGGCCAGCGCTCAGTACATTTGGACTTGGTTTTTTCTTCACCCAAGAGTGGGATATTGTGAATGGTGAGTTTGGCGGCTTAATTGCTATCTACGGCACCTTGGTCACATCCTTCATTGCTTTGCTAATTGCTGTTCCCTTGAGTTTTGGTATTGCAGTATTTCTTACCGAACTTTGCCCTGGCCCACTGCGTCGCCCATTAGGCACTGCCGTAGAGTTGTTGGCTGCAGTTCCTTCCATTATTTACGGTATGTTTGGCCTATTTATATTCGCACCACTATTTGGTGACTACATTGAGCCTGCATTAGCCGCTACGCTCGGAAAGATTCCGGGCTTAGGCATTTTATTTTCTGGTGCGTTTAATGGTATTGGCGTTCTTTGTGCAGGCCTCATCTTGGCCATGATGATATTGCCTTTCATTGCATCTGTTATGCGTGATGTATTTGAAATTGTTCCTCCAGTCCTTAAAGAGTCTGCTTACGGTATTGGGTGTACCACCTGGGAAGTGGTAAAAAATGTAGTGCTTCCCTATACCAAAGCGGGTGTAATTGGTGGCGTCATGTTAGGCTTGGGTCGTGCACTTGGCGAAACCATGGCGGTTACTTTCGTTATTGGAAACTCACAACGCTTATCAGCTTCATTATTTGCACCAGGTACATCTATTGCCTCAACTCTAGCCAATGAATTCGGAGAGGCTGAAGCAGGAAACCATTTATCTTCTTTATTTGCGCTTGGTCTCGCGCTCTTTATCATTACCTTTATTGTTCTAGCATGCGCTAAATGGATGCTGAACAATATGGAGAAGAAGCAAGGCTTGAAATCATGAATAAAGCCACCAATATCAATCCAGAAATTTTCGCTCGTCGTAAACGCGCAAATAAAATTGGTCTAACTTTATCCATGTGCGCCATGGGCTTAGGCATGATCTTTTTGTTTTGGATCCTGAGCGTACTAGTTATTAAGGGCTTCTCCTCTATCAATCTAGATTTGTTTACGCACAGTACTCCAGCCCCAGGATCTGAAGGTGGCGGTCTTGCTAATGCCATTGTAGGTAGCTTGATGTTAATTGGCTGCTGTACCTTGATTAGCACTCCCGTTGGTGTTCTTGCTGGCCTTTATCTCTCTGAGTATGGCGACCGTAGCAAGGTTGCTGCAGTCACTCGATTTGTGACCGACATCATGCTTTCAGCGCCATCCATTGTTATCGGACTATTCGTTTATGCATTTGTAGTGGCACAGGTAAGACACTTCTCTGGTTGGGCTGGCACTATCGCCTTAGCTCTGATTGCGATTCCGGTTGTAGTTCGTACTACCGAGAATATGTTGCGTCTTGTGCCTGGCAGTTTGCGTGAAGCTGCTTATGCCTTAGGTACACCCAAGTGGAAGGTAGCTTTTATGATTACTTTGCGAGCAGCGCAAAGTGGGGTGATGACGGGTATCTTGCTTGCTCTGGCACGCGTTAGCGGTGAGACAGCACCTTTGCTGTTTACGGCATTGAATAACCAATTCTTTTCAACGAATATGAATGCGCCAATGGCGAATTTGCCTGTGGTTATCTTTCAGTTCGCGATGAGTCCTTATGACAACTGGGTTGATCTTGCATGGGGCGGTGCATTACTAATTACATTTGCAGTGCTTGGATTAAATATCCTTGCTCGTGTTGTATTCCGAGATAAGGTACAGGGATGATGAGTAATATGAGAACAATGTTTGACTTAAATGAGATTGATAGTCAAGGGGGTAGAGTGGATACATTAAACCAAGAGCCGAAAAACGCGGCAGTGAACGCTATTGAGGTTCGTAACCTTAATTTTTATTATGGCGCATTCCAAGGTCTTAAGAAAATCAATCTTGATATCGAACAAGGCAAAGTAACTGCTTTCATCGGTCCATCTGGCTGTGGTAAGTCAACGCTTTTGCGCACACTTAATCGCATGTATGACCTCTATCCAGGGCAGCGAGCTGAGGGTGAGATCAATTTTTATGGTCAAAATATTCTAGAACCAGGCCAAGACTTGAATTTACTTCGCTCTCGAATTGGAATGGTATTCCAAAAACCGACTCCATTCCCGATGTCGATTTATGAAAATATTGCATTTGGTGTACGTTTATATGAAAAGCTTGCCCGCTCTGAAATGGATGAGCGTGTTGAGTGGGCCTTAAATAAGGCTGCTTTATGGAATGAAGTAAAAGATAAACTCAATCAAAGTGGTTTATCTCTTTCGGGCGGTCAACAACAACGTTTATGTATTGCACGGGGTGTAGCAGTCAAGCCGTCCGTCATCTTGCTAGACGAGCCAACTTCAGCTTTAGATCCAATTTCTACCGGCAAGGTTGAGGAGTTGATTCATGAGCTTAAAAATGATTACACCATCGCTATCGTGACCCATAATATGCAACAGGCAGCTCGTGTTTCGGACTATACGGCTTATATGTACCTAGGCAGCTTGATTGAATACGGCAAAACTGATGAGATTTTTATTAAGCCCAAACGCAAAGAAACCGAAGATTACATAACCGGCCGTTTCGGTTAATTGGAGAATTACATGCCAGATAAGCACCTATCATCACAATTCGATGCCGATTTAAATTCCCTATCCAGCCGTTTATTAGAAATGGGCGGGTTGGTAGAATCACAAATCGCTACCGCTATGCGTGCATTCACGCAAATGGACCTCGATACCTGTAACGTTGTTATTGAAAATGAAAAGCTAGTCAATGATTTGGAAATTCAAATCGACTCTGCCTGCACAGAATTAATTGCTCGCAGACAGCCAACTGCACGCGATTTACGCCTGGTGATGGCGGTATCAAAAGCGATTACTAATCTTGAGCGTGCGGGCGATGAGGCTGAACGGGTTGCTAAGCGCACTAAACGCCTTATTGATTCTGGCGTTACTAGTAATATTAATGTTGCTGAGATTCGCCTCTCTGGTCAAATGGCAATTTCTCTTTTGAGAAGAAGTTTGGACGCATTTGCCCGCCTAGATACAGTTGCAGCTGCTGAGGTTGTCCAGGAAGACCGCCAGATCGATGAAGAATTCAGGGCTTTTGTTCGCAAGCTGATTACTTACATGATGGAAGATCCTCATACCATCACAACCGGCTTGGACATGTTGACTATAGCTAAAGCAATTGAACGAATCGGTGATCATGCTAAAAATATTGCTGAATTCGTGATTTACATTGCCAAGGGGTCTGATGTGCGACACATGCCGCATGAAGATTTGGTCCGAGAGGCTAATAAGCAGTAGGCATGGGAAAATTGTGACTCAGCGCATATTAATCGTTGAAGATGAGCCTTCAATCGCAGAGTTGATTGCGATTAACCTCACTCATGCAGGCTATAAGGTTGAAAAGGCCATGCAAACTGAATTGGCGCTTTCTCTCATGAAAGAAAGCCTACCAGACTTATTAATCCTGGATTGGATGCTACCGGGAAAATCTGGCGTTCAATTTGCAAAGGAGCTCAGATCAAATGATCGCACTAGAGGTCTGCCAATCCTGATGTTGACAGCCAAAAGTGATGAGTCAGACAAAGTGTCGGGACTAGACTCCGGCGCGGATGACTACGTTACTAAACCATTCTCACCCAAAGAGTTGATTGCTAGAGTTAAGGCTTTGCTCAGAAGAAGCACTATTGTAGAAGATACGGGGCCATTGGCTGTTGGCCCCTTGAAGTTAGATCCCAGCTCGCATCGGGTGCTTGCAATATGGCCAAACCAAGACCCAAGACCGATTTCTTTAGGTCCAACAGAATATCGGCTTTTGCAGTACTTTATGGCTAATCCCGAGCGAGTCCATTCTCGCGGGAGCCTGCTGGATAAGGTATGGGGAAATGAGGTCTATATTGAGGAAAGAACGGTAGATGTGCATATCAAACGATTGCGTGCTGCCCTTAGCCCTTTTGATTGCGACCGTTATATCGAAACAGTCAGGGGTAGCGGGTATCGGATTACCAAGACCCCCACAGAATCCTAGGCCAGTTTCTCCTGACTTTTATTGCTAATTGGCAGTCAAACCAGAAGATGATCTAAGATTGCAGCATGATTTCTGCGCTTACCCGTTTTGCAACTATCATTTGCTTGGCATTTGTCTGTGCCTTTATTGTCTTTAACAATTGGGGTGAAGTTTGGGGAATAGCTACTGGCATATTCATTCTTGCTATTCCCTTGCTATATACCTACATAAATTTAGCGCGTCTGAGAAGGCATGTTTTAGAAGATTCAGTAGAAAACATGTCGCTTCCGAGCGGCTATTGGGAGGAAATATTTTTTCGCCTCCAGCGCTTAGTCCGAAATCTTAAGCAAAGAATTAGAACCACAGAGCAACAGCATGATCACTTTATTGAGGCCTTCCAAGCTTCTCCAAATGGCATTGTCATGCTAGATGGGGATGATCAAATTGAATGGTGTAACAGTATTGCGGAGCATTTCTTTGGGTTAAGTTTTAGACGAGATGTGATGCAACGCATTAATTTTTTGATACGCCGTCCTGAATTTGTTCAATACCTCAATAAGAAAATCTTCGATGAACCATTACTACTTGAGCGCATGGGTCAAGACGGTAGTCTTAGCTTAATGCTTCAAGCTTTTCCGTTTGGTCAAAAGCGTCACCTCCTTTTAGTGCAAGATGTAACCGACCTGCAAAAGGCAGATGCCATGCGCAGAGACTTTGTGGCGAACGTTTCGCATGAAATGAGAACGCCTATTACTGTATTGATGGGTTTCTTAGAAACCGTTCAATCATTGGATCTTGAGAAGTCTCAGCAAGATCAATATTTTGACATGATGATGTCTCAGGCAAAGCGGATGAAGAGTCTTGTGGAAGACTTACTAACACTTGCCAATCTTGAGGCAAATACTTTGCCAGCGAGTTTAAATGTCATCAAGATTGAAACCTTAATGGCACTTCTTAAGAATGATGCTGAGGCCCTTTCTCATGGTAGTCACGCATTAAGTTTTACTTCTTTAACTCCCAACAATTTATTAGGCGATGAGAAAGAGGTTTTGTCTGCCTTTAGCAATCTTGTTTCAAATGCAATTCGCTATACCCCCGATGTCGGATCTGTTGAAGTTAAATGGCAAATGAACTCCAATGGTCAGGGTGAATTCTCCGTCACAGATACCGGTCCAGGCATTGCTTCAGAGCATTTATCACGCTTGACAGAACGCTTCTATCGAGTTGATAGAAGTAGATCTAGGGATACTGGTGGAACTGGACTGGGCTTGGCGATTGTCAAACATATCTCCAATAGACATCAGGCTCAATTGCTGATTGAAAGTACTCCTGGGAAGGGCAGTACTTTTATGTTGCGCTTTCCTAAAGAACGTATAAGCGCCTAATCACTACTCTTTTTTCTTTTTCTTTTTTTTGTTTGATTCTTTGGTGAGTTTATCGGTTTTGCCATTGGCATATAAACACCAAACCTTAATTTCCTCTAGAAGCTCAACCAGGTCTTCATATGGAAGTTTTTTAAAGTCATTCAGACTGATTGCGCCGGTTTCTTGAAGTTGTTTAACGGCATCTTCATATTGATATTTGCTCATAGTCTTTGCTAAAAATGAATAAGATTTAATCCTAGCAAAGTAATATGACAGTCAAGCTTAATTTACTGTCATATTTCTGTAACATTAAACAAGCAGTATGAGTGGGTGACTAATTTAACCCTATACCAGCACTCCATCATTACCTGTCCTCATTGCCTTGCAATGGAGTCACTGACTGTTCCCGCAGGGGCCACACATCATCTATATCGTTGCCCAGCATGCAAACAGATTCTTAAGCCGAAGTCAGGAGATTGCTGCATTTTCTGTAGCTTTGGAAGTCTAAATTGTTCAAGCTCCGAGCAAAACTTAGCGGCCTAATCTAAGGCGAGCCTTGGCAATTTAGGGTATGCGTTATTTAGAGTAGACTCATAGCTTGACTACTGATACTTCAATCAATTCCTCGGACTTAGTTGCTGCTGTTGACCTAGGGTCTAACAGCCTTCGTCTATTGGTTGCACAGGCCGTCAACACCCCTTCTGGCACTCAATTACGTCCAATTGATACATTACGAGAGACCGTGCGTCTAGCAGCAGGATTAACTGAGCACAAAATGCTTGGAAATGACGCATATCAAAGGGGACTTGTTGCAATTCGGCGCTTTGGCGAGCGTATTCGGGGATTTAATCCCTCAAATGTTAGAGCTGTTGCTACCAATACATTACGCGTGGCTAAGAATGCTTCGCAATTTGTAGCCGATGCTGAGAAGGCCTTGGGCTTTCCGATTGAAGTTATTGCAGGCGTAGAAGAGGCACGTTTAATCTACATTGGAGCAGCTCATGAGGTTCAAGCGGTTCATGGCAATAGATTGGTAATTGATATTGGAGGCGGCTCTACAGAGTTCATTATTGGAAAGGGTTATGAGCCTAAATTAATGGAGAGCCTTTACATTGGTTGCGTATCCCATAGCTTGAGATTTTTCCCGAAAGGCAATATTGATTCACATGCATTTAAAGAGGCTGAATTGGCTGCCCGTCGAGAGATCCAGGTCATATCTGGAGCCTATTTAAAAAGCGGCTGGAATCAAGTTATCGGCTCGTCGGGGACGGCCCGAGCATTGGCAGAGCTTATTGCCGAAAATAACTTTAATGGCCATGGTGACGGCTTGACAATGGGTAGGGTTAATGGTGGTAGTGGCCTGATCACGAGGGAGGGATTAAAGAATCTTAAAAAACATCTTCTCAAATACGAACATGTAAATCAAGTTGAGTTGATTGGCCTCAAAGACGATCGTAGATCTGTGTGGCCCGGCGGTCTAGCTATTATGCTTGCAGCGTTTGATGAGTTAAATATTGAAAGTATGGAAGTGACCGATGCTGCTTTGCGCATAGGTGTTCTTTATGATCTATTGGGTCGCTCACAGCATCACGATATGCGGTATGTCACCGTTGAGCAATTTATGCAGCGCTATACCGTAGACCGAGAGCAGGCAGAAAGGGTTGGGAAGTTTGCAGCTGAATTTCTAACGCAATTACCCAAATCGGATATCGAAAATAGGGCGGACAATATCGCTTTATTACAGTGGGCTGCAAATCTTCATGAAATTGGTCTATCCATATCCCACAATGGATATCACAAACATTCTGCTTATATTGCTGGAAACGCTGATATGCCTGGCTTCTCAAAGAATGATCAGGCACGTTTAGCGGCCTTGTTGCTTGGTCACACAGGAAAGCTAGGAAAGCTATCAAATAACCATGCATTTAATGATTGGCGCATGCTCTTTTGTCTACGATTAGCGCAAGTGTTGTGCCGTGGCAGAAGTGGTGTGAACCTGCCCAAGGTAAAAGTATCTGAAAATAATGGCGCATTCGCTGTGGAAATCCCAAAGGACTGGGCACTGAGCCATCCACTTACCGAATTTAGCTTACAAAAGGAAGCGGCCGAGTGGGAGCGAGTCGGTCGCACTTATAAAGTTCACCTAAAGTAGTTAAATGCCTAGAAAGTGTTTTGCGTAGCGCGGATTAATATCTGAAAGACGTAGCATGGTTAGTAAGTCTGCCGTGTTGAAGTCAGGATCCCAAGCTGGAGCACTGCAAATCTTTGCGCCTAATTTAAGGTAGCCCTTGATCAATGGTGGTGCATCTACTTCAAGACCGCCATTAAGTCTGTCCAAGGGTAGCGCTAGACGTGGAAAGGCGTGGAATTCAGTTGGCGCTATTTGCTCACTACCCAGAGAGTTATAGAGGCTTGCCGCAAAGTGACCGCCATCTGCCATCGGAATACTCGCACAGCCCAGCATAATTTCGTATTCATTTTTGAGCATGTACTGTGCCAAACCA
>NZ_CP061311.1:300000-432763 GCF_018688095.1 Polynucleobacter sp. AP-Titi-500A-B4 | reverse complement strand
GAATTATTAAGAATATTTCCTTGTAAGCTGGTCGTGTTACCAGCTAGGGTTCCAGCGGAGACTGTGGTACCCCCACTATACGTATTGGCACCAGATAAAGTAAATGTTCCGCTACCTGTCTTGGTGAGCGCGCCAGTTCCGTCGATAACGCCAGAGTAACTCGTGCTCGCATTGTTTCCCCCTGTTGCAAGCGTTGCACTCCCCAAGGAGGTATTTCCGGCACCAGCTAAAGACCCAATAACTTGTGAGAAATTATTTAAATTTAAGCTTGCGCCAGAATTGACTGTTACTGCACTATTAGGAGACAGTGTATTTGCGGCCCCTGCTTTTATTGATCCAGCGCTAATAGTGGTGGAGCCATTGTATGTATTTGTACCAGAGAGAGTTAAAACACCTGAGCCGGATTTAGTAACGCCACCTGTACCCGTAATATTTCCAGTTAAACCGAGATCATTACCATTGGTATTAATGCTGGCTGCACCTGTAACACCAATATTATTTACAAGAGTTACAGCTGATGCTGCTTGTAGAGTAGTACTGTCTGCCATCGCTAAGCTACCAGTTCCTAGGCCAGCATTATTACCAACCGCAATAGTACCGGCGCTAAGAGTGGTGCCCCCACTATACGTATTGGCACCTGAGAGAGTTAAGGTGCCAGCGCCCACCTTAGTAAGGCTAGAGGCAACCACTGGAGACGCTTGATCTTTAACTACACCGCTGATATTCAACACTGATGTTGCATCTACCGCAACTTGTCCAGTGACTAAGTCATAGCCCACTGAACTAGACAGTACAACATTAGAGCCATTATTGGCATTAATAATATTTAAGCCAGTAATGGCATTATTAAAATTACTATTTGAATAGCCATTAAAAGTTAAAGTTTCCCTAGCGCTATTGGCATTAAAGGCAATTCCGCCATTAATGACTGAGCCATTATTAATATTGAGTGTATTGAAAGCGCCTGTAGGCAATGTTCCCCCAAAATTAATGGCAAGCCCAGAAGATGATCCAATAGTTCCGGAATTCGTGATATTTGCTGCGCCAGAAACATTAATTCCATTTGCACCGGCGCCCAATGCAGAAATAGTCCCGCTATTGGTGATGCCAACAGTATTACGAGTGCTCGTAATACTCATTCCATGCGCTGTACTTCCTGATGTTGTGATAACTCCAGAGTTATTAACCGAATTAGTTCCGGCGACAGAGCTAAATTCGATACCATAAGCAGCGTTATCCTTCGTGGTCGTTAATGTGCCCGTATTCACAATTGAATTGACAACTGAAGTACCTGTTGAGCCTGACATCAAACTAATCGCTGCAGCTGAATTCCCCGAAGTTGAAACGGATCCAGCATTGGTGATTGAATTCCCAGTTGAGCCTGCGGAAGTTGGAGCTACATAAATACCATTTGCGTTTCCGCCAGCAGTAATAATTCGCCCTGATGATGCGTTCAGAACGGTATTACCACCAGTGCTTGATCGATTATTTGCACCAAATGAAATGCCATAGCCATTTGTAAAGCTATTTGAATTCAATACTCCATAGTTAGTAACAGTATTTCCGCTCGCTAAACCTACGGGGGAACCAGATAACTGAATTGTTGTGTATTGAGTAACTGTTGCACTTATACCATCGTAGGCATTTGAACTTAGCAAAGGACTCCCGCCTGGAGGAGGATTGCTAGTTGAATATGTTTGTATTGCAGTTGCTGTAGTTACGGGTGAACCGGAAGTGGCAGCAGTGCTACATGTAATACTTTGATTACCGGTAGTCAAAATTGCAGACGGGCATCCTGCAGCTTGGGCAAAAATAGTTTTAGGAGCTAATACGCCCGTCACAAGTGCTCCAGCGAACCAAATTGGTGCTTTAAGGATTTTCTGCAGGAACATTAGGTAGCCATAAATTAAGAATTAGATGCTAGAAATGATAATTAGCTATAAAGTTAATATCTATTAACCCTAAAGCTAATACCCTTAGGTGGGTTTATTATAAATAATGACCTAAAAGCTGCATACAAAACTTTTCCCTCAACCTAGGAGAATGTCACATGAAGAAAATCATCATTGCTTTAAGTATTGCTTTGAGTTTTGCAGTTCCCACTTATGTATTTGCCGATCAGGCAGCCTGTGAAGCAAAAGCTGTGAGTAAAGATGGCAAGCCGTTATACGGAGCAGCAAAAGATGCTTCGATTAAAAAATGTATGGGCGATGCCAAGCCTAATGATTGTGAAGCTAAAGCGGTTAGCAAAGATGGTAAGCCTTTGTATGGTGCTGCCAAAGATGCATCCATTAAAAAATGTATGGGTGGCAAATAAAATGAGTTAGATAAATTTTATTTATCTCCTTCAGTAAAAAAGCCTCGCACTGCGAGGCTTTTTGTTTATCTACTGTTAAAGATATTGTGTTGACTTATTTCTAGAAAGGCTCGTAACCACCAGAAGAGTATCCAATTGAGCCCATCGCCAAGTTATCGAACTTGGTATACGGACCTTGCCAACTTAATCTCACTGTACCAATTGGGCCATTACGCTGCTTACCGATAATGATCTCAGCCACACCTTTATCGGTGGTGGTATCTGGGTGATAGACCTCATCACGATAAATAAACATGATCAAGTCAGCATCTTGTTCGATAGCACCTGACTCACGCAAGTCAGACATGATGGGACGTTTATTAGGACGCTGCTCAAGACCGCGATTTAACTGTGAGAGAGCAACGACTGGGCACTGCAATTCTTTTGCGAGTGACTTGAGTGAGCGTGAGATTTCTGAAATCTCTGTAGCGCGGTTCTCAGAACCAGAGCCACTCATCAACTGCAAGTAGTCAATTACTACCAAACCTAAAGTACCGCCAAAGTTTCTGGCAATACGACGTGCACGGGCTCGCAATTCAAGGCTAGATAGAGAACCAGTCTCATCAATCAAAATTTGGGTATTGCTTAAACGCGCAATCGCGTCGGTGACGCGTGGCCATTCATCATCTTGCAACTTTCCAGTACGCATACGACCTTGATCAACACGACCAACAGAACCCAATAGACGGGCTGCTAATTGCTCACCGGACATCTCCATCGAGAAGACTACAACTGGTAAACCTTCAGCGAGTGCGACGTTCTCTGCAATATTGAGTGCAAATGCAGTGTTGTGCGTAACAACATAATCATTCGTTACGTAAGTTCTTTGTGGGTGGCTAACTGAAATACATTGCGCCTCAGACATCCTGGAAGGCTCAATACTTTGAAATGAAATTCTACGTTGGCGATCCCAGCTTGCTCTTAACCTTTCAGCCTTTTCAGGCAGAGTAAAAGCTTGAAAACCGGGGCCAAAACTCATATTCAAAACATAAGATAAGCGGCCTTGCTTCTTTTCACCCTTGTAGGTATAGCTCGTTTGCTTTTGTGCTATGGAGCAAAAGCCTCCTAATGACCTAGCTAAAGTTGCAACATCTTCAGATAATTGCTTGCTTGCTGTACAAAAACGAATAGAGCCCCACTTCTCAATCCATCCATCGGTATCCATCAAACCCTGGAGCAATGTAAGACGAGAATTCTTATTGGCCTCAAGATAAGTAGCCGGAATATATTTATCAAAACTCCTGCAACCTAAAACACCTAATTCATCTAAAGCAGCTCTAAAATAATTTGTCTTGATAGCCGCTCTTTGACCATTAGCAGCAATTCTTTCTTTCGAAACTAATCTCCAGTCATATGCATTAGCATGCACTAACTCCATCTCATAGTTCGCAAGCAAATTCATGCGTTCTACAAGCTCAGGTGACTTAGTTGAAAACATGACTGATCTATGAGATAGGGCTAGAGTGCCATCACCTAGCAACGCACCTAAAACCCAAGGGTGAATTGGTAAGGCATTTGAGTGACCAAAATCGCCTGAAACTGGGTCAATCCATAATCTGTTCTTATATCGAACACACTGCAACATTTCCATTAAGCGAGTGGTGTTGATAACTCGTGGCTCGGACCAATCGCGATACATTACCCGCCAGAGATGCTCATCACAGCACTCAGCTTGACGGCCATCTGAAAAAGTGACTTTATAGATCTGCTTTGTGCCTTGTGGATAAATGCCCGTGACCATTGAATGCTGACCATCCACAGAAGCAAGGCGATCACCAAACTTTAAATCGCCCATCAATTTCCAGCCATCAACGGTTTTCACTTTTGCATCCAAAGGCTGCGCTTTACCCATCGAGGGTCTTCCAGCAACAATGACTAAGTCACCTTTTTGTAAACCGCTAGTTTGTTTATCTAAATCAATAAAGCCCGTTGCGATACCGGTGATATCACTTCCGCCTTGACGGTTATAGAGCTCATCAATTCTGGCAACAACTGAGCGCAGTAATGGTTCGATCTCCAAGTAATCGGCTTTGCGACTACCCTCCTCACCAATTTGCAAGATGCGAGACTCCGCTTCATCCAATAGGGTTCGTACTGTACGCCCCTCTGGTACGAATGCTGAGTTAACAATACTGTCAGAGACTTCAATCAAACGGCGCAAAATACTGCGGTCACGAACGATATCGGCATAGCCTTTAATGTTCGCTGCGCTCGGTGTGTTTTGCGCTAATGAATTAAGGTAGTCAATGCTAACCAGATCACCGCCCTGCTCAGACTTAATTGCATCGTGAACAGTAATAACGTCTGCGGGATGGTTATCGCCAACTAAACGTGCAATGACCTTGTAGATCAATGCATGCTCAGGACGATAGAAATCTTTGTCGTTTAAGACTCCACCAAGGTTGTCCCAAGAGGAGTTATCGATCAGTAGACCACCGAGCAGTGATTGCTCGGCTTCTACAGAATGTGGAGGAACTTTCAAAGCCTGCACGACTGCATCCCCAGAACCCGTCATGCCGGGATTCAGCGTAACGGTACGTGAACGGGATTCAGCCATGAGGCTAGTTTACAGACTAATTAAGCTTGCTCGCCAACTACACGAATAGTGATATCCACTACTACGTCGGTATGAACAGCAACCGCAACAGGATGATCACCAACCATTTTCAATGGTCCAGTAGGCATACGGATTGAAGCTTTCTCAATCGTGAAACCTTTGGCTTTCAAAGCATCAGCGATATCGTGGTTAGTTACAGAACCAAACAAGCGACCGTCAACGCCAGCTTTTTGACCGATTTCGAGAACCAAGTCTTTGAGCTTTACACCAACCGCTTCAGCAGCAGCTAATTTCTCAGCAGCTAATTTCTCCAACTCAGCACGACGTGTTGCAAAGTCAGCGATAGCTGCTTCAGTTGCACGACGAGCTTTACGTTGTGGGATTAGGAAATTACGAGCGAAACCGTCTTTAACGCGAACTACGTCACCGAGGTTGCCCAAGTTTGTTACTTTTTCTAAAAGAATGATTTGCATTGAGGGCTCCCAATTATTTTCTATGTTGATCGGAGAATGGCAACAAAGCCAAGAAACGAGCACGCTTGATAGCAGTGTCTAACTGACGCTGATATTTAGCTTTAGTGCCTGTCAAACGAGCAGGAGTGATCTTGGCGTTTTCACCAATAAAGTCCTTCAATGTATCTACATCTTTGTAGTCGATCTGTTCTACGCCAGCAACAGTGAAACGGCAATAACGCTTACGCTTGAACAATGGGTTCTGAGCTGGTTTCTTTTTGAAATCGGGTTTCTTTCCAAACGCCATGATGATTTCCTCTTTAATTTTTCAATTGAATATGGGTAATATGGAAAACCAGTCTTTGATTACGTAGAGTCTTCGGTGCTAAGAATCCTTCAAACACCGCCTCAGCTCCTAAATCCATTTGCTCTAGATCCTTTTGTATTGGACCGATTACTATGGCTTCAACACTCATCTGAATTTTCCTTGCTACCCCTACCTCGTTTGCTTCGCCGCTATGTTCTAGCTGGCAATGCATCACCGGTATTCCTGCAGGTGTAAATCGAATCGCGTCTTTAGATACTAAGATTGCAGTGAGGGTGAAATGATTCAACGCCGCTCCGCTTCTCTAATACGTTCTCTAGTCTGTGTATTCCTCTTCAAATTTCTAACTTATTCCGCTGCTACAGGAGCTTCGGATTGAGCTGATTTGCGTGCCTCTTCGCGCTGCACTTCTTTCATCATGATAGAAGGCTCTGTTTCAGCTTTCTTAGTCTTGATGATGAGGTGACGCAAAACAGCATCGTTAAATTTGAACGCATGCTCGAGCTCTTCCAGAGTTTTCTGGTCGCACTCAATATTCATGCAAACGTAGTGGGCTTTAGCAAGCTTGTCGATCATGTAAGCCATCTGACGACGACCCCAATCTTCAATACGATGAATTTTGCCGCCCGCAGCTGCTAATGTAGCTTTGTAGCGATCGATCATCGCTGGCACTTGCTCGCTTTGGTCCGGATGGACGATAAAGACGATTTCATAATGACGCATCAAACACTCCTTAAGGATGAAGTCACCTGGGCGTCTTGCTAATTTCTGATGGTTTTGAAATTAGCGCCAGTGTGACAAGGTAGTAACAAATTGTAGGTACTGCTCACAACACTTTTTAAACCCTTACCTAAACTCAGGCAAGACCGCTATTCTAGCAAAAAAATCCTGCCAAGTCAGGGATTTAGAGCTGACCACAGCATTTAAAGCTAATTGCAGGGCAATCCTTGCTCTGGGTGCAGAAAGGCCGCCAGCCAACTCGCAGGCAAGCCCGTCTTTTGTGCTTACCGTGGGACCAGCACCTGTGCGAGTGGAACGCACTAGAGCGATACCCTGCTCTTGAGCTTGTTTTAAGGGTCTCAGCCAATTTTCGTGCAATCCACCTAAACCGGTTCCCGCCAGAACTAAACCCTGAACCCCCGCGCTCATCATTGCCTCAATGGGTTGAGCCCTTGCACCAGCATGGCTAGTAAGAATTTCCACCCAGGGCCAAGTCTCAGGAATCGGCAAATCCTCAGTTGAGGCGGCCTGAATTGCCCTAGCCCGAGATAGCCAAGAGGGATTGATTAAGCCTATTGGGCTACTGGGTGAATCTATTAATGGTGCATTGAGAGCCGAGCTGTGGCGTTTTGCCAAATCTCGCGCCAGGCAGACCTTGCCAGCAAATACGGCAAATACCCCTCCAGGACAGTTTTCAGGGGCAGTTGAGGCCCATTTCAAGGCATCCATGAGATTTTGTGGGCCATCAGCTTGGGGTACATTTGAAGGCAGCATAGCGCCAGTTAATACCACCCTTTTGCCTAATTTTTCAGCAAGCTTGCCGCAGGTAGCATGCAAGAAAAACCCAGTCTCTTCTATGGTATCTGTGCCGTGAGTAATAACGATCCCTTGTACGGCAGAGTCTTGAATAGACTCCTTTACAGTATTGCCTATCTGGGTTAGTAGCTCTTCACTAAGATCGCGACTATCGATGTTGGCAAGCTGTTCAGAGACGAACTTTACGGACCCCGGAATACCCTCTTGGATTCGGGCCAAAAGCGCCTCTATACCCACTTGCCCCGCTTGATACGCGCTTGGGTTGGCTGGGTCTTGGGCTAAGCCAGCGATAGTGCCGCCAATACCCAAAACCAAGATATGGGGGGTATTTTCAGGATTGCCATTAATCGTGCTCATACCCCATTATCCCCCTTAAATTGCTTGAATTCTGAAATAGTGCTGTATACAATCCCAGTATGGACATAAATACAGTCGATTTTCATGAGGAGCTGACTGCCCTCCCCAAGCTCACTGCACGCCAGAGTGAGATTTTGGAACTTATCACCAAAGCCATTGATGAGAGCGGTCTACCACCGACTCGCGCAGAGATAGCCACACAGCTGGGATTTGCTTCTGCAAATGCTGCTGAAGAACATTTGCGTGCACTCGCCAAAAAAGGTTATATCGAATTAACGCCAGGCACCTCTCGCGGCATTCGTATTCCACAACGATTTAACCAAACACAACATTCGAATAAATATCGTCAACTGTCTTTACCATCAGGCGCGTTACAACAACTCACACTTCCGTTAATCGGTCGCGTTGCTGCAGGTTCACCAATCATGGCAGTTGAGCATATTGAGAAACAAGTACCGATTGACCCAAGCCTGTTTAGCAAAGGTGCTGATTACTTATTAAAAGTAAAAGGCATGAGTATGCGTGATGCAGGCATTTTGGATGGCGACTACTTGGCTGTTAGAAAAACCACTGAGGTACGCAATGGCGATATCGTGGTTGCACGTCTTGATGATGAAGTCACGGTAAAACGCTGGCAACAGAAGAAGACTGCCAATGGCATGGTGATCGAGTTGCAGGCTGAAAACCCAGACTTTAAAAATATTGTGGTTGATGGTCGTCAACCAAACTTTGCAATTGAAGGTCAAGCAGTCGGCCTAATCAGGGCTGAAGGTCTCTGAGGTAGAGATTCATTTACCAAATAAAAAGGCCTCCAGTGGAGGCCTTTTTATTTCTGATTGTTTCTTACCAATTATTTCTTACTTGGCGCCACTACGTTAGCATTCTTCGGTGATGAAGTGATGGTGATGAGTGTTTTAGGTCCAGTCATGGAACCTTCATTCAATTCCACAGTAGCAGTGCGATCACCTTTGGTAAATACCAAAATACTGGTTTTCGATTTCACGGCACTTACTGTTGTCCACCCAGCGCGCGGATACTCAGACTGGAAGAAGGCATAAATATCAGTTGGTGTTTGCACCCCAGATAAAACAACACGGCCCACCCAGTTATCACCACGTCCAATAATTAATGAATCAGCGCCAATAATTTTTGAAGCTGCAGGTAAAGGCATGTCCCCCAAGAGTTGGGATTGAATTTCCTGGACTTCTTGTGGCGTGCCTGTAGGTGAATCACCAGAAGAAGCGCAAGCAGCCAAGCCCGCTATAAACAATGCGAGGAGGCTAATTTTAAAAGTGTGAATTTTGATCATTTTTCGCTTTAAAAAAGTGATGCGACTTTCTGAAACATTCTGAAAGTATTTTAGGTGCTACACCTATTTCGTCAAGCGAAATCACTGGAGGCGCGTGAGGGAATCGAACCCCCGTACGAAGCTTTGCAGGCTCCTGCCTAACCACTCGGCCAACGCGCCACATACCTGAATCAAAAATGGGAAGCTTTTTAGGGCTTCCCATCGAACTTGGAGCGGGAAAGGAGGTTCGAACTCCCGACCTATACCTTGGCAAGGTATCGCTCTACCAGCTGAGCTATTCCCGCATAACAGGGCGATAGTTTAACAAACAATCCAAAAGAAAGCATTATTCCCCGTGAAAAGGAAAACTTTAGGAATTAAAACAGCCCGATAAGCCTTTATAAATAAGGACCGAAGGGAATTAGTCTATTTTGCCAGCCAATTGCGGCAAGGCTTTTTTCAGGTAATAAAACATCGACCAAAGCGTTAAGAATGCAGCCACCCAAATTAACCAAGTACCAATCTTGGCGCAGTCGAGCCAGCCGAATAAGGTGTCATTCAGTAGTAAAAAAGGAATCGCAACAAGCTGAGCGGTTGTTTTTAACTTACCCACCATATGCACGGCGACACTCTTACCAGCCCCAAGCAAGGCCATCCATTCTCTGAGTGCAGAGATTGTGATTTCGCGACCGATGATGACCAGGGCAACCCAAACCTGAACTCGATCCATATTCAAGAGAACTAACAATGCAGCCGCAACGATTAATTTATCCGCAACGGGATCTAAAAACTGACCGAAAGCAGACTCTTGCTTTAAGCGACGCGCAAGAAATCCATCCAACCAATCAGTAATAGCAGCAAAGATAAAGATTATTGCCGCAATCAAATTCTTCTCAAATGGGGTAAACCAAGTATTGGGGAGATAGAAAATCGCTACCAGCAATGGAATTGCTGCTACACGTAACCAAGTTAGAGCGATCGGTACATTGAATGGCATTGGCTAAGCATAAACCAAATATGATCAATAACTACTAGTGTAATTGGCGATAAATTTGTTCAGCCAAAGTAAGCGATACCCCTTCTACACTGGCAATCTCTTCAATACTGGCATTAGCAACCCCCTTGAGCCCCCCAAAACGCGCTAATAACTTCTGACGTCGCTTTGCGCCAATGCCCTCAATCTCCTCTAATCGAGAAACAGTTCTAGCTTTGGCGCGCTTGGCACGCATACCTGTAATTGCAAAACGATGGGCCTCATCTCGAATCTGCGCAACCAACAAGAGCGCTGCGCTATCAATACCCAGCTCCAAAGGCTCGCGGCCATCAGCAAAGATCAAGGTTTCTAACCCAACCTTACGACCTTCACCTTTAGCAACACCAACAATTAAGCCTACGTCCATACCAAATTCTGAAAGCACTTGCCTTGCCATTTCGACCTGACCTTTGCCGCCATCAATCAAAATGACTTGAGGCATTTTTTCTGGGGGGAGTTCTTGGAAGTTAGCGTAGCGTCTTTGCAAGACTTGACGCATCGCTGCATAGTCATCACCCGGTGTGATGTCATTAATATTGAAGCGACGATACTCGCCTGATTGCATTGTATTCTTGGCATACACCACGCAGGACGCTTGTGTTGCTTCGCCAGAGGTATGACTGATATCAAAACATTCGATACGTAGGTGCTCAAGACCCTCAAGATCTAAAGCCAAAATATCTGCTAATGCGCGTGCTCTAGCTAACTGACCACCTGTCTCTACTAAGCGTTTTGTTAATGCCAGCTTAGCATTGCCTTCTGCCATAGCCAGCCAATGGCGACGTTGACCCTGAGGCTGATGTAAGAAGGTAATTTTTCTACCAGCCTGTGCATTCAATAAATCATGAAGATCTTCGGGAGGCGCTTCATTTGATTGAGTCACATCATCACTCACAGAATGTAAAGAATGATTCAACACCAAAACTGGTGGAATTAGATTCGTCGTTGCGCCTTCTTTTTCGCTCGCATCTTCTAAATAGTGTTGCGCAATAAAGGCTTCAAGTATTTCCGCAGGGGGTGGGAGCTCCCCTGAGGCTGTTCGCAAGCCTTTAGGGAAATAGGCTCTATCACCCAAGTGGCGACCACCGCGTACCATGGCGAGATTCACACAAACCATGCCTTCCATTTGCGCGACAGCAATGATGTCAACATCACCCTCACCCTCGGCAACCGTATCCATTGCCTGCTGTTGCAGAACACTTGAGAGATCTGCAATCCGATCACGAAGTACCGCGGCCATTTCAAATTCCATCGCCTCGCTATGCGCATGCATTTCTTTTTCGAGCTCTGCAAGTACACGACTGTGATCACCCTCTAAGAAGCGTGTTGCTTGTGCCACATCTTGACCGTACTGCTCAACACTAAGACGACCTACACAGGGAGCACTACAGCGATGAATCTGATGCAACAGACAGGGGCGGCTACGATTTTTAAAGACAGAGTCTTCGCAAGTTCTGAGGCGAAATACTTTTTGCAGAATCTGAACGCTATTACGTACCGCCCAGCTATTTGGAAAGGGTCCAAAGTAATGATTGCGCTTATCGACCTTGCCACGATAAGAGGCTAAGCGCGGGAACTGATGTCCCGTTAACATTACATAAGGGTAAGACTTATCATCTCGAAATAAAATATTGAATGGTGGAGCCAACTCTTTAATGAGATTGTTCTCTAGAATGAGGGCTTCCGTTTCAGTCCGTGTTACCGTTGTCTCATAGCGAGCAATTTTGCCCACCATGAGTGCTATTCGAGGTGATAACTGCTTGCTTTGAAAATAACTGGATACACGCTTTTTAAGGTTGCGAGCTTTGCCAACGTACAGAATGTTCCCCGCCTCATCAAAGAAGCGATATACCCCCGGTAATCCGGGTAGCCGTTTAACGTCCTGCTGAAGGGTTTCAAAAAGCGAATTGCTCATGCGTTGGGATATTTTCTGCCAAATCGTAGATAACTATGGTGATGCCGGTGTTTGCTGGCGCCTAGCCCGAAGCTTATCAAGTCTTCATGGCCAAGAGGTGCGTATTTTTTGCGACGACCTACCAACCCTGAATTTACTCGCTTCTGGTGTAGACCCCTCAATTAAAGACAACATTGATATCCAGCCCTGGGAAGGGAGTTACAGCAATGCAAGGCACCCCGTCCACACTCCTGATGTCGTCATCGAGGCCTTTGGATGTGAGTTACCCGAGCGCTATTTAACTGGTTTATTCATAGCCCCAGTCAAACCCCTGATTATCAATCTTGAATATCTCAGCGCTGAACCATGGATTATGGATTTCCATGCAAAGGCATCACCACAATCTCATGGCATACCCAAGTATTTTTTCTTTCCAGGATTTCAAGTTGAAGCTGGTGGAATATTGGTCGACCCAATTCCACCAGTTGGCACAACAGTAGCCAACCAAATTCCAAACGATTTAAATGAAATTTGGTCTGAGCTGCGTAGTAATGCAAAACGCGTCAGCATATTTTGCTACCCAGGCGCCCCTTTGCGAAAGTGGCTAGAGGACTTAAGCGGTCTTGGTGAGGATATCGATGTCTTGCTGACGCATGGACATACTGAGCTCCTTAATCTTTATGGTGAGCATGCATTTGAATTGCCAGCCAATATCCAATTATTATCAATGCCATTTGTTTCTCAAGATGACTATGACTGGGTGCTCTCGCAATGTGATTTCAATATCGTTCGTGGCGAAGATTCTTTTGTTCGTGCGCAATTAGCAGGCAAACCATTTATTTGGCATATTTATCCACAAGAAGATCGCGTTCATGAAGTCAAGTTAGCTGCCTTTTTAGACCTTTACCTTCAAGATGCCAATCAAGAATTGCGCCTTGCAACGATTGCTGCCATGACCTGGGCAATGCCCAGTGAATGGTTTGGCACCCTAGATACTTGGACTGCCCATTCAGAGGCATGGCGCACCCAATTACTCGAAAACCAAGGGGATGGGGGCTTAGCCGCCCGCCTATTGCGGTTCGTAGCCTAAGACCAAGCAATAAAGACTTGCGGGCGGTTACAATCTTGTTTTTGATAAAAACCGCAGAAAAATCAATCTGCACCCAGGAATAGCAAGATGAAAACAGCACAAGAACTCCGCGTTGGTAACGTCGTCATGATTGGCACCGATGCCATGGTCGTTTTAAAGGCCGAATACAGCCGCTCCGGCCGCAACTCTTCAGTTGTGAAAATGAAATTTAAGAATTTATTAACTGGCGCGCCAAACGAAGGCGTTTACAAAGCTGATGACAAATTCGATGTAGTGATCCTCGAAAAGAAAGATTGCACTTATTCTTACTTCGCAGACCCGATGTATGTTTTCATGGACGGTGATTACAACCAATATGAAGTTGAATCAGAATTCATGGGTGACGCATTGAACTACCTCGAAGAAGGTATGCCTTGTGAAGTAGTGTTCTACGAAGGTAAGGCACTCTCAGTTGCAATGCCTAACTCATTGGTGCGTGAAATCACTTACACTGAGCCAGCTGTTAAAGGCGATACCAGCTCAGGCAAAGTATTGAAGACAGCAAAATTGGCTACTGGCTATGAATTGCAAGTACCCTTGTTCTGTAACACTGGTGACAAGATCGAAATCGATACTCGTACAGGTGAATACCGTAGCCGCGCTAACTAATTAGCACACTATAGATGTTCAAAAGCCCGGCATGCCGGGCTTTTTTAATGCTTACCAATTTGCTTAAGCAATCAAATTAAATTGCTTTAACAAACCTTTAGCATGTTGATACTCCAATTCTTTTTGCAAGGCATCCCAGGTTGGAGATGGGGAGCTCGGCATGAGACGATTTAGGCGAGTGGCAGATTCGGCTTGCTTTGCCTTTGATACCTTCAATTGACTAAGCAACTGATCTGCTAAGTCAGGGCGGTTACAGATCAGCACTGCATCGCAACCAGCGTCTAAGGCCATTTCAGCCCCCTTCACTACCGAACCAGCAACACTTGCACCCTCCATAGAGAGATCGTCGCTAAAGATTACACCCTCAAAACCTAATTCCTGACGCAAGATAGAGTGCAACCAAATCTTGGAGAAGCCCGCAGGGTTTTGATCGACTTTAGGATAAATCACGTGTGCCGGCATCACTGCAGCCAAACTTAAATCCAGCCACTCATAGGGCTTAGCATCATCATTAAGAATGTCTGCCAATGAACGCTCATCTACCGGAATGGCTACATGAGAATCCGCCTCAGCCCAACCATGACCTGGGAAATGTTTGCCGCAGTTTGCCATTCCACCAAGACGCAACCCTTCATTCAAGCTCTTAGCCAATGCAAACACAATTTGTGGATCTCGACTAAATGAACGATCTCCAATGACACCGCTACGACCAAAATCCAAATCTAAGACTGGCGTAAAACTAAAATCCACACCACAGGCACGAAGTTCTGCAGCCAATATATATCCACAAGCAGTCGCAGCAGCCATTGCCAGTGCGGCAGATTCAGCCGCGTGAGTCGATTTGCTTTTAGCGCCCCATAACTCGCCGAGCTTACGCATGGCCGGCAAATGGGTAAAGCCATCCGTCTTGGCGCGTTGTACTCGGCCGCCTTCATGGTCAATGGAGATCAATACATCGGGACGTAATTTTTTAATATCAGCCGTTAATTTTGTGAGTTGCTTGCGATTGGCGAAGTTTCTACCAAACAAAATAACGCCGCCTGTTAGAGGATGCAAGATACGGCGACGATCTTCTGCATTTAAGACCTGACCCACTACATCAAGGGTAACTGGTCCCGGATTCATCGTCGCTTTACTCATTTCTTCCTCTATCAATTCTAGATTTTTGAACTTTTTTATCTCTGCGTAACGATGACATGGGCTATTGCCATATCCTGCTCGTCACTCACCGTCACTTGCGCTTCCCAATTTTTTTCTTGCATAAACTGTGCAAGCGCACCTAGGTAGCTTGTTACCGGCTTACCACTAGGCTCATTTAAGGTTTGCAGGGAACGCCAAGTCATAGGCATTCTCATTCCCAAGCCAATCGCTTTTGAGAAAGCCTCTTTCGCTGCAAAGCGTGTCGCTAAAAAAGCAATGCCACGTTTGTGATTTCTGGCAAGGCGGCGTTTGAAGACCAACATTTCATCTGGGCCCAAAATCTTTTCCGCCAAACGACCATTGGTGCGATCATAAGCAGCCTGTAAGCGCCCAATCTGCAAAATGTCTGTACCGATACCAATGATCATGTGGATGTTATCTCTAGGACTTAGCTCTACCTTGAGCCATCAAGGATTTCATATCGGTGATGGCTTTTTGCCAACCCTTAAACAATGCCTCAGCCACAATGGCATGGCCAATATTTAATTCTGATAGTTCTGCAATAGCAGCTACCGCCATCACATTGCCTTCATGCAAACCATGGCCAGCATTAACTCTAAGTCCAATACCTTTACCGAACTGAGCGGCTTTACGAATACGCTCCAATTCTGTTTTTTGTTCTGCGCCTGATAAATCAGCATATCGACCTGTGTGCAACTCAATCACGGTAGCCCCAATATCTTTAGCTGCCTGTATTTGCTTTTCTTCTGGATCGATGAATAGCGAAACCCGAATACCAGCATCTTGCAATTGCTTAGTAGCAGCTTTGACTGCATCAAAGTGCCCCACAATATCTAGCCCACCTTCAGTGGTAACTTCTTCGCGCTTCTCTGGTACCAAACAGACATCGTGCGGCCTTACCTTGCAAGCAATATTCAGCATCTCAGGAGTAACAGCACACTCCAGATTCATCCGAGTCTTAATGAGAGGACGTAATGCTAACAAATCAGCGTCTTTAATATGACGGCGATCTTCACGCAAATGCAAGGTAATTAAATCCGCCCCAGCTTCTTCAGCCAAGTGCGCCGCCTTGAGCGGATCAGGATAGATCGTGCCACGCGCATTGCGTAAAGTAGCAACGTGATCAATATTGATGCCGAGTTCTAGGGCGGGTTTGGCTACTAGGGCTGTCATGTCTCTAGATTACTAGATTTTCTTCAAATCAATCAAAATTTGACGGGTCGTCAAGACTTGATCCTGCAAATGCAGACCCAAGAGAAAACGCATTAACTGCTTACTTTCAGATAGTGTCTCTGGATCAGAAAAATCACCGGCAGCAATAGCCAGTAAAGATTGGCCTTTCAGGACCGGCCAGTGGCCAGGATCATCTCCTTGAGCTGGACGCACACCTCGCTCTGGCTGGTAGACATATTGAGTTTGAGCATCAGGAGCTTGGTTCGTTTCTACGCAACGGTCTAAGGCAGCGGCATAACCTGTCTCTTGCAATAAAGATAACTCAAAGGGGCGGAGGATTTCTTCTAGGCCCTTAGATTCAAATTCGAGATTCGATAAAGCATTAATAGTATCTGCGTAACGATCATAGAGTTTTTCGTACTCATCCTCGCGCGCCAAAAACTTCACCAGCAATTCATTGAGATAGAAGCCACAGAGCAGAGCATCGCCAACTAAGGAAGGCATACCACCAACCCACTCTGATTTGGTGAGCGTGCGTAACTCAGACTTCCCGCTCCAGGAAACTAAGAGCGGCTGAAAACGTTGCAAGACTGGACGCAATGTTGAATGCGGGCGTTTAGCTCCCTTGGCAATCAGGGCCATGCGGCCATACTGCCGCGTAAAGACGTCCAGAATTAAGCTGGTCTCTTTATAGGGAATGCTATGCAAAACAAAGGCAGGCTCGTCAGCAACGCGAATCGAGGCCATAGAAATTTATTCCAGACCCTGCGCCCGTAATTCAGCGCGATCATCTGCCCAACCACGCTTGACCTTGACCCAAGTCTCCAAAAAGACTTTGCCATCAAAGAGCTTTTCCATATCGATGCGAGCATCCGTAGAGATCTTCTTCAAGCGTTCGCCTTTTTGACCAATGATCATAGCCTTATGACTATCGCGGTCTACCAAAATGGTTGCAGCAATACGGCGCATCTTGCCATCCATCTTGAATTGATCAATCACTACAGTAGAGGTGTAAGGCAACTCTTCACCAGTGAAACGAAATACCTTCTCGCGCAATATCTCAGCGGCTAAGAAACGTTCGCTTCGATCGGTAATGGTATCGCCATCATAGACTGCTGGCGCCTCAGGTAGATAGCCCTCAAGCACATCTAAAAGTCTTTCGATATCGCCAGGGCTCTTTGCACTCATAGGCACGATTTCTGCAAACTCACACTTTTGATCTTCATGGCCACCCAACTCACACCAAGGCTTAGACATTTCCTTCATAAAATTGAGTAGGGCTTGATCACGCTCCGATGGAGTCTGAAAGCGACTATTAAATAAGTCCAACTTGTTTAATACCAGCACTACCGGCAGATCATCTGGTAACAGCTTCAATACCTTTTTATCGTCTTCGCCAAAGTAACCCGCCTCGACCACAAAGCAAGCCACGTTTACGTCTTGTAATGCAGTAGTTACAGTGCGGTTCAATGCCTTGTTGAGGGTATTCATCAAGCGCGTCTGGAAACCAGGCGTATCAATAAAAATAAATTGTGCCTCTTCGCGATTCTGAATTCCTAAGATGCGATGACGTGTTGTCTGCGCCTTACGTGAAGTAATGCTGATCTTTTGACCAACCAATGCATTGAGCAGTGTTGATTTGCCCATATTGGGACGCCCAACAATGGCGATAGTGCCGCATCTAAACACGATTAGCCCTTTAGCTTGAGGTTTAACTGCTCTTCGGTCGCTTCTTTCTTTGCTGCTTTTTTCTTGGCTGACCGGGTTTTCTTTGGTTTACGAGATTCTTGAGGCAATGCTTTCAAGACCGCAGCCAACGCTGCCTTAGCAGCTGATTGTTCAGCAGCACGGCGAGATGCACCTTCACCTTTGACGGAGATCTTGAGGCTTGGTATCAAACACTCCACTTCAAACTGTTGATTATGTGCAGCACCACTAGTACCCGTTACGTTATAGGTTGGCAATGGTAACTGGTAACTTTGCAGACATTCTTGCAAGAGCGTTTTATCGTCTTTACCTAATGTCTTGGGATCTACCTGCGTGAGAATAATCGTATACAGTTTGCGCAAACAGGTTTTTGCTGCTTCAAAGCCACCATCCAAAAAGATGGCACCTGTTACTGCCTCTAGGGTATCTGCCAAGATAGATGGCCGACGGAAGCCGCCACTCTTAAGCTCACCCTCGCCTAAGCGCAGATAGTCTGACAAAGAGAGAGTTTGGGCAATCTCATACAAGGCTTGTTGTTTGACCAAATTTGCGCGCACACGAGAAAGGTCGCCTTCATCTAAATCGGAGTAACGCTCGTATAGCAAGTCAGCTACAACACAATTGAGAATGGAGTCGCCCAAAAACTCTAAGCGCTCGTTGTTTTTCTTGCTATGACTGCGGTGAGTCAGAGCCTGATTTAAGAGCTCAGGCTTCTTGAAGGTATAGCCAAGGCGCTCTTGAAGCGGTGCGGTTTCGATGACAGCGCGCGCGTTCATGCTCTTTTACTCAAAGCCACCAATGCGACCTAGATTGCCTAGGTTAAGCCATACAAAAAATGCTCTACCCACAATATTCTTATCGGGCACAAAACCCCAATAACGAGAGTCGGCACTGTTATCACGGTTATCTCCCATGGCAAAGTAATGCCCCTCAGGCACTTTGCAAGTCAAACCACTTGGCTGGTATTGACAGAATTCAGCACCTGGAAAACGTTCTGTTGGAAAGACGGTTGCTGGACGATCTGGATCATTCAGAATCTCATGGCGATTGCCACCCAAATCTACTGGGAATGTTTCTGTGAAACGCTTGGCATAGCGCATATTCTCGGGATCGAGATAGGACTCGCCACCACTGTACTGTAAAGGCTGACCATTAATTCTTAAGCGTTTATCTTCATAGGTAATCACATCGCCTGGCAAAGCAACGACACGCTTGATGTAGTCCACAGACTCGTCGCGTGGGTAGCGAAACACAATAACATCGCCACGCTTAGGAGTTCCTAGATCAACTACTTTCTTATTTATCACTGGTAAACGAATGCCGTAGGTGAACTTATTCACCAAAATGAAATCGCCAATTTGTAATGTTGGGATCATCGATCCTGATGGAATCTTGAAGGGCTCAACAATGAAAGAGCGCAATACAAATACTGCGCAAATGACTGGAAAGAAGCCTGCGGTGTACTCCAACCATAAAGGCATACGATCAACACCAGCCACTTTTCTTTGTGGGGCAAAGTACATCTTATCCGCAATCCAAGCGATACCTGACACGATTACCAGAATGAAGAGAATAAGAGCGAAGTTCATTAATCTTCTACCTGCAAAATAGCCAAGAAGGCCTCTTGTGGAATCTCGACGTTACCCACCTGCTTCATGCGCTTCTTACCTTCTTTTTGCTTCTCTAATAGCTTACGCTTACGGGAAATATCACCACCGTAGCATTTAGCCAATACGTTCTTGCGTAATGCTTTGACGTTTTCACGAGCAACAATATTGCTGCCAATAGCTGCCTGAATAGCTACATCAAACATTTGACGGGGAATAATGCCCCGCATCTTAGAAACCACTTCACGACCGCGATGTTGGCTATTGCTTCTATGCACAATCACGGAGAGCGCATCAACACGATCGCCATTAATCAAGATATCAACTTTGACCACATCTGCTGGACGATATTCTTTGAACTCATAATCCATCGAGGCATAGCCGCGAGAGATGGATTTAAGACGATCAAAAAAGTCGAGGACGATTTCTGCCATGGGTAATTCGTAAGTAAGTTGCACTTGGCGACCTAAATAATTCATCCCTGTCTGAATACCGCGTTTACCAACGCACAAGGTAATCACAGAACCCACATACTCTTGCGGCATATAGAGATTGACAGTCACAATCGGTTCCATGATCGTATCGACCTTGCTGGTCTCTGGCATCTTAGAAGGGTTGTCGACCATCAAGATGGTGCCATCGGATTGTTGTACTTGATACACCACAGTTGGTGCAGTCGTAATCAAGTTCATGCCGTACTGGCGCTCTAAACGCTCTTGCACGATCTCCATATGGAGCAATCCTAAGAATCCACAACGAAATCCAAACCCTAAAGCTTGCGATACCTCTGGCTCATATAAAAGAGAAGCGTCATTTAACTTAAGCTTCTCAAGTGATTCGCGCAATTGATCATACTCACTGGCTTCAACGGGATAGAGGCCAGCAAACACTTGAGGCTTCACTTCTTTAAATCCAGGCAGAGGCTCAGTAGCGGGAACTCGCCCTTGCTGTCCAGGAGAATGCGTCACAGTGTCGCCAACTTTGGCGGCTTTTAATTCCTTAATTCCAGCAATCACAAATCCCACTTGACCCGCAGATAACTCTGGGCGATCAACTGACTTTGGACTAAATACACCGACGTGCTCAACTAAATGACTTGAGCCATTTGCCATTAAGGTAATTTTTTCTTTTGGCTTTAAGGTGCCATTCACTACGCGAATCAGCATGACGACGCCAACGTAGTTGTCAAACCAAGAATCAATAATCAATGCTTGCAATGGATCTGCCGCATTGCCTTTTGGTGGAGGCACCTTAGCAATCATTTCTTCGATCACATCTGCAACACCCATGCCTGTTTTGGCTGAGCAAGTAACAGCTTCTGATGCATCAATACCAATCACGTCTTCGATTTCTTTTTTTGCGCGCTCAGGATCGGCTTGCGGCAAATCAATTTTATTAAGCACCGGTACGACTTCAACACCCAACTCCAGAGCCATGTAACAGTTGGCAACGGTTTGTGCCTCAACACCTTGACTGGCATCAACTACCAATAAAGCACCCTCACAAGCAGATAAAGATCGACTTACCTCGTACGAGAAGTCGACATGCCCTGGAGTATCAATCAGATTGAGGTTGTAAATCTTGCCGTCTTTGGCTTTGTAATTTAAGGCCGCTGTTTGAGCCTTGATGGTGATTCCGCGTTCACGTTCAATATCCATTGAATCGAGAACTTGGGCTTCCATTTCGCGATCAGAAAGGCCGCCACAAAGTTGAATAATGCGATCCGCAAGCGTAGATTTGCCGTGATCAATATGGGCGATGATAGAAAAATTGCGGATTAAATCCATAGCGTCTTATTTAGTGATTCGAAAAACGCCTTGTCAGAACGCACCACAATGATGCGCTGCAAAAAGTCGTCTTAAAGTGATTGTAATGGGTGGCGCCCAGAAGGCGCCGAACCCCATTTTTTAGCCTAAAAAGGGCTTATTTTGGCCTTACAGGGATGACTAGGGTGCTGTCAGCGCGGCGTATAAAGACCGGAACAGCCTTATTGGTATCAAGGCCTTTAACGAGGGTCTCAAACTGCTTCACGCCGGTAATATCGGTATCTGCCACCCGAATGATGACGTCTCCAGGACGAACTCCTGCTCTAGCAAGCGCACCGTCACCCAAACCGGTGACCTCTACACCACTCTTGATGCTCAAATCCTTCTTTTTAGAATCGGACAATTCCGTCACGGTCACGCCTAAGGTATTTGCGCTACTGCCATTTGCAGCAGGTGCATCCGCTTTCTTGGCAGCTTGTGCAGACTCAGTATCGGTAACTGTAACGGTTAATTCACGAGTAGCACCTTTACGCCAAACTTGCACTGGCACAGAGCTTCCCGGTTTCGTATCACCAACCACTCGAGGCAAGTCTGTAGATTTCGCAATCTCACGACCATTAAAACTGAGAATCACATCGCCGGATTCAATACCACCTGCAGCAGCAGGACCGCTTGGCTCCACATTACGAACATAAGCGCCACGAGGCTTACCCAAACCTAAGCTCTCTGCTATTTCTTTTGTCATCTCACCCAAAGCAACACCAATACGACCCCGTGTCATTTTTCCGTTGGTACGCAATTGATCAGCAACACGCATCGCTTCATCAATGGGAATTGCAAATGAGATTCCCATGTATCCGCCAGAACGACTAAAGATCTGAGAGTTAATACCAATCACTTGACCGGCAGTATTCAGTAATGGGCCGCCCGAGTTACCAGGGTTGACCGCTACGTCAGTCTGGATAAAGGGCAGATAGTCGCCAGTGTCACGACTCTTGGCTGAGACAATACCTGCCGTAACAGTATTCTCAAGACCAAACGGCGAACCAATTGCGAGCACCCACTCACCTACGCGCACTTTAGATGAATCCCCTAAAGGAAGCTTAGGCAAATCGCGTGCTTCAATTTTGACAACCGCAACATCGGTGCGCTTATCCATGCCAAGTAACTTCGCCTTGAACTCACGCTTATCCGTTAAGGTGACATAGATCGTCGTTGCACCCTCCACAACGTGCGCGTTTGTCAAAATCAAACCATTCGATTCAATAATGAAACCAGAGCCCACGCCACGATCTGCTTCTTGTGGCTTACCTGGATTTGGCTGCGCTTGTTTAGGTCCATTCGGAATACCTGGAATAGGCACACCAAAGAAACGACGGAAGAATTCAGCTTGATCTTCAGGCATTCCAGGAATACCGCCCTGTTGCTGAACCATGACTTTTTCAGTCGTGCGAATATTGACGACGGCTGGACTTGCGCGCTCAACCAAGTCGGCAAAATCCGGAATAGTGACCCGAGGATTTTGAGCAGCAGCAGGTGCAATAAATGACATCTGCCCAAGACTCAAAATAGCCAAGAGCGCAATAAAGTGCTTTTTCATAATGCTATGACCTACTTGGTAAAAACCAAAAAATGGAGATAAAGAGAATATTAGGTCAGCTTACCAAAAATCAAGGTGCCGTTAGTACCACCAAAGCCAAAGTTGTTTTTGACCGCATGCTCAATCTTCACATCCCTAGCGGTATTGGCGCAGTAGTCCAAATCACATTCAGGATCTTGGTTGAAGATATTGATGGTGGGTGGGGATTTCTGGTGATGAAGCGCCAGAATAGTGAAAACAGACTCCAAGCCGCCTGCGCCACCCAAAAGGTGCCCCGTCATCGACTTGGTTGAGTTAATGAGTGCCTTTTTGGCATGGTCACCAAGCGCTGCCTTGATCGCTTCGGTTTCATTCTTATCGCCCAAAGGCGTAGAAGTGCCGTGAGCATTTAAGTATTGAATTTGGTCTGGATTCAAACCAGCATCGCGCATGGCATTCACCATGCAACGACGTGGACCATCCATATTTGGAGCAGTCATGTGATACGCATCACCGCTCATACCGAAGCCCATCAATTCGCAATAAATTTTTGCGCCACGTGCTTTTGCGTGCTCATACTCTTCGAGTACAACAACACCGGCACCTTCACCAAGAACAAAACCATCACGGTCTTTGTCCCAAGGACGGGAAGCGGTTGCAGGATCATCATTACGAGTGGAGAGTGCTCTTGCAGAAGCAAAGCCACCAACCCCCAATGCAGAGATTGTGGATTCAGCACCACCAGCAACCATCACATCGGCATCACCGTACTGAATTAAACGCGCAGCCAAACCAATGCTGTGCAATCCAGTGGTACATGCAGTCACTGCAGCAACGTTTGGACCTTTGAGGCCAAACAAAATACTGAGGTGCCCAGAAATCATATTAATGATTGAGCCTGGAACGAAGAATGGTGAGATGCGACGAGGCCCGCGAGCGAGAAGCTCAGCGCCAGTCTCTTCAATCATTGGCAGGCCGCCAATACCAGAACCCACCATCACGCCTACGCGCTCGGCATTTTGCTCTGTGATTTCGAGACCGCTGTCGCGAATCGCTTGCGTACCAGCAGCGATACCGTAATGGATAAAGGTATCCATATGGCGCGCTTCTTTGGCAGAAACATATTCTTCGACGTTGAAATCTTTCACCTCTCCAGCGAAATGAACGCTAAGTGGAGCGTGGTCAAATTTGGTGATCGTAGCAATGCCTGATTTGCCTTCCAGCAAATTAGACCAAGCTACGTCAACTGAATTACCAACAGGTGAGATGAGGCCAAGGCCGGTGACTACTACCCGGCGTCGGCCATTTGATGCTGACACAGTAGTACCTAGGCTCGGGAATTAACCCTGAGCTTTTGATTTAGCGAAGTCGATCGCGAGCTGAACTGTGGTGATCTTTTCAGCTTCCTCATCAGGAATTTCGATGCCGAATTCATCTTCCAAAGCCATAACCAGCTCAACAGTGTCAAGAGAGTCAGCGCCCAAGTCGTTCACGAAAGAAGATTCATTTTTGATATCTCCTTCAGCGACGCCCAATTGCTCAGCGACGATTTTCTTAACGCGTTGTTCGATGTTGTCCATTAATTTCCCCAGGGGTTGTAAAAAACGATGAAAAGGATTTTATCAGTTTGGTGGACCGAATTAGCAAATTCGCCTAAAAACGTCCAAATCCTTGCTTTGCCGTTAGGCTAAATAGAGTCCGCCATTGACATGTAGGGTGTTACCCGTAACATAACCGGCTGCTGGAGAGGCTAAAAAAGCCACTGCCTGAGCCACATCCTCAGGGCTACCCAATCTAGCCAGCGGAATGTTCACTTTTAGGGCATTTTGCTGTTCTTCACTCAAAGCACGAGTCATATCGGTATCAATAAAGCCGGGGGCCACGCAATTGACAGTGATATTGCGGCTACCAATTTCGCGAGCCAATGCTCGAGTCATGCCAGAAACGCCCGCTTTTGCAGCGGCATAATTTGCCTGCCCTGCGTTACCCATATGCCCCACGATAGAGGTGATATTAATAATGCGACCACCACGAGCTTTCATCATAGGACGTAAAACCGCTTGCGATAGACGGAACACAGAACTTAAGTTGGTATCAATCACATCAGTCCACTCTTCAGACTTCATGCGCATGGCTAAGTTATCACGTGTAATGCCAGCGTTGTTCACCAAAATATTGATGCCGCCATACTCTTTCACAATGTGATCAATGATGTCTTCACATGCATTTGGTGCGGTGACATTCAATACCAAACCAGCACCACCAGAAGCCTTTAAACGATCGTCGATCGCTTTCGCACCGTTCTCTGAAGTAGCGGTACCAATCACCTTGGCACCACACTTGACCAACTCATCCGCAATCGCTTGACCAATGCCGCGCGAGGCGCCAGTTACCAGGGCAATTTGTCCGCTTAAGTCGAGATTCATATTTGTCTTCCGCTGTATTGTTGCTTAATCTATTTGTTTTTATTTAAAAGTGGCAAGCACTTCATTCAGGCTAGCATCATCAAATACCGGTACACCAGTCACTTGATCATTAATACGCTTAGTCAGTCCTGCCAATACCTTGCCTGGGCCACACTCAACTACTTGAGTAATACCTTGAGTAGCCATTGCTTGAATCGTTTCTTGCCAACGCACTGGTTTTGCAGCTTGTCGTACTAACGCATCTTTAATAGCAACAGGATCATTCAAAATTTCTACGTCAACGTTGTTAATCACAGCAATCGTTGGCGCCTTAAATTCGATATTCGCTAAGTAGCCTTTGAGTTTTTCAGAAGCTGGTTGTAATAATGAAGAATGAAATGGCGCAGACACTGGGAGTGGCAAGGCACGTTTTGCACCTGCTGCTTTTAATAGCTCGCAAGCTTTTGTTACTGCATCACTAGAGCCAGCAATCACCACCTGACCAGGAGCATTGAAGTTCACTGCCTCGACTACGCCACTAGAATCAGCACTTGCTTGTGCACAAACTTTGATCACGGTCGCATCATCCAAGCCAAGAATGGCAGCCATACCACCAGTGCCGACTGGGACAGCAGTTTGCATGGCTTCTGCACGAAAACGCACTAAAGGTACAGCATCTTTAAATGAGATTACGCCAGAGGCAACCAAAGCGGAGTATTCGCCAAGACTATGGCCTGCCATCACTTTTGGAGCGGGGCCACCCGCAGCCAACCAGGCGCGGTAAAAGGCTACTGCGGCAGTCAACATAACAGGCTGAGTATTGGTGGTTAATGACAACGCTTCTGCAGGACCTTCAGCAATCAGCTTTGCAACATCTTCACCTAAGGCATCAGATGCCTCTTGCAAAGTAGTGCGCACTTCAGGACGCTCAGAAATCGAGTTGAGCATACCTACTGATTGGGAGCCTTGTCCGGGGAATACGAATGCAAATGTCATGGGATTAATTTATTGAATAGTCAAAATAGAATAAATACGGATTAACGCTCATTAATACTTTAGAGCAACCGCGCCCCAAGCGAAACCACCACCAACGCCTTCTAACAAGAGATGCTGGCCACGTTTGATTTGACCGGAACGTACGCCCGTATCCAAAGCCAATGGAATCGATGCTGCCGAAGTATTGCCGTGCTCATGAACAGTCACAATCACTTTATCCATGGACATACCCATCTTTTTAGCCGTGCCTTCCATGATGCGAATATTGGCTTGGTGCGGAACTAACCAATCAATCTGCTCTGGCTTGAGGTTGGCTTTTTCCAAAACCTCATGTGCCACTTGCTCTAATACTTTGACTGCCAATTTAAATACCGCCTGACCATCCATAGTCATAAATGGTGAGCCATGCACTGAACCGTTACCAGCACGCCCAGGCACACACAATATGTCGCGTTGACTACCATCGGCATGTAAAGCAGTAGACAGAATGCCAGGCTCACTAGAAGCCTCAAGCACTACGGCACCAGCACCATCACCAAATAGTACGCAAGTGCCACGATCTTGAAAATCCAAAATGCGTGAGAAGGTTTCTGCGCCAATCACTAAAACTTTTTTATAGGAGCCGCAACGAATAAATGCATCTGCTGTAGCGATGGCATAAGTAAAGCCTGCGCATACTGCTTGTACATCGAATGCTGCACAAGCTGTATGAGCCCCCAATTTATCTTGTACTACGCAGGCTGTACTCGGAAAGCCGCCCAAGTGATCTGGTGTTGAGGTTGCCAAGATGATGAGGTCTAAATCTTCTGAAGTAATGCCGGCGCTTGCGAGTGCCGCTTGCGCCGCTTTCACTGCGAGATCACTCGTCAGCTCATTTTCAGCAGCAAAGTGACGCGCAGAAATACCGCTACGAGTGGTAATCCACTCATCGCTCGTCTCTAGGCCGGACTTCGCCAAACGCTCAACTAAGTCTTGATTGGTTAAGCGCTGGGCCGGAAGATAACTTCCAGTGCCGGCAACTCTTGCAAAAATACTCATTCTTTTATCTCCGCCACAAAGGCTGCGGCAATTCGTTCGACCATGCGATTTTTTGCTGCTTCGTACGCACGGTCTAAGGCAAAACCAAAAGCAAAACGATCCGCAGAACCATGGCTCTTAATCACACAGCCCCGCAGACCTAACAATACAGCACCGTTATAGCGGCGATGATCAACCCGCTTACGTACCCGTAGCAATGGCACCATGGCGCAAATTGCCATCAACTTGGTCAATAAGGAGCGATTAAATTCTTCACGAATCATGCCGCTCATCATTTTTGCCAAGCCTTCACTCGCCTTTAACACCACATTGCCTACAAATCCATCGCACACCACGATATCGGTAGTGCCTTTAAAAATATCATTGCCTTCTACGTTGCCGTAAAAGTTTAAATTGGTTTGACGCAGCAACTCACTGGTTTGCTTCACGACTTCATTGCCTTTGATTACTTCCTCGCCAATATTAAGAAGACCAATCGAAGGATTTTGTTTGCCATCCACTACCTGGACCATGACATTGGCCATTTGTGCGAACTGTACTAAGTGCATTGGCTCACAGTCTGCGTTTGCGCCAAGATCTAACATCGTCGTACCGCGCCCTAATTCATTGGGGATAGCAGTAGCAATAGCCGGGCGATCAACGCCGTCAAGGGTTTTTAAGATGTAGCGAGAAATAGCCATCAACGCGCCAGTATTGCCAGAAGAAATGACTGCATCAGCAGCGCCTTCTTTCACTTGCTCAATGGCAACACGCATCGATGAATCTTTTTTGCGACGCAAAGCAACTTCGATGGGATCATCCATCAATACCACTTCACTCGCGGGAATAATTTGAATACGCTCGATTGGCGCTTTAGGAGACTTATTCAAGACTTGCTTGATCAAATCGGGATCACCCACTAGGGCAATCTTGACGTCAGTATGTTTTTCTAGGAAATCGCAGGCGGCAGGAACCGTCACGACGACTCCATGATCTCCGCCCATGGCATCAATAGCTAGAGTAACGCTCATAAACTCATTGATTGCTACAAGTCATTTGTCTAAGAAAAAAGCGGCTTTATATGAGCCGCTTCTATCTGTTTAGACTAAAAAATTAGTCGTTTTTAGTTTTAACAACTTTACGGCCACGATAGTAGCCGTTTGGTGAAATGTGGTGGCGCAAATGAGCCTCACCAGTTGTGGCTTCAACAGCCGTAGCAGGTGCGGTCAAAAAGTCGTGCGCACGGTGCATGCCACGTTTGGAAGGTGATTTTTTATTTTGTTGAACGGCCATATTGAACTCCTAAGCAAGGCGACATTCTAGCATGGAAAAGCGTCTAAATGCTTGATTTATCAACCCAGACTACTGAAAACAACAATGCTAGTTAAAGCCCTATTTTCAGTTTTTCTTCATATTTTTCAATATGTTAAAGGGATTTTCGCGCTTATCCTCCACCTCTCCACCATCTTCACCCCCAAAAACAGAGGCATGCGGCTCGCAAAAGCCTTCTGGGTGCTTAGGTATCAAGGGGATAGAGAGCAAGACCTCGTCCTCAATGGTTTCCAGGAGGTTAAATTGCTGGCTTGCCACTAAAGGCTCCTGCTCCTCGTCTTCCAGGGGGTAATCATCTGCCTCAAGCTCTGAAGTCACCAGGATAAAACGGCGCTTTTCATCTAAATCCACCGCACAATCCTGCAAACAGCGCTGACAAACTAGGTGTAAGCGCCCTTTTAGGCCTAATTCCAGTATTTGACGGGGATCACTGCCTGGAGAATCCTCAAAATGGGTCTCCAAATCCCAGTTAAATCCATCCCCCGAAACCACGGTGGAGACCTCTTCAGCAACCCTGGGAATATCAGAGATGCTTAAAAAACCAGCACCTTTATAGGATTGCGGAGCGCAAAAATCCACCCTTTTCAAAGAGCTAGGATCTGCGGATAACTGGACTTGAGGTAAAACTTGATTACGATTCATGGCATCAGTCTAAATCAAGGCATCCTCGAAAGTCAGTAGCAATGAGTATTTCAAAGAACCCGTCCCTCATCCTAGCGTCCACCTCGGTGTATCGCCGCGAACTGTTAGAACGCCTGCGCATTCCCTTTGAAGTGGTTTCTCCAAAGGTAGATGAAACACCGCTCACTGGTGAAAGCACACTCGATCTAGCACTCCGCCTTGCTAACGCAAAAGCTACTGCAGTTGCTAAGCAATATCCCGATGCATGGGTGATTGGTTCTGATCAAGTGGCAGATCTTTGTGGTGCAGCAATTGGCAAACCCGGTAATTTCGAAAGAGCGATGGCGCAACTCCAACTGATGCGCGGTCAAACCGTCACTTTTCATACAGCGCTCTGCTTGATGAAGGGCGATACACAAACTACCTTGAGTATCCCGACTGAAGTGGCATTTCGAAAACTCTCGGATGAAGTTCTAGAAAGTTATTTACTGGCCGAAGAGCCCTATGACTGCGCAGGTAGTGCCAAGTCTGAAGGTCTTGGTATCAGCCTCTTGGAATCCATTAAAAGCGATGATCCCACCGCACTCATTGGCTTGCCTCTCATTGCCCTGACGGGTTTATTGCGTGATGCTGGCTTTGTCCTTCCATCAAAGAATTAAAAAATAAACCGCGAAGAAAATAGTAAATACTTTTCATGACAAAGCTCGGTACGCTCTATTTAGTTCCCAACACCTTAGGTGACGATGCTCGCGCCGAGCAATTGCCTTGGGTATTGCCAAGCGAAACCATTGCCCACACCTCGAAACTAAAGCATTGGATTGTGGAAGACGCTAAAACGGCACGCGCATTCTTAAAAGCCGTGGATAGCATGTCACCTCTTGTCTGCACTATTCAAGAAATGCAAATGAGTGAATGGCGTGGTACTGCGCGTAATGCAAAGTATGGTGATTCAGTCAAGCCTGCTGATTTATTAAAGCCACTCCTTGCTGGAAATGACATGGGTCTCATGTCAGAGGCAGGCGTACCAGGCGTTGCTGATCCTGGCGCTGAATTAGTCCTTGCAGCCCACAAGCTCGGTGCGCAAGTAAAACCTTTGGTTGGTCCAAGCTCTATCTTGCTAGGTCTGATGGCCAGCGGCCTCAATGGCCAGCGCTTTGCCTTTCAGGGTTACTTACCTCATGACACTCACGAGCGTAGCGCCAAACTAAAGCAACTAGAAACTGAATCCAGAAAATTACAGCAAACCCAAATTTGGATTGAGACACCGTATCGGAATACTGCCATGTTGATGGCGTGCATGAATGCTTTAGCACCACAAACATTACTCTGTCTGGGCGTTGATCTCAGCCTCAAATCTGAAATGATCACCACCTTATCAATTGCAGACTGGCACAAGCGCTACTCCAATGAAGCGGCCTGTACCTCATTACAAAATAGGCCAACAGTATTTTTACTGTTGGCCTAGATTCATTCACTCTTTTTTGAGCGAATCATTTTCAATGTGTTTTTACTTCAAGTCTGGCGCCTTTACTAGCGCTTTACCAGCAGCCGCTCCAGCTTCTGCACCAAAGCGTTTAGCAACTCGCTCTGCAAAGTTTTCTTTCATGGTGTAGTCAAGCACATCCGGCGCCTTAAAGACATCACGCGCTACTGAGTCAACAGTGCCATAACCATCCGCCAAACCGAGCTTCACTGCTTGCTCACCATTCCAAATACGTCCGGAGAATAAATCTGGGGTGTCTTTTAAGCGATCGCCACGACCTTCTTTAACTACCTGAATAAATTGTTGATGGATTTCATCGATCATCTTCTTGACCATCTCCACTTGTTTAGGCTCTTCCTTACTAAAGGGGTCGAGCATGCCCTTGTTAGAGCCCGAAGTGATCATGCGACGAGTCACCCCCAATTTATCCATCAGGCCTGTAAAACCAAAGCCTTCCATGATCACACCAATAGAGCCGACTAAGCTGGCTTTATCCACCAAGATTTGATCTGCAGCCACAGCAACATAGTAGCCCCCCGATGCGCAAATATCTTCCACTACTACATAAAATGGTTTATTCGGATACAGCTTACGCAGACGATGAATTTCATCATTCATCATGCCTGCCTGAACCGGTGAGCCGCCAGGGCTATTGATGCGCAGAATCACACCTGCACTATGTTCATTCTCGAATGCAGACACTAATGAAGAGTTAATGTCCATGGCATTAGCCATCGAGCTTGAGGAGATCTCGCCCTCTAAGGTCACCAAGGCTGTATGTTTTTCAGTACTCATTCCGCGCCCAGGCAGATGAAAATCAAATACTGACAAAACGACGCCAACGATTACTAATAAAGTGAGAACGCGAAGCACTGCTTTCCAGCGACGCGCCTTGCGAGTCTCTTTGAGATTCTCCAAGAGCAAGTGCTCTAGCGCCTGACGTTCCCAGTTTGGGTTTGGATTATTTTCCATCTTGATTCCTTAGTATTGCCTATTAAGTTACAAATAAGTTACAAATTTTCTTTGAGCCATTGGGCCAGCTGTGGCACATCATCCACATGAGCTAATGACGGTGATGTTTTTAAAGTATCTGGTGGATGGGCACCATAGGTCACTGCTACTGCATCTACACCAGCATTAGCAGCCATATCCAAATCATGCGTGGTATCGCCAATCATCAACATGCGACGAGTAGGCACTTGCGTGACATCGGATAACTCTAGGAGCATGCCAGGATGAGGTTTAGAGAAAGACTCATCCGCCGTTCTGGTTTCATGAAACAGGTGGCCGATCTGATGATGCTTCAGCGAGCGATCTAATCCAACACGGGATTTACCAGTGGCAACACCGAGGAGATACTGGTCAGCACGGAGATTTTCTAGTAACTCACGAATACCCACAAATAAATCAAGCTCATGATCTTTTGCTAAGTAGTGAAAGCGAAACCGATCGGTCAATTTTGGAAAGTTTGCTGGCTCAATCCAAGGTACTGCGCGTCGCAATGAATCATGAATGCCCAAGCCAATCACTGAGCTTGCTAATGCGTCATCCGGCTCTTTAAAACCCAAATCACGACATGCTTGCTGAATACAATGCACGATGGTTGGGGTGGAATCCATGATGGTTCCATCCCAATCCCATACGATCAAGTCATAGCGACGATCTGCTTTATCTACTTGGGTCATTCGTTATTGCGCTTCAGATTGTTCAAAGTTTTTTATCATGGCTGCAAACTCGGATGGCAAGGGCGATTCGATACGCATCTTCTCGCCTGTGCGGGGATGAGTAAAGCCAGCCAAGTGAGCATGTAAATACAGTCTTTTGGATTTGATGAGCTTATCCTGCTCTTCAAATCCATACTTATCATCACCCAAAATCGCATGGCCTAACTTTTGCAAATGAACACGGATCTGATGGGTGCGCCCCGTTTTTAATTGTGCCTCCGCCAAAGTAATTGCAGCATCATCACGCTTCATCGTTTTACTGACACGCAAAGCGGTATGGCTTGGCAATCCTTCAGGATCGACGCGCACACGACGCTCGCCATTGGCTAACAAGTATTTGTGGAGCGGATATTTGAGTTGCATCACTTGGGCGCCTTGCTGGATTTCACCATGTGCAAGCAAGTAATAACGCTTATCGGTTTGGCCTTCGCGAATCTGGCGATGCAACTCCACCAGGGCGCTGCGCTTTTTCGCCAACAGCAAGACTCCAGAGGTATCGCGGTCTAAACGATGAACTAATTCTAAAAATTTCAACTCAGGACGGGTAATACGCAAAGTCTCAATGACCCCCAGCGCAATACCAGACCCACCATGAACCGCCAAACCAGCCGGCTTATCGACTATTAAGAGAGCCTCATCCTCAAACAGGATTGGCATTTTGTCGGAATAGCCCCGCGCACGCGATTTGGTTTGGGCAGTATTGACTGCTGCCATTTGAGCAGGTTCGGCGATTCTGACAGGGGGAACTCGAACAACATCCCCCTCAACCAAGCGAGTCGTTGGCTCAGCCCGTTTTTTATTCACTCGGACCTCGCCTGAGCGAATAATCCGATAAACGTGACTTTTGGGGACCCCTTTGGCCCAGCGCAGCAAATAGTTATCCAAACGTTGGCCAGCCTCTTCTGGACCAATGGTCTGCAAATGGACTGCGGGCGGCGTGGACGTTTTTGCCTTTGGAGGCTTAGATACTGGGTCAGATTTCATGATTTATCTCTCTTGCCGCCTCGTTCAGGGACGACAAGGGACTCAACAATACCCCATTGTCATTCAACTTGTGCCGTATAATCAACGCTCTAGCCAATTTATTGGCTTGATCCCAACCTGAAGTCAGGTTTGAATCGTGGAGCTTGGAGTCGCCCTTTAAAAGACTCCCGGGGTTGCCCCTCCCCCGTTGTAATGAGGCGCAGGGTTGGTGTGCCGTATGCCGCGACCCGCGATTAGAAGACAGTTTTCAGGCGCGCGCCTGCATTGATGACCTAAAGGAGGTCTCTGCGGCGATCGTCAAGTGTGGCACCGAATTAACCAACAGTTAACTGGGTGAACTAGGCAAAAAGTGCCTAGATTTGCATGAACCACACTCATATACCGCCTTAGGCTTAGTCCTTTGCGGCATCTAACTTGTCCCCTAACGCAGCGCGCTTACTTCATCCTCCCCCATAGGAGAGTGTTATGAAACGCATGTTGTTTAATGCAACTCAACAAGAAGAGTTGCGAGTTGCCATCGTTGATGGCCAAAAACTCATAGATATTGATATCGAAGCTGCCGGTCGCGAACAACGCAAAGGCAATATTTACAAAGGTGTGATTACCCGCATTGAACCCTCTCTAGAGGCTTGCTTTGTGAACTACGGTGAAGAGCGTCATGGCTTCTTGCCATTTAAAGAAGTTGCTCGAGCTTATTTCAAAGAAGGTATCGACGTCCGCAATGCTTCCATTAAGGATGCCCTGCGCGAAGGTCAAGAAATCATTGTTCAGGTAGAAAAAGAAGAGCGTGGCCAAAAAGGCGCTGCCCTCACCTCCTTTATCTCCCTGGCAGGTCGTTATTTAGTGTTAATGCCTAATAACCCACGTGGTGGTGGCGTTTCCCGTCGAATTGAAGGTGAAGACCGTCAAGAACTCCGTGAAGCCATGTCCCAATTGGAAGTACCAGATGGCATGAGCATCATTGCTCGTACCGCTGGCATTGGCCGTGACGCTACCGAATTGCAGTGGGACTTAAGTTACCTCATGCAATTGTGGAAAGCGATTGATGAGGCTGCCAAAGGCAACTCAGCCCCACTATTGATTTATCTCGAATCTAGCTTAGTGATCCGCGCAATCCGCGATTACTTCCAGCCAGATATCGGTGAGATTCTCATCGATACCGATGACATCTACGAACAAGCTGCTGCATTTATGTCAGTAGTGATGCCAGACAATTTGCCACGAGTAAAACGCTATCACGATGATGTGCCTTTGTTCTCTCGTTTCCAAATTGAACATCAAATTGAAACTGCGTACTCACGTACTGTGCCATTACCATCAGGCGGCGCGATTGTGATTGACCACACCGAAGCTTTAGTGTCTGTGGACGTCAACTCTGCACGTGCTACCCGTGGCTCTGATATTGAAGAGACTGCAACTCGCACCAACTTAGAAGCAGCCGATGAAATCGCTCGTCAAGCACGATTGCGTGACTTGGGCGGTTTGATCGTGATTGACTTCATTGATATGGAATCGAGCAAGGCTCAGAAGGATGTTGAGAACCGCTTACGCGATGCTCTCCGCCATGACCGCGCTCGCGTTCAAATGGGCAAGATCTCCAAGTTTGGTTTGATGGAAATGTCACGCCAGCGTTTGCGCCCAGCCTTATCTGAAGGTAGTCACGTAACTTGCCCGCGTTGTAACGGCACAGGTCACATCCGTGATACCGAATCTTCTGCATTGCAAGTTCTGCGCATCATCCAAGAAGAGGCAATGAAAGAGAACACAGCAGCGATTCATACACAGGTACCAGTCGAAGTGGCTGCTTTCCTCTTAAATGAAAAACGTGCTGAAGTGATCAAGATTGAGACGCGCTTCAAAGTCAATGTCTTAATGGTTCCAAACAAGCATCTAGAAACACCACATTACAAGCTAGAGCGTTTGCGCCATGACGATCCACGTCTGGATGATCAGAAAGCTAGCTATGTGATGGCTGAAGAAGCTGCCCGTGAACTTGAGACAGATACAACTGTTAGCAAAAAAGATGCTGACGTTAAAGTGCGTCCTGAGGCTGCTGTCAAAGGTATTACACCAACACAACCCGCACCAATCAGCCAACCACGTCCAGCTCGCACAGAAAAAGTAGCGACTGAAAGCTCTGGCGGTTTCTTTGGTTTTATTAAGAAACTTTTTGCTTCCTCTCCGGCAGCAGAAGAAAAGCCAACACCTAGTAATAACCGTGGTCGCAACCAAAGCCGCAATGGCAATGGTGGTGATCGTAACCGTGGTCGTAATCGTCGTGGCGAGCGCAATGGTGAGCGTACTGAACGTCCAGCAGCAAATGCCGCTGAAGGTACAAGCACTGAAGGCAGCAACAATCGCAACGGTAATCGCAATAACCGCAACGGCAATCGTAACCAAGGCAATCAAAACGGCCCAAAACCTGAGCGTCAAGCAAATCCAGCTGCAGTAACACCTGCAACTGAAGCTGCTCCTGGCAGCGAAGCAACACCGAGCGCTGATGGTGAAGAGCGTCGTGGCCGTGGTCGTAATCGTCGTGGCCGTGGTCGCAACAGAAATGACCGTGGTGAGCGTACTGAGAATGGTGATGCTGTTACTACAACACCGTCAGCAAGTCCATTTGCAGGTCCTCCTGTAGGCATGGCTGGTGCATCTGCATCGATGCCGATTCAGAACCTCGCTAATAGCTTTGGTAACAAGCCTGCTGCTGAAAAGCAAGAGCGCACCGAGAGAGCGCCGCGTCCTCCGCGTCAATCAAATCGCCCAGCGCAAAACTCGGCACCTACTGCAGTTGCAACACCTGTTGCTGTAGCAGTAGCAGCAAGCGTTGAAGTCATTGCAAAGCCTGCACCCGAACTTCCAAAAGTTTCCTTCCAGGCACTTGAGGAAACTCCTTTGCATAGCGTGGTGCAATCTGCCGGAATGATTTGGGTAGCGACAGATGCTTCTAAGCATGCTGAAGCACAAAGCCAAATTCAGCCTGAGTCGATCAGCTTAGGCAGAACGCCGAAGCCTGCTGCAACCCTTCCTGAAGGCCCAATGGTGTTAGTTGAAACCGGCGGCCAAGAAAAAACGGTCTAAGCCTTTACAGCTTTTTCTCCAGACCGCCTTTTATCCCAAAAGGATATTGGGCGGTTTGGCAGAAACCCCGTTTCAAAGCCATAATTGAGAATATGGTTGAAAAAGCAATCCCCAAAGTAATCCCCATTCGCATTGATGAAGGCAAAGGCCTAACGCCGCCTATTGGCGAGGAATTGCTTTCTCCTCACGATCGCACCCAAGATACTCGCGGTCGCAGTTTGCGTGATCTGCGCATCTCTGTGACTGATCGTTGCAACTTCCGCTGCACCTATTGCATGCCTAAAGAAGTGTTTGATCAAAACTATCCCTACCTAGCTCATAAAGAATTATTGAGTTTTGAAGAAATTACTCGCCTCACCACGATCTTTTCTACGCTTGGGGTTGAGAAGATTCGCCTCACGGGTGGCGAGCCCTTACTCCGTAAGAACTTAGAAGTCCTTATTGAGATGTTGGCGGCGGTGCGCACCCCTACAGGCAAACCTTTAGATCTGACCTTAACAACCAATGGCAGCATCTTGCGTAAGAAAGCTGCTGCGCTGAAAGCCGCCGGTCTTCAAAGACTAACGGTAAGCCTAGACGGGTTGAATGACGACATCTTTAAAAAGATGAACGATGTTGATTTTCCAGTTGCTGATGTATTAGATGGTATCGCTGCTGCACAAGAAGCTGGTTTTGAAAACATCAAAGTGAACATGGTGGTAAAAAAAGGCACAAACGATCATGAGATTGTTTCCATGGCGAAACACTTCAAAGGTAGCGGCATCATTTTGCGTTTTATTGAATTCATGGATGTTGGTAGCTCTAACGGCTGGAATATGGCTGAAGTTCTCCCCTCCAAAGAGGTGATTGCCCGAATCAATGCAGTATTTCCATTGGAATCGATGGAGCCAAACTACACCGGCGAAGTTGCCCAGCGCTGGCGCTACGCAGATGGCTCTGGTGAGCTTGGCGTGATCTCTAGTGTGACGCAGACCTTCTGCCATGAGTGCACTCGTGCACGCATCTCAACCGATGGCCAACTGTATCTCTGCCTTTTTGCAAACGAAGGCTTTGATTTCAAAACCATGTTGCGCTCTGGTAAAACTGATTTAGAAATTGCAAACGCGATCATGAATACCTGGTCTGCACGCGATGATCATTACTCTGAAATTCGAGGCTCACATACTGCAAATCCATCGACCGGCAATCGCAAGGTCGAAATGTCTTATATCGGTGGCTAATGATTCTAGCTGAGCACATTACGGGACTGATTTTGGCGGGCGGTCGCGCGCAACGGATGGGTGGCATTGATAAAGGCCTCATTCCATTTCATCAAAAACCTTTGATCGAATCAACAATCACCAGACTCAAGTCACAAGTGAGCACGATGCTCATTAATGCCAACCGCAACATCACCAAATACGCCACTTATGGCTACCCCGTCATCATGGATGAAACACCTGATTTTTCAGGGCCATTAGCAGGGTTCTCAGTAGGTCTCAAGGCTTGCAAAACACCTTATTTATTAACTAGCCCCTGCGATTCGCCACTCCTTCCCCTTGATCTCGCAGCAAGACTTGCCACTGAATTAGAACGTGGAGACTTTCAATTGGTCTACGCCTCTAGTAAAGAGTCAGACGGCAAAGTATGGGCGCAGCCTGTGTTCTGCCTGATGCGCGCAGACCTAAAAGATTCATTGGGCTCTTTTTTGCAAAAGGGAGATCTCAAGATTGATCGCTGGTTCAAAGAGCTTAAAAGTAGCACGGTGGTTTTTGATGATACCCAAGCATTTGCCAATGTGAACACCCCAGAAGAACTCAAATCTTTAGAGGCAGCCTCTGTATGAAGCACTCGCCTAACAGTCCTATCTTGCTCACTTCATCGCTACATGTGGATGAAGCTCGAAAAGCAATTTCGAGTTTAGTCAGCGAGCTACTCCAAGAATCTCATGCCATTAACGATCCTGCAGACATTGAAACTGTTTTATTAGATCAAGCGATCAACCGTATTCTGGCAGAGGATTTACTCTCGCCAATTGATGTGCCTGCAGCAGATAACTCTGCCATGGATGGCTATGCTTTTGATGGTAAATGTTTGGGAACTAGTAGTAGCCCTATTCATTTACGTGTAGTGGGTACAGTCTTAGCAGGTCAGCCCTACAAGGGCCAGATTGAGGCTGGCGAGTGCCTAAAGATCATGACTGGTGCAGTGATGCCTGCTGGTTGTGATACGGTGATTCCCCAGGAGTTCACTGCTAGCAGCAATGATGAATCTATAAACTTCAAATCCGACCAACTCAAAGCTGGCGAGAATCGTCGCTTACGCGGCGAGGATTTGCAAAAAGGTAAGGCAGCCATCTCTGCTGGACGATTATTGCGGCCCTCTGATTTAGGTTTAGCTGCATCACTCGGAATTGCCAAGCTGAAGGTACGTCGCAAATTAAAAGTAGCGATCTTGTCTTCAGGCGATGAACTTCGCTCTTTAGGTCAAGCTTTGGATGCTGGCAGTATTTATGACAGTAACCGCTACAGCCTGACTGGCTTACTCAATCGACTCGATCTAAAAATCATTGATTGCGGAATTGTGCGCGATGACCCCAGTTCTCTGAAGCAAGCTTTTATAGAGGCGGCTAGTAAAGCAGATGTACTCATTTCTTCTGGTGGCGTTTCGGTAGGTGAAGCAGACTTCACCAAACAAATTATGCAAGAGTTGGGTGATGTGGGTTTCTGGAAAATTGCAATGCGCCCCGGACGCCCAATGGCCTTCGGAATATTAAAACCCGTTTCAGGATCTTCCTCTCGCAAGACCCTATTCTTTGGGCTGCCAGGCAACCCTGTCGCTGTGATGGTGACTTTCTATCAATTTGTTCGCAGTGCACTCTTACAACTGAATGGCGCCAGCCAAACTGAAACACCAATAGTGCAGGCAATTTCGGAAACAGCCATTCGCAAGAAGCCAGGCCGTACTGAATTTCAACGCGCCATCTTGGGGCGTAATGCTGAAGGTAAGCCCAGTGTCAGGCTGACTGGCAGTCAAGGAGCAGGCATTCTGCGGTCCATGAGCGAAGCCAATTGTTTTGTCATCCTCAGTCATGACCAAGGAAATATTGCCGCTGGTGACTGGGTGGATATAGCACTTTTTGATGGCTTGCTTTAAGATTGCGTCATCATGAAACTTACCAAAAAAGAACTCGCTTTTCTCGATCCAACCCATACGGCTAAAACCTTGGTATTGGTTTACTTATGCTTCTCTGTGCCAATCGTTCTATTAGCTTTATTTGTAGCCTTTATCCGTGACGGCGCCATTCCTGGATTCACCGTTCTGTCTGCCCTAATTCTCAATGCACTCCTTGGCTTTGGTTTACTCTGGGTTGCATGCAAGGTTTACAACTGGGTTGCTGGAAAATTCGGCGGTATTGAATTAGCACTTCGTGATCTTCCAGAAGAGGTTGATGCAGAGTAATTGAGATCAATGCGCTCAAATAAAAAGCCGAGAATTTCTCGGCTTTTTTACTTTCTACCTGCTTATTTTTACTGCTTACTTTTGAAATACCTCAGTATTAATTAAGCTTGGTGGCTTCTTGCCATCCAGAGCAGCCTGTAAATTATCAATAGCTAGGTCAACCATTGCTCTACGAGTTTTCTCAGTTGCACTCGCAATATGTGGAGCCAGAACAACATTGCTTAATTTTAATAACTCTGGATTAACTTTAGGCTCACCCTCAAAGACATCTAAGCCGGCAGCAAAAATCTTTTTATCTTTAAGCGCCTGAGCCAAAGCCAAATCATCCACAATTCCACCCCGCGCAATGTTTACAAGGGTTGCAGTAGGTTTCATGAGTGCAATTTCTTTGGCACCGATGGTATGGTGACTCTCAGCGGTATAGGGCAGAACCAATACAACATGATCAGCAGTGCGCAGTAATTCTTCTTTAGAAACATAACTTGCACCACAGGATTTTTCATCAGCCTCTGATAATTGACTGCGATTGTGATAAATCACCTTCATTCCAAAACCAAGCGCACGCTTCGCAATGCCTTGTCCAATGCGGCCCATCCCAATAATGCCAACCGTGCTGTGATGCAAATCCATCCCTAGTGGATTATTCACAATCGACCATTTATCCCAGTGGCCAGCACGCACCCAGTGCTCAGACTCTGTAATACGTCTAGCAGTTGCCATCAGCAATGCAAATCCAAAGTCAGCCGTAGTATCTGTTAGCACATCTGGCGTGTTGGTCGCCATCACTCCAGCGGCGGTAATCGCCGGCACATCAAAATTGTTATAGCCCACAGAGATATTGGCAACAATTTTTAAGTCTTTGGCATTAGCGAGTGCATTGGTATCGATTCGCTCACTACCAGCGACCAATGCCCCTACTACGCTCGATAGCTCTTTTTGCAATTCTTCAGGGGTAAATATGCGATCTTCCTGATTGGATCGAACCTCATAGGATTCCTCTAATTTGGCCAAGGCCTCCGGAAATATGGCTCTAGCCACCAAGATTTTTGGCTTTTTTGTGGTATTTGACGGTGTATTCATAGGGGGAACTTTACCTCAAGTAAATCAGGCTATTTCAGCTAAAATTGGTGTTTTATAACTTAGCAGCCCCCAATTGAGGGCTCTTTAGATTAAACACCATGACTTACGTTGTTACCGAATCCTGCATCCGTTGCAAATACACCGACTGTGTTGATGTTTGTCCAGTTGACTGCTTTCGCGAAGGCCCTAATTTTCTGGTGATTGATCCGGATGAGTGCATTGACTGCGCAGTCTGCGTTCCTGAGTGCCCAGTAAATGCTATTTATGCAGAAGATGATGTGCCTGGAGATCAACAAGCATTTATTAAACTCAATGCTGAGCTTTCTCCTTCATGGACGTCCATTACCAAATCTAAAGGCGCTCTTCCAGATGCTGAAGAATGGAAAGACGTCAAAAACAAACTTGATCAATTAGTAAAGTAATACCTCTACTTCACGAGAATTGATTTGTACTCACCCACAGAAGCTGACGCAGTCATTATTGGCGCCGGTCCTGTGGGCCTCTTCCAAGTATTCGAACTTGGACTCCTTGATATCAAAACTCATGTCATTGATTCACTGCCAGAAATTGGTGGGCAATGCATTGAACTCTACCCCGATAAACCGATCTACGATATTCCTGCAATACCAGTCTGTACTGGGCGCGAACTCACCAATAACCTTCTCAAGCAAATTGAGCCCTTTAAACCTCAGTTTCATTTAGGTCAAGAAGTCACTCAACTAGAAAAACAAGCAGATGGGCGCTTGTTAATTAGCACCTCACAAAATCAGTCCTTTCTAGCGAAGACCGTCTTTATTGCTGCTGGGGTAGGCGCCTTTCAGCCTAGACTCCTAAACCTTGAAGGTATTGATACCTTCGTGGGTAAGCAGGTTTTTTATCACGTCAAAAATCCCGAGCAGTTTGAAGGTAAACGAGTCGTCATTTGCGGTGGCGGGGATTCTGCGCTCGATTGGACACTCTTCTTTGCTGATAAAGGAGCAAGCGTCACCCTTATTCATCGTCGCGATGACTTCAAGGCGGCGCCCCAATCCATTGCCAAGATGCGCGAACTATGTGCCTCGGGAAAAATTGAATTACTCATCGGCCAAATTACTAGCTACGAAACTAAAGAGAATCAATTAAGCGATGTCATTGTTACCGACATCGACGGCAACTCGAAGCAACTAGGCCTGGATGCTCTATTAATATTCTTTGGACTATCCCCAAAGTTAGGCCCCATTGCAGAATGGGGTTTAGATATCGATCGCAAACAAATTGCTGTTGATACCGAGAAGTTTCAAACCAGCATTCCAGGTATTTATGCAGTTGGTGACATTAATATCTACCCCGGAAAGAAGAAACTGATTTTGTCGGGCTTTCATGAAGCGGCTCTAGCTGCGTTTGCTGCTGCTGCCTACCTAAATCCTGATAAGCAAATCCAGTTGCAATACACGACTACCTCCCCTAAGCTCCATAGGGCACTTGGGGTAACCGTACCCACCTCCGAGTAAGTTATCCTTTAATCTATTTACTAAACCCTATTTAGCTATTTTTTATGCGCCAATATCACGATCTCATGAAAGAAGTCCTTGCCAAGGGCGTCCAGAAGTCCGATAGAACTGGTACCGGCACGATCTCGGTATTTGGACACCAGATGCGCTTTAATCTGGCTGAAGGCTTTCCCATGGTCACCACCAAGAAGCTACATCTCAAATCCATCATTTATGAATTACTGTGGTTCCTCAAAGGTAGCACTGATAACAATTGGCTTAAAGACCGTGGCGTATCCATTTGGAATGAATGGGCAGCTCCGGATGGTGACCTAGGTCCTATCTATGGCTACCAATGGCGTTCTTGGCCAGCACCGAATGGTCAACACATCGATCAAATTACTGAAGTTGTTGAGACCATCAAAAAGAATCCCGACTCACGACGCATTATTGTTTCCGCGTGGAACGTAGCAGATATTCCGCGGATGGCTTTAGCGCCTTGCCATGCTTTCTTTCAGTTTTATGTAGCAGATGGCAAGCTGTCCTGCCAACTCTACCAACGCAGTGCTGATATTTTCTTAGGGGTTCCTTTTAATATCGCCAGCTATGCCTTGTTGACTCACATGATGGCGCAGCAATGCAATTTAGAGGTTGGTGACTTTATTTGGACCGGTGGGGATTGCCATTTATATAGCAACCATTTAGAGCAAGTAGATCTTCAACTTTCCAGAGACTTCTTCCCATTGCCTAAGCTGAATATCTTGCGCAAACCAGATTCCATCTTCGATTATGAATTCGAGGATTTTGAGATTGTTGGCTATGAGTCACATCCCCACATTAAAGCTCCTGTAGCCGTTTAAGAAATCCCAGATATGACACAACCTGCCATCTCGATGATTGTTGCGCGCTCACGAAATCACGTGATTGGTCGCGACAATCAAATGCCCTGGAAAATCTCAGCTGATCTGCAGTTCTTCAAGCGCGTGACCATGGGACACCCTGTCATCATGGGTCGTAAGACTTGGGAATCCATTGGCCGCCCACTTCCAGGCCGACGCAATATTGTTGTGAGCCGAAATACTAGCTACGAACCAACTGGTGGGGAATTGGCTGGCTCCTTAGACGAAGCACTCAATCAATTAAGCGGGGCACCGAGAGTCTTTGTGATTGGCGGTGAACAATTATTCAAACAAGCATTTGATAAAGCGGATCGCTTGTATATCACTGAGATCGATATAGATATAGAGGGTGGTGACACCTTCTTCGAAGTGCCCAATGAATCAGACTGGAAGGAAGTAGAACGCACCCCTGGATCTGAAAACGATATTCAATTCAACTTTGTGACACTTGAGCGCAAATAAAAAGGACTCCTCGGAGTCCTTTTTATTTAATCACTCTTGCTTTTACTGAACCACAATTTTTGAGTTCTTAGCAATGCCGGAGATGAATTCAAATTGTTTCTTCTGCGCTAAACCTGCACGAATTGCTGGTTTAGCCTGCTCAAAGGCGGGTGGCTTGCTAGACTTTTTATCTTCTAATCTCACCAAGTACCAACCTTGCTGCAGTTGAATTGGGGCAGATGTTTGTCCTTTGCCAAGATTGACTAAGACAGCAGATATTTGCGGAGGCACCTGCCCAGGCTGAACCCAGCCAGCAGCACCGCCTTGTACTTTATTCGGCGCCAATGAAACACTTTTTGCCACCTTATCAAAAGCCTCGCCCTTCTTGATGCGATTCAAGGCTGCTTGTGCATCTGCTTCTGTAGCAACTGCAATATCACTAATCTTGTACTCCACGATCATGCCTTGAGGACCGAGTGAGGCAACTTGCTTGTTGTACTCTGCCTGAATATCAGCTTCGCTGATGGGATTTTGCGCCATGAATGTAGAGAGCTCTAGATCTGCCAAATAATTTTGACGAATCATCATTAACTGAGAGTTTGCTTTTTCAGAATTGGCTAAGCCATCTTTTTCAGCCTGTTGAGATAAAAGCAAAACCTCGATGAACTTTTCTATCACGGCTCTACGTAACTCTGCAGAATCTTTTTGCCCCTGTGAAAGAGCCACCTTAATGCCTTGCTCCACCATATCGTTTGTGATGATGGCGCCGTTTACTGAAGCTGCTGCATTAATTGGCAGGCCACTTTGCTGAGCATATACAGAGCCACACAAAGCAACAGTCAAAATACTGGCAGAAATCAAACGGACTGATAGTGGTTTTAGTCGATGTAAAAGGGAGTTCATGAGTATTGCTCTTTCTAGGCTTTTTCTTAAAAGTAGCTCCAATAGTAACAGTAGCCCAGACAGTAAAATGAGCGTATGTGCGTTCAATACCTCACAACCACCAATATCGATTGGGTCAAGACACATTTTGACCTTGATCTACCAGTCTCAACTGCGCATGACGTCTTTCCGACCTACCCTGGAAGCATTGTTTTAAAAAGTCACAACACCCAGCGTACCGCCATTGGGCCAGCGCGCTTTGGATTAATGCCCTCTTGGGCAAAAGATGAAGACTTTGGCAGAAAGACCTATAACGCGAGATCAGAAACCGTTAGTGAGAAACCTTCTTATAAGCACGCATGGTCAAAACGTCATTACGCATTAGCTTTAGCAGATGCATTTTATGAACCCTGCTATGAATCCGGTAAAGCTGTACGCACCAAGATTCAACAAGCGAATCATGAGCCTATGGCAATCGCCTCTATCTGGGATACCTGGACCGAGCCAGAAACGGGCGAATTGATTGTATCTTTCTCTATGCTGACGATTGCGGCAGGCAAGCATCCCCTCATGAATCGCTGCCACAAGCCTGAAGATGAGAAACGCACGGTCGTACCCTTGCGACCTGAGCTATTCAATGATTGGTTAAATGCCACCCCCGATACAGCGCAATCACTTTTAAATCTTGAATCCATTCCTGAACTTGTTTTCTCTGAATAAGCTCAAAACTAAAAAGTGATTACTGGAGTCATAGGTTGATAAGGATCAGCAGATTCCGTCTCTAATGCTTCAGCCTCTTGTTCCCCAACGGGAACATTAAAAGATTTGGAATTGAGTCGCTGCTTTGTCTGCAAATTGATTTGTTGTTGAGTTAAGTCAACCGGTCCAAAGACCCCCTCTGCCGGGGAAATCTTTTGATCATTAAAAGATTTCAGTTGTTCAGGGGTGTAGGGAGAGAAAGTCTGGACCCCTTGATTGGATGGGGTTTGCCCTAGTACAGCAAAACTGATGGCCATGAAGACGGCGCCTACATGCCAGCAATAACGATTTCGATCTCTTTTCATTGTCTGATTGTATGAGGGTTATGCAAACCCATCACATCAATTAACAATCTGCAGATAAAAAGTATATTTATTACAATGCTTGCATGCGTTTATATCGTCTAGTCCTCATCACACTCTGCATCCAGCCATTGGCTGCTTTGGCGATTGACTTACAGCCTAACGATATCGTTGCTCCGCTACCCGGCAAAAACCATGCAATGATTAGTTATCTCAATACGGATAACAGCACTTACTATCTCAATGGCTCAATCCCGCCAAATACTCTGAAATATAAATCCTTACAAAATCCTAATATCAGCACCCAAAGTGCCATCCTGCGGGTTAGTACTTCATATACCCTGAGTAGTTTACCCGCCATCTCGTATGTACAGTTACCCTATGGAACCATTAAGCCTGCTGGCTCACTCAATCAATTCCCAACTATTACCGGCGCCAGTATTGGCTCAGATACAGGTATTGGAGATACCACCTTTGCAACGGCAATTTGGCCTTATGCAGATAGGGAGGCTAAAAAGTATTTTGGTATAGCAGGCTATTTCACGGTGCCAACTGGCAGCTATAACAGTCAGCGCCTGACAAATATGGGTGAGAATCGCTATAAATCCGATATTCAAATGGGTTATCAACAACCTATTGTGGAAAATTTAGATGGCATGATCGCGGTAGACACCATGTGGTTTGGAGGCAATGGTTCATGTCAGGCCTCATGCCTCTCAACAACGCCAACAACCCTAAATCAAAAACCCCTAACAACCACACAAGTAGGCCCTATTTATAAAATTAATCAGACCTATACCGTGGGTGCTTCTTATTTTTATGTGGCGGGTGGAGCAACTACAGTTGGTAACGAATATAAAAATAATGTTATCAATACCCAACGATTCTTGCTGAGCGGCTTAGCGTACTATCCGTTTGGCAGGATCAGCCTGCAATATGGTCGGGATATGGAGATTAAGAACGGCTTTGTTGAAACACGCCGTCTTGCCCTGCGCTTCACCACTGAGTTCTAAATTGAGTTTATTAGCGGCTTTATTTAAACCGCAGGCGCTCACGTATCGGTGTAAGTCGCATTAGCAGAAGTAAAGCAATCACTCCGGCATAGATCGAGACTGTTTGCAAATCATTCTTACCGGCCTTATGCCACCAATAATGAGCTATTGCTGTACAAGCAATTACATAAATTAATTTGTGCAGTAAAGACCAACGGCGACCTAGCTTTTTTACAGCCCATGCAGTTGAGGTCACTGCCAAGGGAATTAACAAAACTAGACTCAAAAATCCCATGGTAATAAATGGCCGCTTGAGAACATCATGGATCATCGCCTGTAAATCGAGACTTTGATCCAAGAAAAACCAAATGCAGAAATGAATGCTGGCGTAGAAAAAGCAGAACAATCCAAACATGCGACGCATCTTGATCCAAATGCTAGAGCCTGTCATCAGGCGTAAGGGTGTCATTGCTAAGGTGACACACAAAAACACCAAAGCCCAAGTACCGGTGGATCTGGTAATAAATTCAATAGGATTAGCACCTAAGTCATCTGTGTATGCAAGCCAGACCAATCGACCCAAGGGAATAAGGGAAGCAAGAAATAAGATGCTTTTAAAATACTTCATCAGTAGATGTTAAACGACCCCATCAATCTTCACTGATGGGGTCGTTGTTATTAAACAAACCTTAAGGTAAAGGCTAAACCAGGCTTATGCCAAGCTCAAACCTTCTTTATAAAGCGGGAAGTTACGAACAGGCCTACCAATTGCTGCAGATACGGCATTTGCAACTGCTGGGCCAACTACACAAATCGTTGGCTCACCCACTCCACCCCAGAAATCATAAGTTGGCACTAGCACCGTTTCAATTCTGGGTGTAGAGGCTAACTTCAGCATTGGATAAGAATCCAAATTCTGTTGCTTGATACGTCCATTTTCAACCGTGATCTCTGGATTGAAGATAGCACCCAAAGCCATGGCTACAGATCCTTCAATTTGCTCACGCGTTAAGTAAGGGTTAACAACATGGCCAGAGTTCAAAGCAAAAACTAAGCGCTTGACGTGAACCATATTGCCATCAACCGAGACCTCAGCAACACAAGCAGAGTAACTGGCATAGCCCATGAATTGCGCTACCCCGCGAAAGGTGCCTGCTGGAAGTGGTTTATCCCAATTGGCTTTCTGAGCAGCAGCATTGAGCACACCCAAATGCTTAGGATGACTTTGCATCACGGCCTGCCTAAATTTCACCGGATCCTTGCCAGCCGCTTTGGCACACTCATCCATAAAACATTCCATGAAAATACCATTCTGATTGGTATTCACACCACGCCATGGACCCACGGGCACATGCGTATTCTTCATGACGTATTCAGTCAATAAGGTTGGGAATGTATAGCCTAACTGAGCATCAGGGCCGTTTTCATACAAACCTTGAAGCTGCCGCTCGTCCTTACCGTTTTTAATGGCTGTTGGCGCAAGTGTGGCATTAATAGATTGACCCGAGACTTTGATGTGCATCCCCGTCACATTGCCACTGCCATCAATACCTGCAGTCATTTTTGCCATAGCGATTGGATGGTAATAGTCATGCGTCATATCTTCTTCACGACTCCAGAGCACTTTTACAGGTACACCTGGGTATTTCATGGCGACCTTAGCGGCAAAAGTGGTGAAGTCTTGAGTAGAGCCACGACGACCTAAACCACAGCCAGAGTCCAATTTATAGATTTCACAATTGGCTAGCGGAATTCCTGTTGCTTCTGATAATGCCGCTAACGATCCTTCGCCATTTTGTGTAGGCACCCAAGCCTCAGCACGATCGCCACTAATTTTGACGGTGGCATTCATAGGCTCCATCGTGACGTGAGCGCGATACGGTGTGTAATAAACAGCTTCTACTTTTTTAGCCGAGCCATTAATGGCCTCAGGCGCATCGCCCACCTTACGCTGCCAGAAGTCGCCTTGCTCATCTAAGCCCGCACGCAGCATCTTATCGATATCAACCTGGGAAACGTTAGCGCTCTTACCTTCATCCCACACGATTGGTAAAGCACTTAAAGCAGTATTGGCACGCCACCAAGTGTCCGCAACCACCGCAAGCGTACTGTCATTAATTTGAACCACACCTTTAACACCGCGCATATTTTTGATCTTCGCTTCGTCATAACTGACTAGCTTGCCGCCGAATACAGGGCAAGACTTCACTGATGCGCTCAACATACCTGGCATTTGTAAATCTGCGCCATACACTTTAGTACCATTTACTTTATTGGCGGTATCTAAGCGCGCATAAGGCTGACCAGCAACCTTCCAGTTACGAGGATCTCTTAAGGTGATTGATTTAGGATCTGGCGGAGTTAGGGTGGATGCCAGTTCAGCAACTTTGCCGAAGGTAGTTTTACGACCTGTCGGCACATGGGTAATCACACCCTTGTTGACTGTCAATTCGCTGACGGGAACATTCCACTGATTTGCGGCAGCTTGTACTAGCATGATGCGAGCTGCGGCTGCACCACGGCGCACATAGTCTTCAGAGATACGAATGCCACGACTACCGCCCGTTCCATGCTCGCCCCACACCCTTTTACGAGCCAAACTTTGTCCAGGCGTTGCAGACTGGGTTTTGACATTCTTCCAATTGCACTCCAACTCTTCAGTAACGAGCTGCGCTAGGCCAGTACGCGTGCCCTGACCCATTTCTGAACGCGCTATTCTGATATACACCGTGTCATCTGGTTTGATGCTTACCCAAGCGTTGACTTCAGCCTCGCCAGTCTTGGGCGGAGAGTTTGGATCGTATTGACCAGCCTGCGCAAAAGCAAATTCAGGCAAAGCACCTACTCCCAACATCAAGCCACCACCAACTAAGGTGCCCTTGATAATAAATTCGCGACGTGAATGATTTTCTAGTGTCATGTTCTTCCCCTTAACCACGAGTCGCAGGAGAGGCTTGGTATTGCGCCAACACATCTGCTAGTTTTTTCTGACCAGAGGCGACATGAATACCATCTCGGATTTTTTGATAGGTACCACAACGGCAAATATTGGACATTGCGTTATCGATATCTGCATCCGTAGGTTTTGGAATTCTCTTCAGTAGCGCTGCAGCTGCCATGACTTGGCCAGACTGGCAATATCCACATTGTGGAACATCCAGTGCAATCCAGGCTTTTTGAACTGGATGAGTATTGTCTTTGGAGAGAGATTCAATGGTTGTGATCTTGGCAGCACCAACAGCAGATACGGGAATCGAACATGAACGCACAGGTTCACCATTCATATAGACAGTGCAGGCGCCACACTGAGCGACTCCACAACCATACTTTGTACCTGTCAGCCCTACGACCTCTCGGATTGCCCACAGCAAGGGCATATTAGGCTCTACGTCGATATTCTGGGTTTGTCCATTGATATTTAACTGCATGCTGCCTCCTCTGTTTTATTTTCAAATCACTATAAATCATTATTGTCTTTTTGCGGGTGCACATCAATTTTTACCAAATGGTGAAATCACCCCCTCCAGAGGTATTTACTGCTATCGAAGCTAGGCGGAATTTGCTATCCTGAGACCTCAATTAAGGACATTTATGACAAACGAAAATCAATCCCAAAACGACGAAGATTTTGACTATGGGTGTGAGTGCGCCATGACGCTACTCAATGAGCCAACGGAGGATTGTCTCAACGACCTGATTGATGAATTAGATGAAGACGGGATGATCGCTACTGAAGTGGTTTATGGCTTATTGGCCACGATTTTGATGAGTCTGAACGAAGAAGATCATGAAGGCGAAGAGCACTAGCCTTTAAGACTCCACTTGCAAGGCAAAAGCATCCATTGTTTTTGCCATTTGTATATCTAACTCAGTCAAGGCTTTTGCTGAGTGCGTGCTCAGATGCACGACAACCTTATTCCAAGTATTCATCCAATCTGGATGATGATCAATTTCTTCGGCGTATTGGGCACATAAGGTCATGAAGGCAAACGCCTGCTGGAAGTCTTTAAAAACAAACTCCCGCCGAATTTGAATACCCGAAGGCTCAAGAGTCCAAAGCGGAATTACTCTCTTTAGATCAAAGTCTTTTGGTAAAGCCTGATAGCTCATTTAGTCTCCACACTTTGCGATAGGCGCTTTAAATCCTCTGCATACAACCAGCGCCATTGACCTTCAGCAAGATCTGCAGGCATGACATATGCGCCGATTTCAGTCCGATGTAACTTGGCAACATGATTACCCACAGCAGCCATCATGCGTTTTACCTGATGATAGCGACCTTCCACAATCGTCATTGCTAAGAGATGATCAGACAGTTGCTTGCATGCAGTCGCGTAGCATGGTTTTGGATCATCATCCAACATTACACCATTCATCAGATGCTCTATTTGAGATTGTGTAATCGTCTCTGGAGTTGTGATCTCATACACTTTGCCAATATTCTTTTTGGGTGTCGTCATTTTATGAATGAACTGACCATCATCAGAGATTAATAACAAACCTGTCGTGTCATAGTCTAGGCGCCCTACACATTGCAGACCTCGCTCAACAAAAGGGGCTGGCAATAAACTATAGACGCTGGGGTGATGAGTAGTCTTATGAGAGCACTCATAATTGGGTGGCTTATGAAAAGCGATATACGCTTTTTCGTGATACTCCCAGTCCTTGCCCTCTACATTCAGTATGAGACCTTCAGTAGAAATACGTTCCTCGGGATCTTCTGCCATCACGCAGTTGACCTTCACGAGGTCAGCATAGACCAAGTCAGCGCAATAGCGCCGCGTGCCAAAACCTTGGCTAAAGAGGATCTTTTCAAGGGAAATCGGTTTTGCCATATGCAGCAGAGAATACTACAGAGCACTACTACTTTACAGGCTTCGCCGTCAGGAATTCATTATCATGAGAGTATCCATTTGATTTGAATCCTCCCTATGCTTCCCGATCCAAAACCACGCACACCATTACACACTCGAGAAATTACCTTTCAAGGATTTGCAAGGGAAGATGGCCTATGGGATATTGAAGGCCACCTCAAGGATTACAAGGCAACACCATTTGTCACTGGTGCAACGACTTGGCAACCTGGTGAAGCTTTTCATGACATGTGGGTGCGTCTCACATTGAATGATGATCTTGTCATTAAAGATATCGAAGTCAGCATGATTGGTCATCCGCACCCTGAATGCCCTCAAGCAATTCCTCCCATGGAAGGACTGATCGGTGAGCGCTTAGGCAAGGGTTGGCGCAAGACCATCCAAACCCATTTAGGCGGGATTGCTGGTTGCACCCATTTGCGCGAATTACTCAACAGCTTGGCAACAGCCGCCTTTCAATCGATACCAAGGGCGCTATTTGATCCTGATGAAAACAAGCCACCACTCTATCTGGGCACTTGTAAATCCTGGGACTTTAACGGCCCGGTTGTAATGCGCATCTATCCCCAGTTTTACCGCTGGAAAGACCAAGACAAAAAATCTTAGAGCTCTCCGCGGTGAATATTGAAGGGACTAAATGCCTGCTGAATTGGCATGAGTTCAAGCACATTGATGTTCATATGGCTTGGTAAAGTAGCTGACCAATAAATCGCCTCTGCAACATCATCAGCACTTAAAGCCTTTACGCCTGTATAAACCTTGCCGGCTTTATCGTTATCACCCTTAAAGCGCACGTTTGAAAATTCTGTTCCAGCGCACATGCCAGGCTCAACGCAGGTCACACGAAGTGGGGTGCCAATTAAATCAGCGCGTAAGTTCAAACTAAATTGCTTTACAAATGCTTTGGTACCGCCATATACATTGCCACCAGGGTATGGGTAGTTTGCTGCAACCGAGCCGATATTAATGACGTGACCACACTTACGCTCAACCATACCGGGTAAAAATGCGCGACTCATATGAACTAGACCCTTGATATTGGTATCTATCATGCGATCCCAATCACTCAAGAACGCTTTATGGGCAGGCTCTAGACCCAAAGCCAAGCCGGCGTTATTGACCAAGACCGTGACATTGGCAAAGTCAACAGGTAGAGTACTCGCCAATGTATCTACTTTGGCGCTGTCACAAACATCCACCGCTAAAGTGAGTAACTTCTTTTGTTGATCTGCCGGCAAAGATGCTTTGAGTGCCTCTAAACGCTCAGTTCTTCTACCTACTGCAATGACCTTGTGCCCATGAGCCAAAAATCGACGAGCGGTTGCTTCGCCAAATCCAGCAGTAGCACCAGTAACTAAAACGGTATGTTCCATATTGCCTCTTTATTTTCTTAAATGATGTATGGATGAATTATTCACCCATTTAGGTTCTGTTTTTAATCAACTGCAAAATATTTTTAAACTGGGGATGCTCAGAAGTCTTGAGCCATTCAAATGCCAGCATTTCAGCACCGAGTAAAGCAACCCCCTGCCGAGCTAAACGATCTAGAGCTAACTGTTTATCTTGTGGCAATCTGCTGCCACTAGCCTCAGCGACAAGTGCAAGCTCATAGCCCGCATCCAATAAACCCAAAGCCGTTTGCATCAAGCAAACGTGCGCTTCACAACCAGCCAATACGATCTGTGAAATTTTCGGGTTAATGGCTTTAATCGAATCAACCAAACCATCCGCAGCAGCATTAAAAGAATGCTTTACAAGTGTTTGACTACAGAACTGTTTAATGCGCTCATCATTGGGCCCAAGACCCTCTGGGTTTTGCTCAGTCCCCAAAATTGGAATCTCTAAAACTTGTGCTACCTTAGCTAAAAATAGTGCTGAAGCAATAGTACCCTCTCCCTCATGAATGCTCGGCATTAAGCGAGTTTGATAGTCAACTAAAACAAGAATGCTGGTGGCTTGATTGATCATGATGTAGAAAATTATTCAGTTATTTTTTCTTAGGCAGGCGAAGTGCTAAGTTATCCAAATAGTGCGCCATTAATTCATCCGCGCCCTTGCCAAACATTCGGATACGACCCGTATGATTTAGTAGTAACACCCCAACAATATGGGCAAATATGGCTGTCAATTCAGAGTCTACCTCTTTAGCATTGCAAGCCAAATTGCGCAGAGCCATTTCCTGAGGGCGCATGGCATCTCTTAAACGTGTATTGAGCGCTTGGTCCCATTCATTCCCTAACCCGCGTGGCTTCAACCCTTGAAAGAGATAGAAGCCCAAATCTAAGTCTCGTGGGTTGTCTCGATAGAAGCGATAAAACGCCAAAGCACTCTGACGCAACTCTTCAAATGCATTGCCTTTTGAGCTTGTACTTTTTTCAGCTGCAGCACTGACAAACTCATTCAAGCGCTCAAGTGATTCCGCCAGTAAGGCGCCATAAATCTCTTCTTTATTAGCAAAGTAACTGTAGATTGCGCCTGCGGTATAGCCAGCACGCTTAGCAATCTCACGCATGCTGACTGCCTCCAAACCAAACTCAATAAATACCGATGTTGCGGCACTCAAAATATGCTTGCGCTTGGCATCGGCTAGGGCCTGCTGACGAAGGTCTCGAGGGGATGCAATGGCTTGATTCATGGGTTAATTATACAACTGTAGCAATAATTGAACAGTGTTCAATTATTGTGTATGATTTCAGCTATCACCAATATTCAGCCCCAGGACTTCTATGAGCCAAAACACTACTCCATTCATGACCAGCAAAGACTATCAAGAGTCCTTGCGCGCCTTAAAACCGACGGTATATGTTGATGGTCGTCTTGTAGAGTCGGTGGCTGATGAGCCCTCTTTAAGACCGGGCGTACAAGCCCTGGGGGTGACCTACGATATGGTGCACGATCCCGCATTAGCGCCCTTAATGCTCGCAGATCAAAATGGTGTGCAAGTACCTCGCATGCTGCACATCAACCAATCCTCAGGTGATCTCCTTAATAAATTAGAAGCAATACGGGTACTGTGCCAAGAAACAGGCTGTGCTCAACGCTATTTGGCGCATGATGCATTAAATGCTATCGGCCAAGTATCAGCACATATTGATGATGCGCGTGGAAGCAATGAGCATCGCGCAAAGTTTGCAGAATATCTTTCACACGTTCAGCAAAACGATTTATCACTTGGCATTGCCATGACTGATGCTAAAGGTGATAGATCACGTAGACCACATGAACAAGCAAACCCCGACACCTATGTTCATGTGGTCTCACAAGATGCAAAAGGTGTGGTCATTTCAGGAACTAAAGCCATTGTGACTGGTGCACCCTATATGCATGAGTTTTTAGTGATGCCGGGCCGGAATATGAGCAAAGAAGATGCCGCCTTTGCAATCTGCTGTGCAGTCCCTATCGATGCCAAAGGCATCACCATTGTTGCCCGCCCCGCTGGGCGCCCAGGCGATAAAGTGGAACATGGCAAGCCGCTGTTTTCCAGTAAATACGGGCAATCGACTGGTGTGGTGATTTTCGATAAAGTATTTGTGCCTTGGGAGCGCGTATTTTATGCGGGCGAGTGGGAACACTCTAGCGTGCTGACTTATAGCTACGCCACTCATCATCGTCACAGCTGTATTGCAGCAAGAGCGGGCTTTGGAGATCTCTTGATTGGTGCTGGCGCCTTGATGTGTGAAGCCAATGGATTTGATCCAGAAACTAAATCTAACTTGCGTGATCCCATGGTTGAGCTCATCAAAATTACCGAGGGGTTTTATGCCTGTGGCGTTGCTGCCAGCGTCTATGGCACACAAGATCCTCACAGTAAATCGTTTATGCCTGAGCCTGTGTTCTCTAATATTGGCAAACTATTACTAGCTACACAAATTTATGACATGCATCGCCTGGCGCATGAAGTATCGGGAGGTCTCATCGTAGCGCTACCTGGCCCTGATGAAGATCACAACCCAGCAACGGCTGCCACTCTAGCAGAGGTATTGCGCGCTAATCCAGCAGTCCCCTACGATAAGCGTATTGAAGTAGCCCGCTTCATTGAAGATCTGACAGCTTCGTATCAAGGTGGTTGGTATTCCGTGATTAGTCTGCACGGTGGTGGATCGCCTGCAGCCATGAAAAAAGAGATCTATCGCCAATATCCAATCGGTAATAAAGTGGAATTGGTAGAGCGCTTATTGGATCGCGGGGTATTGACCAGCAATCAAGAGCGCGCAATTACCAAAAATAAACAGCCGGGCCGTTGCTGTGATCAAGGCTGTAGCGCTCCTGGTCAAGCAGTGATGGTGCCACTACCAGAGCCTGGCAGAAGAACTTAACTCTAGAACTTTATTTATTTACTAGCCTGCGGAGTCAATTCAAGCTTTTGCACATTAAATTGCTGAGCTTGAAGCCGCTGGAGTAATTCTTCATAGACTTTCTGATCAAGCTGCGGTGTTCTAGAGAGTATCCAGAGATATTCTCGCCTAGGATCGCTCACCGCAGCTAATTGATATTGGGAGTCTAAATCGATTACCCAGTAATCACCCCAAACCATTGGTAAAAATCCAAGCCACGCAGGAGCAAAACGCACCTCCAGCTTTGGAGAATCTTTTGCGCCAATTTGTCTCGCGGTACCCTCGGCCTGTGAGGTCTCGCCATCAGCTCCTTTGCAACTATTGAGTACCTTTAAATTGCCATCTGCTCTCACTGAATAGACCGCCTGGGTATTGCTCAGACACTTTCTTTGAAACCAGTTTGGAAATTTAGCAATCTCATACCAAGTCCCCAAGTAACGCGGAACATCTAGGGATGAAATGGTTTTTACTGGAGTATCAGCAGCCTGACTAAAGACAGATGTGCTGAATAGAAAAAGAAAAGTGCTAAAAACTGATGAGTAAATTAGATTCATCTATTAATAGTACTTCTTTAAATCCATACCAGCGTACATACTGGCTACTTGGTCAGCATAACCATTAAACATTTGAGTCTTGATCTTGGGCGCAAACATACCCTTAGCGTCGCCAATTCGCCGCTCTGTAGCCTGACTCCAGCGCGGATGATCCACCTGTGGGTTTACATTGGAATAGAAACCATATTCACGAGCATCAAATTGACTCCAACTCGTCTTGGGCATGTCTTCGGTAAACCGAATTTTGACAATTGACTTTGCACTCTTGAAGCCATATTTCCAAGGCACCACAATTCGCACAGGTGCCCCATTTTGTTTTGGCAATACTTCGCCATATAAGCCAAAAGTAAGCAGTGTAAGCGGATTCATGGCCTCATCCATCCGCAAACCCTCGCGATAGGGCCACTCAATAATATTGCTACTGATTCCCGGCATTTGTTTACGGTCAGCCAGCGAAATAAATTCTACAAACTTGGCCGAACCTAGAGGCTCAACTTTGTTAATGAGTTTTGATAAAGAATATCCATCCCAAGGAATCACCATCGACCAACCCTCGACACAACGCATACGATAAATGCGCTCTTCCATTGGGGCCAGTTTTAATAAGGCATCTATATCCAGTGTTATGGGTTTTTTCACCAAACCTTCAACCGAAATCGTCCAAGGCCGTGTTTGCAAGCTACCTGCATAAGCAACAGGATCTGATTTATCTGTACCGAACTCATAAAAGTTGTTGTAACTCGTTACATATTTATAAGGTGTAGCTTCATCTTTAACGCTGTAAGCAGAATTGAGCGTTGCAGCCAATTTATCGGGAGTGGAGGCAAGCGCTTGCCTTGAAAACCAAGGGGCTAGCGCCGCACCAAAACTGCCGGCAGCAGCAGCCTTGATTAAAGCGCGACGATTCTCAAAAACGGTTTGGGGTGTGATATCACTAGAAAGAATTGATTTATCAATAAAGCCCATGGCATGCTCCATCAAAGTAATAGAGCTATTTTGCTACTGATATGGATTTGTTGCTCAGACCACAGATTAAACCTGGGCCTCACGCATCTTATTAAGCAATAGAAGGCTATGCTTATCCAGGCCACCAACCATGCCGGCCAAGACGGGATAATCCTTAACCAAAGTTTCTCCGCCATAAAAGCGGAGTAGCCACTCAGGAAAACTACGCTCTGCGACTTCCCGAATTTCCAGTAGCTCAATGCGATGATGGCGCTTATCTTCCTGAATACGCTTCCATACTTTCATGACATTGGCACGCTCGCCCTCAATGGCCTGTCCAAATTGCTGGTTGTCATAAAACAAGATGCCAGTAATACCATGTCGTAGATTGAACGCACGGGCTGATTCCAATAGGCGCATCAGACCCAAGAAGGACATATCAGAGACGGCCTCGCTTAGATAAGTTAACTCAACAAGGTCTTTTGGTTTTGGCATGAAGACTATCGAAAAATGGATGGCGATAAAAAAGCAAACCCGAGAGTTTGCCTTTTTATCTTAAACCGAATCTTAAAAATTAGATTCTTATCGCTTATACCTATTAAGCGCTAGCTGCTTTGAGCGCTGCATTGAAGGTCGCACTTGGACGCATGACGGCTGTGCACTTTTCAGGGTCAACTACATAGTAACCACCAATATCAGCAGGCTTACCTTGAACTGCCTTGAATTCTTCAGTAATCTTTTGCTCATTTTCAGCCAAAGCTTTAGCTAAAGGCGCGAAGTAAGCTTGCAGTTCTTTATCTTCCGTTTGGGCAGCTAAGGCTTGGGCCCAGTACATCGCTAGGTAGAACTGGCTACCACGGTTATCCAACTCGCCAGTTCGCGGTGAAGGAGACTTGTTGTTATCTAACAATTTGCCGGTCGCATCATCCAAGGTGCGGGCCAAGATCTTCACTTTAGGGTTGCCAGTCTTGTCGCCAATGTCTTCGAGCGATACACCCAAAGCTAAAAATTCACCTAGTGAATCCCAGCGTAGATGGTTTTCTTCTACGAGTTGCTGAACGTGCTTAGGAGCAGAGCCACCAGCACCTGTTTCGAATAAACCGCCACCAGCCATCAAAGGCACGATGGACAACATCTTCGCGCTAGTACCCAATTCCATAATCGGGAACAAGTCGGTCAGGTAGTCGCGCAAGATGTTACCGGTAACAGAAATGGTGTCTTTGCCACGAATCACACGCTCTAAGGTGTAACGCATCGCACGGGTTTGAGACATGATTTGGATATCCACGCCCGTGAGATCGTAATCCTTGAGATAGGTGTTGACCTTCTTGATTAACTCAGCTTCGTGGGGACGGTACTCATCCAACCAGAATACTGCTGGAGTATTGGAGAGGCGCGCACGATTGACTGCCAACTTCACCCAGTCACGAATTGGTGCATCTTTGACTTGGCACATACGCCAAATATCACCCTCTTCCACATTCTGCTCAAGCAATACGGTACCGTCATCTGCAACGATACGGGCTACTCCTGCTTCTGGGATTTCAAAAGTCTTGTCGTGTGAGCCATACTCTTCAGCCTGTTGAGCCATCAATCCGACGTTAGGCACCGTACCCATCGTCGTTGGATCAAAGTTGCCATGAGTCTTACAGAAATTGATAATTTCTTGATAAATACGGGCAAAGGTACTTTCTGGAATCACCGCTTTAGTGTCGTGCAAACGACCATCTGCACCCCACATCTTGCCGCCAACACGAATCATGGCTGGCATAGAGGCATCCACAATCACATCGCTTGGAGAGTGAAGATTGGTAATGCCTTTAGCAGAGTCCACCATCGCCAAAGCTGGGCGGTGCTCGTGACAAGCGTGCAAATCTTGAATGATTTCTTCACGCTTCGATTCTGGCAAGGTCTTGATCTTTTCGTACAGACTGCTCATGCCGTTATTGACATTGACGCCTAGCTCATCAAATAGCTTGCCATGTTTAGCAAACGCATCTTTATAGAAAATTCTGACTGCGTGACCAAAGACGATCGGGTGAGAGACCTTCATCATGGTGGCCTTGACGTGCAAAGACAACATCATGCCAGTCTTATAAGCATCTTCGATTTCTTTTTCATAGAACTCGCACAATGCTTTTTTGCTCATATACATGCTGTCGATAATTTCACCAGCCAATAAAGAGACTTTTGATTTAAGCACAATATTTTTGCCACTCTTGGTCACCAGGTCCATCTTCACATCGCAGGCCTTAGTCATGGTCATTGACTTTTCACCAGCATAGAAATCACCGCCATGCATGTGTGATACGTGAGTGCGGGAGGCTTGACTCCACTCGCCCATCGAGTGTGGATTTTTGCGAGCATAACGCTTAACCGCATTCGGGGCACGACGATCGGAGTTACCTTCACGCAATACTGGATTTACAGAACTACCTAAACATTTGGAGTAACGAGCACGAATCGCCTTTTCATCATCCGTCTTCGGATCTTCAGGAAAATTGGGGATCTTGTATCCCTTGTCTTGCAATTCTTTAATCGCTGCGAGTAACTGAGGAACAGAAGCGCTAATGTTGGGTAGCTTAATAATGTTAGCGTCAGGCATTAAGGTCATCTTGCCAAGCGCAGCCAAATTATCAGGAACTTTTTGCTCGGCAGTTAGGCAATCGGAGAACTCAGCCAAGATACGTCCAGCCACAGAAATATCGCTTTCTATCACTTCCACTCCAGCTGGCGCTGTAAAAGTACGGATGATTGGTAGAAACGCGCAGGTCGCCAAAAATGGTGCCTCGTCTGTCAGTGTGTAAATAATCTTTGATTTCTCTGAAGCCATTAACTTTTCCTCGATATTGATAAATTTACAGAGCCAGGTTTTTACCCTGCCACTCTCATATCCGCATTTTGCAAGCCGCTTTTAGCTGACTCATTGCCAATGAGGCGAGTCTTCGATTTTAAATCATTGGGGGTAGCAAAAATGGAGGTTTTGCACCCCAAAGCCTCCTCTGAGGCTGAATTTAAGGGAATCCACCAAGACAGCCAAAGCCCTTAATTGCCCGTAAACTGCATGACATGACTAGCAAGCACCCCTTACTCAATAAAAACCTCGTCTTGCTGATTCTTTGCCAGGGTCTATTCCTGACTAATAACGTCACCTTTATTGCCATTAATGGTCTCGTAGGGTTGAGCTTAGCCCCGGCCAGTTGGATGGCCACCCTACCCGTTATGGGCTATGTTGTTGGTGCGGCCTTTTCTACCTCTATCGTTGCAAAATCTCAAAACCGTTTTGGTAGAAAGATTTCTTTCCAGTTGGGATTGCTAGTAGCGGTCTTATCCGCCTTGTTATGCGCCTATGCAGCTGTGAGTCGAAACTTCTGGCTCCTCGTGACGGGCACTTTTATTGCCGGCTACTACAGCGCCAATGGTCAGCTTTACCGTTTTGCAGCAGCAGAGTTGACTGAGACAAGTCAACGCGACAAAGCAGTATCTTGGGTTTTGGCTGGCGGTATCTTGGGGGCGGTGATTGGACCCAATCTTGCCTCCTGGACGCGCAACCTGTTTGACACTGCTTTTTTGGGTGCCTACCTCACACTTTCGATCGCTGGCTTAATCGGAATCGTGGTGATGCAATTCATTCACTTCCCTGCAGAATTCAAAACGCAACATGCCCTTTCGGATGGGCGCCCCCTAAAGACGATTCTCCAACAGCCCGTGTTCATGGTTGCGGTCATTGGTGCAGCGCTCGGTTACGGCGTGATGAATTTATTGATGGCGGCTACACCATTGGCCATGCAAATTTGCGGTCTACCGTTTTCTGACACGGCATTGGTATTGGAGTGGCATGTCATCGGGATGTTTGCCCCAGGATTTTTTACGGGCACTTTGATTCAACGTTTTGGCGCCCTCAAAATTATGGGGCTTGGAGTTATCCTAAACTTTATCTGCATCCTGATTGCCTTAACGGGAGCAGATCTGCATCAATTTTTAATCGCCCTTTTCCTGCTCGGCGTTGGCTGGAACTTTTTATTTACTGGCTCAACCTCTTTGGCAATGACGGCCTACAAACCCAATGAGCGAGACAAAGCACAAGCATCGATTAACTTCTTTGTCTTTGGGACGATGGCCTTTACTTCTTTTGGATCAGGCGCCCTTGTCACCTCTCAGGGGTGGAATATCCTCAATATGGGCTCACTCATTCCAGTCATCATTACTGCACTTGCGCTTCTGTGGCTTTCAGCCCAGAACAAGAAGCAATCGATCGCTTAAGAAACTCTTGCTAGCGGCAAGTTAAATAGCAAGTTTTGCGGCTTGAGCTTTAATTGCTGTTGATCATTCATCGCGATCGCTAGATAAACTGGCTTGCCTTGCTGCACCTTAGTGACCGCTGCCTCATCAATAAAGTCCAAACGAAATAGACAAATGACTTTCTCAAGCTCGTCTGCCTCTAGCAGCTCTTTGTTGTAAAGCTTATTCAATATATCGGTTGCCGCTGCATCTAAGCCCACATGCCAGGACCATTTAGGATCGCTAATTTGCTGCATGGGGGTAATGCGGACAGCTACGCCTAAAAAGTGTTTAATCCACTTTTCTAGTACGCGACAAAAATGATTGATAGGCTCATGACCAAAATTGAGTTGAATAGCAAAATCAAAATCTTCATTGCGCGCCCAATATTCACTGGCATTGTCTTCGTATAAGACATCTAGATCTGCTGATTTGGTCAGCATCGATTTACCTTTAAGCAAGTCCATGATATTTCCGGACTCGCCAGCCTGTGCATTACGAGCGACAACCTCTTCATCGGCGGCCATGACAATACTGTCTTCTAGAACGGTGATTTTTTGAGTTCTAAAAAAGATCTCGGCCATACGCACTTCTAATGGATGCGCCGCTTCACCCAGGATATGACGAACAAAGATCTGCGCGAGCTGTATCACAAATAAGGGCGGCACATCTACACCATCACCCTTAAACAAGCTCATGTAAAAGCCTTCTAAAGAACTTGCTGCAAGTAGACGTGCTCGATAACGCAACCAGACTCGATAGTTTTCCTGGATGTCCTCATCAGCCATTGCGGCAATCTCTTGCTCAGTAATGCTTGCCCGAGGGCTTTCAGCAAGACGCTGATGAAGCGCTTTTTCAGCAGCGCAGGATTCGGGCACGAGGCTCAGCTCAGGTCTTTGCAAATACGTCCGCAAAAAATCATCTGTTACCAATAATTGCCCATCAGGGCTTGGTAACAATGTTTGATATGCAGAATTGGGCCAGTAATTACTCATGTCATTGGGCTTTCGTTACGCTTGCAGTCAGAATCTAGAGCTCAGAATATACTAGCCAGTCAATTTGTACCCAATAGGAAAAATCATGACCGAACTCAAAAAAATCGATACCGTAGTTGGCGACGGCAAAGAAGCTACTGCTGGCAACCACGTTGATGTGCATTACACCGGCTGGCTCTATGACGAGAATGCCCCAGGCCATAAGGGTCAGAAATTTGATAGCTCACTCGATCGCGGCCAGCTCTTTAGCTTTCCTCTGGGGGCAGGTCATGTCATTAAAGGCTGGGACCAGGGTGTTGCTGGTATGAAGGTTGGTGGCAAGCGCACCTTAATCATCCCTTCTGAGATGGGTTATGGCGCAAGAGGTGCAGGCGGTGTGATTCCGCCCAATGCAACACTGGTATTTGATGTGGAATTGCATGGAGTGAATTAAGCACTCGTATCAGCATTCCTCAGTACAAACAAAAGCCACCCTAGGGTGGCTTTTATAATGGGTCACTTCTTTAATTAAGAACGTACGTTCTTACCATTCAGGGTTAAACGATTAGTTGAACGATTCTGGCAAAGGCTAATCAAACGATTACGCTCAGCCATCACCTTATCGGTATAACCCCCGTCATCCTCCGCATTAGCTGCACCTACATAAAACTTCAGCCCATTACGCAAAGAACCTGCAGTAGCAATGAGGTACTTCAAAATATAAGCGCCGACACGAATATTCACTTCAGGCTTGACGGCCTCTTGAGTACCGCCATACAAGGCATATTTATCACGGTGAACTGAAGTCATCACTTGCATCAAGCCTTCTGCGCCAGCATGACTCTTGGTATTGGGATTGAAGTTTGACTCAACGGAAATCACTGCCAATAACAAGACAGGATCAATATTGACTTCTTTAGCAATCAAAATCGTTTTGGAAACATATTCTTCAATCTTGGCGCGATCGAGACTGTATTTCTTTTCAAAGAAGTCGGCTACTGCGCGCTGATTCTGAATCGAGCCCATCAAATTACTATCTAAAGCCTGAGGATCGATCTTGGCAGCCGGAATCCGGTCCGCTAAATGGGAGATCGACTTCACCTGCACCTGGGCTACAGAAGGCATCAATAGGGCAATAGTTTGCTGTTTTGCACTACTTAAACCAGAGTTACCAGCAGATGGCTTGGGATAAATGACGCTCGCAATATCAGTTTCAGAAACTGGGGTGCTAGAACTTTCATTAGCAGTCTTGTATTGATCGAGCATGCTAAAGCCATTACTCCACACAATATGCCGCGCTTCATCTGGCACCAAGATACGGGCAAGATCAAAAGCACCTGCATTGGTTCCATTGCCAGACAGCCAAAGACCAACCACCATGAATACGGTCACAACGAGCAAGCCATTGATAACTCGATACACCGGAGCCATAGCGTGGGCTAGCAGATTTTTAGCGGCCAACATTGCTGGCTGCTTATCCTGCATCTCACTCAAATTGTTTGATAAACATTTATTCATTCATTTTGTTGCGACACTCCAAAACCTTGAATCTGGTTTATGTTGCAGCGCAATATATAAAAAACATGGGTCATCCTAAAAAGGTTCTTATATCAAGTCAAGAATAAAGAACTAGGTTTCAATAACTTTTAGGTCTTGAAATACGGGAGATCCCTCATAAGGACCAAATCATTCCAATAAAAATTATATAAATCAATTACTTACTGATGTTAGGGAGCACTAATTTCATTCTGTAAAAAATTCCCTAAATTTCGACTTTTTTTCTATTTGGAAGGAAAAATTTCCATCAAAAACCATACATCTAGTATTTTGATCTCCTGAAATTTCTACCGGTAGTGCCAGACAAGAAATACTGCAAGGCATGATTTTTCAAGGGGCCCGAGGAGATTTGGTCATTTCTTAAGGCCTCTCAAGGGGATTTTTCTATTCCCTCAAGAGCTAACTGAGGAGCCAATCCAAGAATGGAAACGCTGGATGTTTTTTTAAAGTGTGGCGGCATCGATAAGTCAGCCCCTACACTTACAGAAGATGAAGCTTCCACCTAAACTCATTGCGCACCTAATCTCGCTGGCTTTACTCCTAAGCCCGCTCTCAGCTTTTGCCCTCTTTGAGGAATGTAAAGACCTTTTTCCCAACCAACAAGTGCCGGTTACCACTCAAGTGGGACGTGATCTTTGCTTTGATAGCTTTGCAGTCCTCTATTCACCCAGGGACAAAAAACCAATCTATACAGTAGAGAAGCTCAACCGCGAGCAGCTACTGGCCCCACATCCTCGCAGAAGCAATCAGTTTTATGAAGAAGCAAGGCTGCCGTTTGCAGAGCGATCTTTACACTCAGACTACCGTGGCAGTGGCTTTGATCGTGGGCACAACGCCCCCGCCGGAGATATGAGCAATGAGAGAGCTATGGCACAGTCATTCTCCTTGGCCAACATGATGCCGCAGGCAAGGCAAAACAATCAGGGTATTTGGGCAAAGAATGTTGAAGAACCTACTAGGCTCTATGTCAAAAGAGCTACTGGAGATGTTTATGTTTTTACCGGCTCCACTGGAAGCCAAGGAAGTATCGGTAGAAGTCATGTCACCATTCCAAGCCATTTATTTAAGTTGGTATATGACCCCAGTAAAAATGATGCGTGGGCATACTGGATTGAAAACAGTAACGATGCTCAGATGTCGCCACCCATTACTTATGCAGAGCTAATAGCCAAGACAGGGATTGATTTTCAACTACCTGTGAAGCCGAGCGCCTTGTCCAACAAGCCCAATACCTCAGAGCCCAAGCCAGAAAAGCCTTTGGCGGGTGGGTGGTATCCAATATTTTTTGATGATTACTCGGTAGACAAGGTTAATACGCTGATATCAGGCATCCAAGATGGAAAAGTTGCGAGTGTTCAGATTCAATACGATCGCAATGGTGAATTAGCTAACAAGATTGCTACACAAATTACATCGAGAACATCTCTCAAAGTTAGCCTTACCCAAAGCAGTCCACCAGATTCACCCAGCGTGACATACGAACGCAATCGCGTGATCGCAATCGTCCGCTCAAAGTAGTTTTGATTTAGCTTGTAAGCCATGAGCCCGCTGAATAGGGGCTAGTAAGCCGCGCAATCCGTTGTGGTCAAGCGTATGCATCAACTCAAGTAACTCACCTAATTCCCCCTTAGGAAATCCCTCGCGCGCGAACCACGCTAAGTAATTTCCTGGCAAGTCTGCCAAAGCTCGCCCAGCATGCTTGCCATAGGGCATCTTCATGAGTACGAGTTTTTCAAGTGCTTGGGAGTTCATTGAAGAGAAATCTTACAAGGGAAAACATATTCCCCCACAAAACTCACCATTTATTGAAAAATAGTCTTTTTCCTATTTGAGAATCATTCTCATTTAGTGTTATATTGAGAACCATTCTCATTTAACTTTATCAACCCACTCTCACAAAACCATGAAATTGACCATTCAAAAACTGATAGCCTTTAGCCTAGTCCTCGCTGCTACCCTTCATTTCTCACTAGCCCATGCGGGTGAAGGTGCATTTGGCTGGATCTATACCTTAGACCTGCAACCCAAAGGGAAGTGGGAATTTGAGCAGCGGGTGCAGCTCAATCAAACACAAGCAGCAGGCACTTACGATGCATGGACTGCACGAACAGAGCTTGAGTATGGACTCACAAATGATTTACAACTAGCCGGTTATATCAACTCTTACTCCACCAGCGCCAATCAAAACTACACCAATCCTGAGGCCTGCGGCGATGCGCCAACCTGTACAGGTGGTTACGGAGTTCCCTCCTCACACGATCCATCCACCGCTTACAGGAAGAGCGGCATTGAAGGCGGATCTTTAGAGGCTATTTATCGCATTACTAATCCAGTGACCTCACCTGTAGGTATCGGACTTTATTTAGAGCCTACCTGGGGCAGAAACAAAGATGAGATTGAAGCCCGACTATTGCTACAGTCCAACTTCATTGATGACCGCTTAATTTTGGCCAGTAACGTAGTAGTCGCTAATGAGCGTTTGAAGTTTATTGAAAATGGTAACGTACCAGAGTCGATGCTAGATATCTTAGTAGGTGCTAGCTATCGCTTTGCGCCCAAGTGGTCTGCTGGTGTTGAAGCGCGCTTTCATAATGACTATTCAGAACTGAATTTACGCAATCAAGTACAACGCGCAACTTTTGTTGGCCCAAACTTACACTACGCAGCTAAAGACTGGTGGGTTACTGGTGCGTGGCGCTATCAATTAGCCGGTGGCACTTGTATGGGTGGTGGTGAAGCGGAATGCTCCAATGCCCGCGTATGGGATAGCCACTCAGTCAATGAATACATCCTCAAGGTTGGCTTCCCCCTGAACTAATAAAGATTGCACATGATTCATTGGAAACCAAATCTATATGCATTAGCTGGGTTGGCCCTATTAACGACGCCAATCTTTGTACAAGCAAAAATTTACGTCTCTATTGAGCAAGCCCAGCAAATACTATTTCCGAATAAATTGATGAGTAAGTCGCCCATCATCATTACCGATGATTTACAAGAAAGGATGCGGGTGGCCTCGAGCATCCGTCATCCTTTTCAAGGGGAGCGCATCTGGAGAACATCCGATGGTGGATGGTTCATTGTTGATGAGGTTGTAGGTAAGCACGAGATGATTACCTACGCCGTTGCCCTGAATGCCAAGGGAAGTATCTTGGGTATTGAAGTATTGGAATACGTTGAGTCTTATGGTTATGAAGTTGCAGAAGTACAGTGGCGCAAACAATTTTTTGGTAAAACTATTAACGACCCCATCAAGCTTAATCAAGATATTCAGAATATTGGTGGGGCTACCCTCTCTTGCAAGCACCTTACTGATGGCGTCAAACGTATCACCGTGCTCTACGACTTGGCATTGAAGAATATTCCAACCAAATCGAAATGAGCATTGTATGATCACGCGCTGCAAGCCGCTTCTTGGAACCTTTGTTGAAATCACCATAGATCAAGATGATGATCAAAGGGTAATAGATCGTGCATTTACTGCCATTGAAAAGATCCAAGAATTAATGGGTTTTCATCAAGCAAATACCGAGCTCAATCACATCAACCGTTATGCCCATAGCAAGGCGATAGATATTCACCCTTGGACTGCACAAGTCCTCCGGATTGCAAAACAAATTCATCGTCATTCACGCGGCCTATTTAACTGTGGCATTGGCCATCGCCTCGTTGCTGCCGGACTTCTGCCTCGTCATATTGACTTCACCAATCACAATCTTGGCGGTATCGAAGATATTTGTTTTCTGACGCCAGAACTAATTACTTCTTCTCGGCCAGTCTGCCTCGACCTTGGTGGCATCGCCAAGGGGTTTGCGGTTGATATGGCTGTCAAGATTCTGATCTCCGAAGGCGTGAGCTCTGGCTTAGTCAATGCAGGGGGTGACTTGAGGGTATTCGGAGATAGCCCTATACCCATCCATATTCGCAACCCCAAGAATCCCTCAGAACTACTAGAAATTGGCACCCTGCAAAATGCTGCTCTAGCTACCAGTAGTCTCTACTTCTCCAAAAGAGATGGGCAAGTTAGCCATCTTATTAATCCTTTGGTAGATGAATCTGATGGCTACCTTGAATCATCAGGCTCCTATTCAATCGTTGCCAAGGAATGCGTCTATGCAGATGCCCTGACTAAAGTACTGGCGATCTCAAATCAAGCTCATCACCCTTGCTTTGCGAAGTTTTCAGCGCAAGCGATTCAAATTGCCATATGACTCGCTTAGGAAAGATGCCCCAGTGGCAGAAATGGTTCGTAATGCTTGGGATTTTGAGTTGTTCGCTTAGTGGAAGCGTTTACTTAGTAGGCCATGAGTTCCAGATACAGAGGTCCATTTTTGGCTCACATAATATATTGGCATTACATGGAGTTGCAGCGATGTTGGCGATGTTGGCACTAGGATCGGTTCTACCCTTTCACCTTAAGGCAGGCCTGAAGTCCAAACGAAAATGGCTCAGCGGCTTAGGTCAACTGGGTTTTCTAGCATCATTAATCATTACAGGGGCTTTGCTATATTACGGCCCCGAAGGTATTCGAGATACCTTAGTCAATCTCCATTGGATGATTGGCCTAGCGTTCTTTGTTATTTTTTTACTGCATACAATTAATGTGCGTGATCGGTAGGCATAATTATTGGATGCGCAGTACTTTGATACCCAAGCAAGCCAGGGTCTAGCATGCCACTGATCATTGCAACGTGGCCAAATACTAAAAATAATGCAACACAGATTGCATGAACTTTTAATTTACCCTCTTGGTTTAATTGCTTATTCACCAAACCAAACTCTTGCAGGGCGATCCAGATCAAAGGCAGTCCGCCGATGAGATAAGAGCCGACTGCAATAACATCAATCACTGTTCTCCACTCACCCGATTTGGTAATCGGTATTACAGCAGCAGTCATCAGATAGATGATGATGCCAATAAAGTAAATTCCGACTGCCGTTCCGGAAAATCGATTCAAATTCCATATCGCCCCCTGAAATTTCCGGGTAAACAGAATATAAAGTTCGGTGATAGCTAAAGTCTCAGCCAGCACGATTGGGATTGCCATAAAAATCATGAGATTCCATGGCTGGTTATCGGCCAATAACTGCATGTAGTGGGTCATACTCATCATCAGATTCCAGTCGTACTAAAGATAAGCCAAAGATTACTAACCAGCATACACCTCGTTGCGAGGGCTACTATCTTTTGCAATAGTGCTTATAGAGGAGGCCCATGACAGCTACAGCAATTTCACTATCTAGAGAATAGTAAATTTGTTTACCCTCTCTGCGCGTCTTTACTAACTTCTCTTTACGCAATACGGTTAACTGCTGCGATAGTGTTGGCTGATGCAGATCGAGAGCAAGCTCAAGCTCACTAACGCATTTTTCGCCTTGCCCGATCTCGCATAACAACATCATGCGATCACTGTTTGATAGGACTTTCATTAACTTGCATGCATCACTTGCAGATGCCTGCATTTTTTTAAGTTCAGATTTACTAATTGCCATATCAAAGCATATTCAGAGGGATTTTTAAGTAGGAATTGCCATTGGCTTCAGGCTCAGGCAGATGCCCTGCGCGGATATTGATCTGAATAGAGGGCAATATGAGGTTTGGCATATCCAGAGTGGCATCACGTTTATTCCGCATTTGAATAAAGTCATCCTCGCTGATGCCAGCGTGAACATGAATATTGGACTTTTTCTCCTCTCCTACGGTTGTGTAATACGCGACAGGACGATCCGTTGGTGGATAGTCATGGCACATGTATAGCTTGGTTTCATCAGGGTAAGACAGTATCTTTTGAATAGACCTGTACAAAGTCTGAGCACTGCCTCCAGGAAAGTCACACCGTGCGGTGCCAACATCAGGCATAAAGAGAGTATCCCCAACAAATAACGCATCTCCGATTTCATAGGCCATACAAGCAGGAGTGTGGCCAGGAACGTAAAGCGCCTTTAATGAAAGATTTCCAAAAGCCAAGGATTCATCTTCTTTTAATAGGTAATCAAATTGGGATCCATCAATGGAGAATTGTTCATCCAGATTGAAAATTCCTTTAAAAACATTTTGCACATTGGTGATGTGATTACCAATGACGATCTTCCCACCCAATATTTTTTGAAAGTAAGGGGCAGCCGTAAGATGATCGGCATGGGCATGAGTTTCCAAAATCCATGACAACTGCAATTGTTCAGCTTGTATAAATGTAATTACCTCATCCGCAGATCGAGTAGAAGTTCTTCCCGACTTAGGATCGTAATTGAGGACCGAATCGATGACTACGCATGGGCTGCCTTTGCCTGAGAAGACTACATAGGTAAAAGTCCAAGTCTCTGGATCAAAAAACGCTTTTACGTCGGCACGGGGGTTTTGATTCACAATAGCCTTTCTTGAATACTTTATCTTCACTGTTGAAGTAAGCAATTAATATATATATTTATATATTATCTTAATATAAAATAATTAGCAATGGACGACTCAATACTCCTCAGCCCCTTTTTGGGTCTCATAGTGGGTTTATTAATGGGCCTTACCGGTGCCGGTGGGGGGATTTTGTCAGTGCCCCTGCTCGTTTTTGCGCTTCACTTGAATATGGTGGACGCCAGCCCAATCTCTCTTGCAGCGATTGCACTCGCCGCTAGCGTGGGTGCATTACTGGGGCTGAAAAATAAACTGTTACGTTACAAAGCTGCCATCTTCATGGCAATCTTTGGAGTTGCATTAGCTCCTGCTGGATTTTGGATCGCAAGCCGCATCCCAAATGGTCCTCTATTACTTATTTTTAGCGGTGCCCTCTTTTACTCTGCCTTGAATCAATATCGACAAGCTCGAAAAAAGACTTTAGGTATCCCCGACCCTCCAAGAAAAGCTCCGCCTTGTTTAATAGATCCTGCTATCGGAAAGCTCTATTGGAATGTACCCTGCGCTAAAGCGCTTGCTCTCACCGGCGGATTAGCCGGTCTCCTATCGGGACTTCTTGGTGTGGGTGGTGGCTTCATCATCATCCCAGCATTAAAGCGCTATACCAATTTATCTGCACAATCGATCATCGCAACTTCACTCGGTGTACAAGCCCTTATCTCCGGCGGTAGTGTGGTCTTCTCTGCGGCAACTGGTGGCTTTAATTTTATTGTGGCAGCCCCTTTTTCTATTGGAGCATTGGGTGGCCTTCTCTTAGGCCTAGCTATCAGTAAAAAACTGAGCGGGCCTAAACTGCAACAGGTTTTTGCCATCATGGTTTTTGGTGTGGCAGTAAGCCTCACGATCAAAGGTCTGAGTAGCCTATGAAACATCCACGGCTCTCACTTCTCTATATACTGATCTTTAGCCTTCTAGGAGCCCTGCTGATGTCTGTTACCAAACCCAGCAATTTCTTATCCACCTCGATCAGCGCCATATCGGGCACAGTGAGCAATCTCAATCATGAGCTCTTGGAATATGTGAATCCCGAGAAGCCTACCCACGATCATTCCTCGGTGTATTACAAGCGCTTCTTTATTTCTAAATTTGACTTGGGTGATAAAGCAATTGAAGCTAAGTTTTCGACTCCGATGGCCATTGCCGATGGTGACAGCATGATTGTTTCGGGCTACCCCAAAGACAATACTTTTCAGGTTCTAGCTTATGCCAATCAAACCCAGCAAGTGCGACATCATGAGAACTGGATTGTGCTGGGTTTGGGCGCGATCTTCTTTTTTGCTGTTGCGATTAGCCTACTCAATAGCGAATTAGTACTCGAAGGTGCTCTGATACCCAAGCTCTTCTTATTTGGATTTACCTTGGTGGGCATTTATATGGGCTATCGCGCCCTGTTGATTCGAGAAGCAATCAAACTGATTTCCGGAGCCTAGTAATCCTTGTTCCAAAAGAAAAAGCCCTTAAATCTAAGGGCTTTTTCATTTACTAAAGGAGGCTTACTTAGTGACCGCCTGCACCACCCAAGTAGGCTGCTTTCACAGCTGGATCATCTTTGAGCTTAGCGGCAGGTCCATGAGTAGCAATCTTACCGTTCTCTAATACGTAGCCATAGTCAGCAACATTCAAAGCTGCGGCGGCAAACTGCTCCACCAACAACATCGTGACACCCTGTGATTTGAGATTGGAGATGATCTTAAATACTTCCTCAACCAAAATTGGTGCTAGACCCATGGATGGCTCATCCAAGAGAATGATCTCTGGATTGAGCATCACGGCACGGGCCATTGCTAGCATCTGTTGCTCACCGCCAGACAAAGTACCAGCCAATTGATTGCGACGCTCTTTGAGACGTGGGAACATTTCGAGTGACTTTTCTAAGTCATTCTTAATGTCACCCTTTGGACGGCTTCCAGTAAAGCGTGGAAATGCGCCAAGCAATAAATTGTCAGTCACTGACATGGTTGTGAATACACGACGACCTTCCGGGCTATGCGCCAAACCTAAGCGAGCGATTTTATGAGAGTCGTAACCGTCAATTTTTTCGCCACCCAAGGTAACTTCACCGCCCGTTGGCTTAATCATGCCAGTGATGGCACGCATCGTAGTTGTTTTGCCTGCGCCGTTAGAGCCGATCAAAGTGATCACTTGTCCTTTAGGAACATCAATATTGATGCCGTGGAGGACTTTGACTTTGCCGTAGCCTGCTTCAAGATTCTTAATAGATAACATGGTATTTACCGATTCAATATTGTTCTAGTGATTAAGTACCCAAGTAGGCATGAATCACCTTCTCGTCTGCCTGAACTTCAGCTGGCTTACCTTCTGCAATCTTCTGACCAAAGTCCAAGACAGAAACGGTATCGCAAACTGACATCACCACGTCCATATGGTGTTCGATCAGAATGAATGTAATGCCGTTATCGCGAATCTTACGAATAATGCGCAAGAGTTCTTTGATATCTGGAGCAGTCAAACCTGCGGCTGGCTCATCCAAAAGGAGCAACTCTGGGTCAAGTGCCAATGCACGAGCGATCTCGAGCAAACGTTGCTTACCGTATGGCAAGTTACGTGCCTCTTCATTCGCTAAATCATCCAACCCAACAAATTTGAGAAGCGCTAAGGCGCGAGCGTGGGCTTCTGCTTCTTCCCGTTTGTAACGTGGCAGATTCAAAGCAATTTCTACCATGTTCGACTTGAAGGTGTGATGCAAACCAACCAAAATATTTTGGATCGCAGTCATCTCGCCAAAAAGCTGAACGTTTTGGAAGGTACGCGCAATACCGGAGAGCGCAATGTCAGAAGAAGTCTTACCAACCACTGTCTCGCCAGCATACAAAACGTTACCAGCAGTCGGCGTGTAGATACCAGTCAATACGTTCATCATCGTGCTCTTACCGGAACCGTTTGGACCGATCAAGCCATGAATCGTGCCGCGTTTAACGCTGAGATCAACATTGTTCAAGGCCTTCAAGCCACCGAACTGCATCAAGATGGAGTCCACCTTGAGGAGCTCAGTACCAGCATTTTGATTGCCAATTGCACTAATAAAGCTAACGGAGTCGTCAACTACTTCAGCATCACCACCGCGAGTAGTTTTAGCTTTACCGACAATGGATTGGTAGAAGCTCTTCGCAAAACCTACGATACCGTTTTGCAAGTAATACACCACGAGCAAAATCATGAAACCGAAAATACTGAGGCGCCAGTCAGAGATGGTGTTGAGCCAGAATGAGAATGCTGCCAGACCAACCACACCTGCAATCGGAATCGCTACACGTCTTGGTGTGGTGACCTTCTTAGATAAGGCCATACCAGCACCGACCACCACTACGATAGCGATGATGGAGGCAACAATACGGAACAGGTTGATATCGTCTAAGAGTTTTGGCAAGAGCACAATAATCGCTGCGCCAATCAATGCACCTAGGCGTGACTTGCGTCCACCCATAATGATGCCAAGCAAGAATAAAACAGCTAGTTCGTTGTTGTAAGTATTCGGTGAAATATATTGCTCAGAATAAGCGTACAAGCAACCAGCTAAACCAGCAAAGCCAGCGCTGATCACAAATGCAATCACTTTAAAGCGGTATACAGATACGCCCATACAGTCACAAGCGATTGGGCTATCACGTAAAGCCTCGAATGCACGGCCAACTTGAGATTTGACAAAGCGATCTACTATGATCATGGAGATGATGAGGATGATGCCTACCATCCAGAAATACTCCGCCTTGGTCATCGGTACGCCCATTAAATCAGGCTTCGGAATCTTGATGCCTAATGGGCCTTCAGTCATCCAAGTCATCTCATTAATCAGAATCTGCGCAATGGTTCCAAAAGCCAAGGTCACCATCGCTAAGTAAGGGCCGATTACCTTCAGGGCTGGTAACGCCAAGATACCGCCAAAGATGGAGGTCACCACGATAGAGGCAGGTAGAGTGCCCCAAATGGTCCAACCAAAGTGGAAGTACAAGACACCGGCAGTGTAAGAGCCAATGCCGAAAAGCGCCGCGTGACCCAGGGAAACCTGACCCACATAACCCACCACGATATCCAAACCATATAACAAGATGGTGTAGATCAGAATGGTTTCAACTAAGTGAATGTAATAAGGGTTGTGAACAAATAAGGGCAGGGCAAAAAGTGCCGCAATCGCAATTAATAGCGGTAATAGAGACTTCAATTTCATCATTAAACTTTCTTAATTGCAGATTTGCCGAAGAGACCAGATGGTTTGTATGCCAACACGAGCAATAACAAAATCAAACCTGGTACGTCTTTGTATCCAGTAGAGATATAAAAACCGGTAGCTGTTTCGACAATACCCAAAATCAAACCACCCACAATAATGCCAAGGCCACTAGAAAGACCGCCAATAATCGCTACAGCGAAAGCTTTCAAACCTAAGGCGCCGCCCATAGTTGCACCAGTCAGCGTTAAGGGCGCAATCAATACACCAGCAAAGGCTGCTGTCAAAGAAGAAAGTGCATAAGAGAAGGTAATCACTTGACTGGTATTAATACCCATCAAGCCTGCAGCATCACGATCGTTTGCCGTCGCAACGACTGCTTTACCGTAAATAGTTTTACGGTTAAAGAACTCAACCAATAACATCATCACTAAAGCACCAACCACCACTAAGATTTCCATGGGGAGAATATTTGCACCCAAGAAATTCATTGGCTCCATTGGCAATGGTGATGGAAATGGCAATGCATCACGGCCCCAAATATTTTCAGCCACGTTCTTGAAAATAATACCGAGCGCGATCGTCGACATAATCCAACCAAACTCAGATTTAATTTTGATTGCGGGGCGCACGCCGATCATCTCAACGAAGCCACCTTGAATCATGCCGAATAAACATACCACTGGGATCATCACCCAATAGTTCATTCCAAAGGTATCCACACAAGTCAAACCGACCAGTGCGCCCAACATTAGGGCCTCACCTTGTCCGAAGTTCAATGTGCCGGAGGTGGCAAAAGTTAGCTGGAAACCGAAAGCGATTACCGCATAGATCATCCCCACAGCGATACCGCTTGAGAGGATTTGTGCAAACATGTCCATTTTTTGGCCTAAATATTTAAAACTGTTTTATTGACGAATCCGACATTGTAAGCAAAACGCCGCTTTTTGGGCGGCGTTTTGCTTTACTATATGTTGCAGTGCAAAATAACTTATTGCCTGCAGATTGAAGCTGAATTACTTCTTCTTAGCAGTTGCATCCTCAGCATTCAGGAACTCAACACGACCGTTCTCAACTACACCCATGACAACGTCTTTAGCCTTGATAGCTTCGTGATCATTTGCAGAGAATGGCTTGTTGTAAGTAATCACAACACCATCAACTGGAGACTTGAGGTCTTGCAATGCTGCCAAGATCTTTGGTCCTTCAGTGCTGTTAGCTTGCTTGATCGCTGCAGCCAAGAGGTATACAGAATCGTAACCTTGGGCAGCAGAAACTGGTGAGGCGATGATGCCATTCTTTGGCTTGAACTCTTTTAAGTAAGAGTCAACGAATGCTTTACGTTTAGGTGTTGTTGGAGGGTTCTGAATGAAAGTTTCTGGCATAGTTGCGCCGTTACCATTCTTACCAGCAGTGTCAATGAAGCTAGCCATAGACAGAGTCCAGCTACCGATCATTGGTTTTTTCCAACCCAATTTCGCCATACCGTTAGCGATTTGTGCCAACTCAGGTCCAATTGCGTAGGTCAAAATCACTTCAGCGCCAGCATTTTTTGCCTTGAGCAATTGTGCAGTCATATCAACGTCACCAATGTTGAACTTTTCAGTTGCCACTGGAGTTACGCCATAACCCTTCAATGCCTTCTCCAAGTCCTCACGACCCAATTGGCCGTAGTTTGTAGAGTCAGCCAAAATCGCTACTTTCTTCAAGCCACGCTTCTCAACTGCTTCTTTAGCAATCATTGGCGCTTGAATATTGTCAGCTGCAGCGTTACGGAAAACATAGTTTTCGGGAGCATTAGGGAATTGCTTGGTAATCAATGTACCAGTAGCAACGTTATTCAATACTGGAATCTTGGCATCTTGATAGAAACGTTGTGAAGCCAATGCAACACCAGTGTTAATGTAGCCTAAAGTTGCTACCACTTTTTCATTGTTGATCAACTCTTGCGCAATTTGCACGCCACGCTCGTTTTTCGCTTCATCGTCACGCTCGACCAATACAATCTTGTTGCCATTGATACCACCAGCAGCATTAATTTCTTTTGCAGCAAGGCGAACACCGTCACGCATACTGACGCCCATTGAGGATGAACCACCAGTAAATGGACCTGCAACGCCTACTTTGATATCGGCAGCGTTAGCGCCTGTTGCGAGAATTGCAGCAGCAGCTACTGCAAAAATGTGATGACGAATATTCATAAAGTCTCCATGACTAAAAAATGCTAATTAAATAAATACTTTTTTATAGGTACAACAGATAACGAATAGCTATCTTACAGTCAATGCAAGGGCAAAAAAAGAGAGTTCTATTAGGGTTTTACACTAGCCCCAGGAGGCAATAAATGCCTCAAGAAAAACGGTGTTTGAGCTGCTCTGCGATGCTCGGCCAAAATAAATTAACCACTAAGCCAGTAATCACTAACCCCGCAGCCAAGATCTTCCATAGCGGCAGCGGTTCACTTAAGAAATAAGTTGCCGCACCCATGCCAAAAATGGGTACCAATAATCCTGCAGGGACTACAACTGCTGCAGGGTGCTTGGAAAGCAACCAAGCCCAGGCACCAAAGCCAAATAGCGTATTTCCCCAAGACTGCCATAGAACCCCAAGCCAAGCACCTATTGGTGCCGAAGCCAGTGAAGTGCTCATTGACACCCAACCCCCCTCAAAGACCCAGGAGATCAAAAACAGTGGAGGAATAGCAAAGATACTGGCCCAAACCACATAGGAAAGCATATTGATTGCACTGGCACGGCGACTGACTGTATTGGCAATACCCCAAGAAAAGCCAGCAAAAACGACTAAAGCCAAACCTAGGAAGGTAGTAGTCGCATCTGTGTGCACTGCAATAATTCCGAGACCAGTGATGGCCACTGCTACAGCGATGACCTGATAGAGCTTAAGACTTTCTTTAGCAAAAATCATGGCAAAGCCGATAGTAAAAAATACTTGGGTCTGAACGACCAAGGAAGCTAAGCCTGGGGAAATATTGCCATCAATCGCAAAATACAACATTCCGAACTGACCTACCCCTACCGCCAAACCATAGACACAGAGATTGATCCAAGATACTTTTGGCCTTGGCAAAAAGAATGCTGCTGGCAAAAAAGCAAATAGATAACGCAGGGCAGCAAATAAAAATGGCGGAAAACTCTCTAAGGAGACTTTGATCACCACAAAGTTAGTACCCCAGACCGCCACAATCGCCAGCGCTAGTAACAAATGGCTGATTGGTAACTGGTAACTCAGTTGCTTACTCAGTTGCTTGTTTATTTGCTTGCATTCTTGATTGAGTGAACTATTCACGCGTGAGCAATTCCGCCACGCGCTGAGCCATCATCATGGTGGGTGCCGCAGTATTGCCGGAGGTAATCGTTGGCATAGCAGAAGCATCAACAACTCGTAAATGATGAATGCCCCGAACTCGCAACTGTGAATCAAGCACTGCCATTGGGTCATCATCACGCCCCATCTTGCAAGTACCGACCGGGTGAAAAATCGTTGTGCCGATATCACCAGCCGCTTTAATTAACTCTGCATCACTTTGATGCTGTATCCCTGGCTTGTATTCTTCCGGCGCATATGGGGCAAGCGCAGACTGCTTCACAATATTGCGCGTTAAACGCAAAGACTCTGCTGCTACTTTGCGATCCTCATCGGTCGATAAGTAATTCGGATGAATTGCTGGAGGCGCTTCAGGATCAGTCGAGGTGATATGCACACTACCGCGCGATGTGGGTCGTAAGTTGCACACACTGGCAGTAAATGCATTGAAGGAATGCAGGTCCTCACCAAACCTTTCAAGAGACAAAGGTTGCACGTGATATTCCACGTTGGCGCTCTTTTGCTCCGGAGAAGTATAGGCAAACGCGCCAAGCTGGGAAGGCGCCATCGACATGGGGCCCGAGCGCTTAAAGAGATATTCCAAACCAATCATCACCTTGCCAAATAGAGAATTGGCTTTAGTGTTCAGTGTTTTAATGCCATTTACTTTATAGACCATACGCAACTGCAGATGATCTTGAAGATTTTCACCAACACCTGGTAAATCAGCAATCACTGGGATACCGAGTTTGCTTAAATGTGCAGCAGCGCCAATGCCAGAGCGCTCTAAGATTTGTACGCTACCAATAGCGCCTGCACTCAAAATAACTTCACCACTTGCATTGATCAATGCTTCATTCGTGGCACCGTTCTTGCGATACTCAACACCAGCACAATTTTTAGTGTCTGGATCGATTTTCAGTTTGGTCACAATCGCTTCAGTCAGCACTGTTAGATTGCTACGCTTGGCGGCATCTTTTAAGAAAGCCTTTGAAGTATTGAGTCTCCAACCTTTACGCTGACTCACATCAAAGTAACCTACGCCAAAGTTATCACCACAATTGAAGTCATCCGATGCTGGAATACCCGCTTCAACTGCAGCATCTTTAAACCGATCCATGATGGGCCAACGCAAGCGCTGCTTAGATACTGTCCACTCACCACCTTTGCCATGCCATTGATTGGCGTCGCTGTGATAATCCTCAAACTCTTTGTAGCGCTTGAGGGCATTTTCCCAAGACCATGCATCATCACCTGTTGCTTGCACCCAAGATTCATAATCACCCGCTTGACCACGCATATAGATCATGCCGTTAATCGATGAGCAACCACCGAGCACGCGACCGCGGGGATAAAGTAATGAGCGACCATTGAGGCCTTTTTCAGCAACGGTCTTAAAGCGCCAATCTGCTCTGGGGTTATCAATGCAGTAGAGGTAACCCACTGGAATATGAATCCAGATGTAGTTGTCGTTCTTGCCGGCTTCAATCAACAAAACCTTCTTTTGAGGGTTTTCAGTTAAACGCTTAGCCAACATACAGCCAGCACTGCCTGCCCCAATAATGATGTAGTCGTAAGTATTTGCTTGAGTCATAACTTATGGAAATAACCTTTATCTCAATAGTAGCTATTATTTACTAAAACTCATTTCTAAGCACCGCGTAAAATTAAAAAATGAACTATACGCATGAGCAAGTATTTGGACATCTAAGAGAAGCATCCTTTTCGGCAGAAGAGGCTGCAGAATATTTAGAGATATCACTTCCCACCTTACGAAGGTATGTTCAAACTGGAAGATTAAAGCCTAGATTAATCATTGGAAGAAGCCAGTTATTTTCAAGCAACGATCTGAGACTACTGAAACAGAAAATCAGCAAAGAATAGTGAAAGTCCAATACCCGTCTAAAATAGTCACATGCACATTAATGAGAAAAACCGCACTCCCAAGCTTGCTGAGGAAGACGAAGGTCCAAGCAAGTCGGAGTTAAAGCGTCAGATGACTGAACGCCAGAAATTGGCGGAAGTCTTGGCCGCTTTGAGTAGCGATGCCCTCAAAACCATTCCACTGGATGAAGCGATTAAAACAGCGATTGCTGAGACCAACAAGATTAAGAGCTTTGAAGCGATTCGTCGCCACAAGCAATATCTGGGTAAGCTGATGCGCTTTTTAGATGAAGAAGAGCTTGAAGCAATCCAAAAACGTCTCGATGCCATTCAAGGTGTGAGCAAAGCAGAAACTGCAAAGCTGCATTTCCTAGAAAGCTATCGTGATCGACTTATCGCCAATGATGAAACCTTCACCAAAATGATTGAGCAATATCCCGATATGGATATTCAGAATATGCGCACCCTCATTCGTAATGCGCGCAGAGAAAAAGAACAAAATAAGCCGCCCAAAGCTTATCGCGAAATTTTTCGCGTCTTAAAAGAGATGGGCTTGTAAAGCTTAGATTTTGAGTTTCATCGATGGTACTTCAATCCATCGATACAAATAGTTTGCCGCAATCGTACTAAGCACCACTACCGCAAACATCATGGTTATTGCCAGCGCCCCACTCTCGTGTTGATGCAAGTTGCAAGCGATATATACCGTGTTGGCCAACAAGATGAATGCAAAGTGAATTAAGAAAGCGCAATAAGAGCGAGGGCTTGCCCAGGCAATGGCTTTGAGGATTCCTTGATTAGTCTGATTGGGATAGGTTTGATCACCCCAGAACAGCAAGGCGACTGCAACTGACCAAGCCAAGATATTTCTGAGCCATAAGTGTTGAAACGAAGAAATCAAAATAATGATGCCAATCAGAGTCAGTGAAAATTTGACTAATCGATTAACACTTTGATTGTCAAAGCACTTGGCCAGATAGGCCAGCACTCCAAGTCCGTATGAGCCAATGAAGTAAATAAAGTAAGCCTCATAATTTCCGGAGCGATTAAAGAATAGTAATGAGCTCACTGCTAGGATGCTAATAATCCAGATCACAGATTGATAGCGCGGAAAAGAGATCAGCAAAATAGCGAGGACAGAATACAACTGCCAATCAATCGCAATGTACCAGGCGCCCGCAGAAATAGAATCTAACCCTAGGATGCCTTGGATCAAAAAGAGATGCGCTATAAATTGAGCCAGGGTTTCAGATTCACCCACGAATTCATCATTCACCCAAAAGCGCGCAACATAGGCGCAGGCAATGGTAAATAACAACGCAACAGCGTAGGGGCCGAACAAACGCAAATAACGATTCAGGATAACTTTCAATAAACCTTGAGCGCTAAATGGAGCATTGGCGTAGCGACTTAATGACTGTGCCGCTAAGTAACCCGCCATGACCAAGAAGATCTGGACCGCATAGCGCCCATACTCAAACAACCAAGTCATTAGTCCTGGCAATACAACGCGTGCATCCTCAGCGATCTGGCCGTAGCTCGACAGATGGTGAAGAATAATTAAAAGAGCCGCAAAGACCTTGAGGAAATCAATTAATAAAAAATGGTTTTTGACTTGCAATGAAGTGATCTACTTAAAAAGGCGACTCATCGAGTATTCGCTTAAACCAGCTTAAGTCGAATCTTTTGATGCAGCGATAAAAATCTTATTTTAATTGGGATAAGTACTGGGCGATAGCCCTAAGGTCATCATCGTTCATACCATACAAGGAGGCCGCCATGATCGTGTCGCGCCCAGTTGCTTGATTATTCCGAAATTGACGCATGGTATGGAGCAAGTAATCTTCGCGCTGCCCTGCTAGACGGGGCATTTGCTCACGCCCCACGTAATCAGGCAAATGGCATGTGCCACAAAGCGCTTGTTTTGAAAGGAGTTGCCCTCTCTCATATAAAGCTTCATCACGCTTACCTGGCATTGGCTTGAGTGTTTGTGCAGAATAAAACTTTGCGAGAGCAATAATTTGAGGATCGCTCAAGCCATCCAATTGGCCCTTCATCACAGGAATATCCCGAATGCCTTCCCGAATCATGATGAGGTTGTTTTCCAGGAATATCTTAGGTTGACCCGCTAGCGATGGGGTACCTGCCATCGTGGAATTGCCATCGGCGCCATGGCAAGCGCCACAGACAGCCAACTTGGCACTCATGTCTTGCCCATAAGAAAGCGGCGCAACTATCGAGAGATAAACCCCCGAGAGTAACGCCGCTATTTTTACCAATCTCATTAAAGCCAATACGTTCTATATCAATGTTTATTTCTTGTAGGTAATTCTATAAATAGCACCCAACTGCTCATCCGTCAGCAACATAGAGCCATCGGGCAATTGCATGAAGAATGTAGGGCGACCCCAGAATGATTGATCAGCAGGATTCATAAAGCCGGTAATGAATGGTGTGATCTTGGCATTCTTGCCATCAGCATCTGCTTTGACCGTCACAACGTCATAGCCAGACTTGATGTTGCGGTTCCATGAACCTTTACGAGCAATAAATGCCACATTTTTATATTCAGCAGGGAACATATTGCCGGTATAGAACTTAATACCCATTGCAGCGGCATGAGCACCTAATAAGGCAACAGGTTTAGTGACACCCTCACAAGCATTTGGCTTAATGATTTTGTCATCAGGCATATTGCCTTCATGACAATAAGGGAAGCCAAAGTTTTCACCTTTTTTGGCGAGGATATTCAGAGTGTCATTCGGCTTGTCATCCCCCATCCAATCGCGGCCGTGGTTTGTAAACCAGAGTTGTTTGGTAACGGGATGCCAATCAAAGCCTTGGGTATTTCTAACGCCGGTGGCTAATACTTCCATGCCTGATCCATCTGCGTTATAGCGACGGATCTGAGCATATTCAGGTGTCGGCAGTTCGCAAATATTGCAAGGCGCGCCAAAAGGTACATACAACTTACCATCCGGCCCGAAAGCTAAATATTTCCAGTTGTGATGTTGCTCTGGTGGCAAATTGAACTTAGATGTTAGATCGACTGGTGCCACATTGGGATTTTTGCCAATGCCGTCGTAGCGTAAGACTTTATCAATCGCCATCACATAGAGCGATCCATTTTTATAGGCAACACCTGAAGGCTGCACCAACTTATCCACTACAACTCGGCTGGTACGCTCTTTGCCGTTATCGCTAACTTCATAGACACGACCAATTGCACGGGTACCGATGTAAATCTTTCCGTTATCACCCATAGCCATTTCACGAGCGCCAGGAATGCCAGTTGCATAGACTTCAATCTTGAAGCCCGGCGGCAATTTCAATGTATTGAGTGGAATTTCATTTGCTGGGGTAGCAGTCATCTTGCCAGCCAATGGCGCAAGCTTAGAGGTGGACATATCTGCACCCATGCCCTGCTTCCATGCTGGCGCTGGTGCAGCTGCCGGCTTAGGAGCCTCAGCAACAGCAGCAGTATTAGTAGAGCAACCTTGCAAACCGATTAGTGAGGATGCCAATAAAGCGGCTGCCAGTGGGATGAGTTTATTCATCGCCGGCTTATTCATTGCGTTCATTTAAATCTCCCATATTTCATATTTCTTAGTATTTATTTTGACTTCTGCACTATTTAAGCACTCTTTTACTCAGGGGGCTAGCCCATTTTCTAGGGTAATGCCCTATATAACTAAGACTTAGAAGGTAATGCGTGCACCAACAGTGACTGCCTGGGGCATGCCCGCCTGATATGAGGAAGCCTGGGAAGCAATATTGAAGGTGACGTATTGGCGATTTAATAAGTTCACGACAGATGCAAAAACTGATGCCTGAGGGGTAACTTGATAGTTAGCCTTAAGGCCAACAATTGCATAAGCTGGCACAGGTAAAGTACCTGTTGCCATCCAAGAGTTGCCTACATAACGCACGGTGGTTGTCAGACTTGCTTGCGGTACTGGGTAATAGGTAATCGCCGCATTGGCCATATTCATCGGTACACCGCCAACTTGTGCGTTAGTTGGGTCGGTCGTCGCAGTCCACGTCAATACAGTACGTGTATAGGAATAACCACCATCCAAAGCCCATTGCGCATTGACATCATGGTGATACTGCAACTCAATACCGCGACTTAAAAGATTTTGTTGGTTCGTGTAGTAACTGACATTGGTATAGGCTGAGCCTGCAGGAATATAACAACCTGTGGAAGTGCCAGTAGCTATACCGTTAGCACTACAAAGACTATAGGCATACGCTGAATTAGCGCTGGTAATTTTGTAACTAGCAATCGCATTTTGAATATAGTTATTAAAAGCAGTGAGCTGAGCGAAGCCACTCTTCCAACGGTAATCTGTTCCTACTTCGTAGCCCGTCATCGTTTCGGGGGTTAAATTTGGATTCGCAAAAGAATATCCACTAACTGAATTGCCGTAACTACGCAATGTGTTATTCATACTAGGCGCATGAAAGGCTTGATATGCAGCGCTCCGCAAATCCCAATTTTTGTTTGCTTTATATAACAAGCCTAAGGTTGGGCTGAGCTGGGTCTTACTTTGATTCGGCACTCCCTGATAGACAGGGTTCGAACCATTGGCGCCCGCATTGTATGAAGTCGGTGTTTGACTATTCCAAGCATCGACTCGGGCACCTAAAGTTGCTTCGAGTGGAATCGTGCTTGCACTCGATTTAATTTGACCTAAGAGGCCATAAAAATTTTGTTGGCCCTGTGCGTAGCTCACAGAATTGACAGCACCAGCACTACTGAGGGTATTGGTTTGATTAGATGCCGAGATATTTCTGGCATCAATGCCAATAATGTATTGATCAATTCCAGCAACCTTTAAATCATGCGTGTATTGAGCTGATGCGCCAACCGTTGAGTAGGGATCGGTGTAATTGGCATTGATATAAGGCTTATAAGGTGCTGCCGTTAAGTTATTGGCCGTTTGCTTATAAAAGTTCGTATTTTGATAGTAGACATTCACCTGAACTTTTTTATTCACGTCAAGATTGGTGGTTGAGCCACCTGCCACATCTGCCGTCTGAATCAAATTTGGGGCAATGGCGTAGTTATTACTGAGATCCGCCATCGTGCTATAGCCCAATCTCAGGAACGCATTGGTATCTTGCGTAGGCTTAAAGTAATTTTGGAGACGGATATTGGAATTCTTGACCGCATCGGTACCCATGCCATTTTTAATATTGCTAGGTGACCCGGGGGAAATCGTAGCGTAGTTCTGAAAGCCTTCACTGGAAAAGTAATCGGCAGAAAAACGCATTTGCATCGCATCTGAAACAACGAGATCTTTAGAGGCGGCAACATTACCCGTCGCAAACGAACCAATACTGGCAGATACTTCTTGAGAACTATTTTTAGGTGTTTTAGTGTTGATATTAATCACACCACCCATACCGTAGTTGCCATATAAGCTAGAAACACCACCGCGCACAAACTCAACCGATTCAATCGAAGACATCGGCACTAAGTTCCACTGTACCGTTCCATAGAAGGCATCATTTGCAGGCAATCCATCAATTAATACTAGAGTGCGACCGTAACCTAAACCACGAACGTTAATACTTTGGCCTGTAGGATCTTTTTGGTAATAAGGCACATCATTTAAAAACACACCTGGCACATTCTTGAGCACCTGATCAATTGTTTGATCTGGAGATGACTCCAAGACTTCTTTAGTGAGGATCGTCGTATTCAGCGACATTTGATCTAATTGAGTGCCAGAACGCGTGGCATTGACTACCATGTCATTGAGTTTTTGATCGTAGTTCAGGGGCGGTGCAATTTGCGACCAAGCTTGACTTGATTGCAGAAGAAATATGAGGGTCAGCGCATTAGCGCTAAATCGCAGTTGCTCAAGCATGACTATTACTAAGCGCGACTACCATTACTTTTTCTTTGCTTTGCTCTTACCCATCAAAGAAGCTAGCATCGGGTTTGCCTCTGCTAGCTCTTTTTTGGTTTTAGCATGCGCTTCAGCTGCGCCAGGCTTAGGAGTCTTGGCAGCATTCTTCATCCGTTGAGCAGTGGTCAAGGCCAAGTTCTTATAGAGATCGGTTTTTTTCATTGCCATGACAACTACTCTTTTTTATTAAGGATGAAGTGAATGACTTAGTGAATGACTGAGCGAATTATTTTGTTAAAGACTTAGCTGCAAAGCCCAAGAACAATAATGACCAACCCTGAAGCAACAATTCAATCGCAATTAAGAGTCCTGGCAACCATAAACTTGATGATGGGAAACTATTCATGATGAGTACACCCATCAATATAGAAATCGCCGCGGATAGGGCAAGCCAGAACCACTCAGCAAAATGACGATGCTGAAATGCTGAAACCAAACGCAAGAAGCCAGTGATAAAGAAGATTGCAGCTAACCACAAAGTAATTGCCTCTAGCGCTGGAATTGGAAACGCCCATACATAGATTGCAGCGCCAATATATAAAACAGCAAAAACGAGCTGAACACTGACACTCTTCCAGCCAGTAGATTTAAATGCATGGGCACCCTGCAGTACGCCGCCCGCAAATAAGAAGATGCCGAGAACATTGACAGAGATTAAAGAAAAGAGAACCTGACCAGCAACACCAATCATGCCAAGAATGATGAACAAAACACCAAGCCCGATGAGGGCGCCTGGAACTTTTGCCGCTGCACCTAATACATTCGTACGAATTGCTTTAATTTGATCTACAGATAAATCGGCCATTTGGAACCTTTTTAGTTATCACTACATCATTAGAAATACATCTTGATTAATACTTAAAGGCGATCATCCACTGAATCAATAAACGCTCGCACTGCCTGGTTAAATCTTGTTGGCTGCTCAATATTTGATAAATGCGCTGCGTCTTCAATAATAACCATCTGCGATCCATCAATGAGACGATTCAGCACAATACCTTGATCTACCGTACAAGCAGGGTCATGGCGACCAGATAGAACCAGTGTTGGCGCTTTGATCTTCAGCAACATCGTGCTTTGTGCCATGTCGCGTACCGCACTACCGCAACCGATATACCCATCCACATTGGTTGCTAAAATCATTTGACGCACTTTTTCAATATCTTGTGGAGCGCGTTCTACAAATGGCGCGGTGAACCAGCGGCCAATCGTGCCATCCACCAAACCAGTAAGACCTTGTGAGCGAGCTGTTTGAAAACGGTCTTCCCACAAACTGCGGGGTGGCATTTCACTAGCAGTATTGCAAAGAGAAAGTGAGCGAATGCGCTCAGGATAACGCGCACCCAATTGCTGTCCAATCATCCCGCCAATTGAAAGGCCCATGAAATGCACCTTCTCAATTTTCAGTGCATCCAATAGACCAACTGCATCATCAGCTAATTGGGCAATGCTGTATGGGCCAGGCACAACTCCAGACTGGCCATGCCCTCTTTTGTCATAACGTAGCACGCGATAGCGATCGGCAAAAGCAGGCACATTCCAATCCCACATGCTGCCATTGGCCATCAAACTATTCGCCACCAAAAGTACTGGGGCATCCTGGGGGCCATCAAATCGATAGGCAATGTCAACGCCATTTACGTTAACGGTTTTAGTATCTTGTAATTGGGTCATCTGTCTCCGCCTTTTTTGGATCTACCGGCCTCTATTTATCTATTTTTAAGACCGTGTTAGATTATCCAATGAAATACCCTAGAAGGTATTCACATGCCACTATAAAAACGACGCTATAAAAGTCATAGGAGACACGATGTTGACATCACTAATTCAGGGCAAACGCGCCCGTATGCTTGGCAAGCTCGCTCTGATACTGAGCCTCTCCGTCTCGGCGGTCATAGTCAATGCCCAAAGCTACCCTAATCGCACTGTCAAGATGATCGTGCCTTTAACTACTGGCTCCGGGGCTGACATTGCTGGACGAGTCGTCGCAAAGAGCCTAACCGAGACTTGGAAACAACCTGTCATTATTGAAAATCGTCCTGGTGCTGGCGGACTGATCGGGACAGGTGTTGTAGTCAACGCTGACCCAGATGGTTACACCCTGCTCGTGCAATCGGCTTCCTATGCAGCGAACCCTGCTATTTATAAAAAATTGCCTTATGACCCACTCAAGAGTTTGATTGATGTGGCCATTCTTGGGCAAACACCTTACGTCATGATTACCGCTGCAGACGGCCCTTATCAAACGATTCGTGATTTAGTGATCGCGGCAAAGTCAAAACCTGGTGAGATTACCTTTGCTTCAGCAGGCGTTGGTAGCTCTACTCACCTGGCTGCTGAGTACTTCAATCAAATGATGGGCATCAAACTCATTCATGTTCCCTATAAAGGATCGCCAGAAGCGATTTCTGACACCATGTCAGGCCGCACTGCTTTTTATATGGCACCACTGGATACCGCGATTGGGCAACTCAAAGGCGGTAAGGTGCGCGCCCTCGGTATCACTAGCAAAACGCGTAATCCCGCCGTTCCAGAAATTGCTAGCATCGCTGAACAAGGCTATCCCAATTTTGAGATTGGTCTTTGGTTTGGTGTTTGGGCGCCAACAGGTACTCCAGCTGCAGTAGTTAAAAAGATTAATACCGACATCAACCAATCGATGCAAGATCCTGAAGTCAAAACAGCTTATGAATCCAAAGGCATCAAAGCAACGCCAATGAGCCCAACTGAATTTGGCAAATTTGTTCGCGAAGAAATGGCGAAGTATCAAAAGATTGCCAAAGATGCGAATATTGAACCGCAATAAAGCAATTGACCAATCATCCTTCAGCGCCTCTGTGCCAAGCCCCTGACCCTGAGATACGATCTCCAAAGATTGCGTTTCCGGTTGGGGCTGTTGATTGTCATGCTCACGTCTGTGGTCCTGCGGCTCAATTTCCGTATGCGCAAGAGCGCATATACACACCACCAGATGCTAGCTTAGAAAACTACAATTTTTTGCTGCACATGCTTGGTGTGGACCGCGCAGTTCTAGTCCAACCAAGTGTATATGGTACCGATAACAAAGCGATGCTTGCAGCACTCAAGGCAGAACCCAAAAAGTTTCGTGGCGTAGCTGTTATCCCCACCAATCCAAATACATTGAGCGACAAAGAGTTAGAGCAACTGAATATAGCCGGTGTGCGCGGCATTCGTTGCAATATTGTAGATGTGGCTGATCAGTCCGCTGGCTTACCAACACAAAATCTAAAAGCTTTAGCAGATCGCATCGAACCGTTTGGCTGGCATCTTGAGCTACTCATGCATGTGAATGAATACCCCAACCTTGCCAAGACCTTTGAAAACTTTCCGGTAGATTTAGTATTTGGTCACTTTGGTTACAGCCATGCAAAACATGGAGTAAATGATGCAGGATTTCAGGGCTTATTAGAGTTGCTCAAAAACCAACAGGCCTGGGTCAAGATGACAGGTCCTTATCGTATCTGCGATGGCGATCTTCCATATGCCGATATGCGTCCGTTTAATGATGCCGTTATCAACACAAACCCTAGGCAACTCGTTTGGGGTAGTGACTGGCCCCATGTGATGGTCAAAAAGCAAATGCCTCACGATGCTGATCTGTGTGACCTATTTGGCGATTGGGTTACAGACCCAAGCTTAAGAAAATCGATCCTGGTCGATAACCCCTGTATCCTATATGACTTTCCGGCAATCAATTTGTAAATAAGCCAACAAATACAGTAGAAAGAAGTTTTATATGGATACCACCCTTACCGTCATCTTAGGCATTGTTGCGATGTTGCTACCCCTAGTGGTAGGTCGCCTAGTTTGGAAACGATTTGATCAATGGTTTGGTCGTAATGATGAAGCTTATATGGATAGCCTGGAATATTTCCTCAAGAAAATTGGCTTCACCGTACTTGTTGCCTTCATTCTCTTATGGCTTGGCATTAGCCTGGTCTTTAATGGCAATGGCGCTCCATTAGCCTGAGCAATATGAACGATCAACTGAAAGCCATTCTGTCCAAAGCAAAGTTGAACTTTGCGATCTTAGCTAGCATTCTGACCATTGCCGTTTTGGGAAAATTTACTAACCCAGAATTAACCAATTCTATTTTTGTTACTGCAGACCAATTGGTTTCAGAACTCTATTTAGTATTTGTTGCAATCACCTTGGGCGCATTTATACCCAATTTCAAACTAGTAGCCTTTGGATCGATTGGTGTTTTTATAGCAGCCGCGATACTCATTCAGCTGAAGGTCTTTAACCACCTCAGCACTGAATACCTATTTGCAGTACTGATTGTGACTCTGGGGTTTGCGTCAATTGCTAACTTATACAGGCACTATCGGGAACACGGGTTGTAAACCACGCTGTTCTAGTGGCCTTATTATTTCTTGATTTTTCAAGAATTTTCAAGAATAATACTGAAAAAGTGGAGAAAGCCCATGGGCACTATAAATTTAAGCAAATTTTCCTCTCAGGCCAACCCTGAGATTTTAAATGTTCTTCATCAGATTGCTGACGCAGAGGGTCGGAAATTTCATGCAGTTTTGGATGAAGCATTCCGCGACTATCTCAGCAAAAAAGGGATTGCAATCAATAGTCGAAAGGTAATGTCTCACTTTGCACAAAGCTTGCAGGAGTTTGAAGAGCTTTATAAAGAGCTGGCCAAGTAGTGATTTACCCCTCGCTCGAAGACCTCATGTTGATGCATGAGGTCTTAATTAATAGATTTGGCGGATCGACTGGAGTTAGAGATAGAAACGCTCTAGAAGCAGCGCTTTATCGAGCTCAATCTGGCTACTATAACGATGTCATTAGCCAAGCAGCAGCCCTATTCGAAAGCCTCGCCATCAACCATCCATTTGTAGATGGAAACAAAAGGCTTGCGTTTGCCGCAATGGATACTTTTTTGCGCTTAAATGGCTTTCGAATATATGCAACTCCGAAGGAATCCCACATCAAAATTATTAGCATGTTTGAAAAACATGAATTAAACCATCAAGTTATTGATAAATGGTTACGCAGCGTAAGCAAGCCCTCATAGCCCAAAACAATCAAAATCTTCTCTCAAGCAACCCCTTTTTATAATTAAAAAACGATCAAATCACCACCAAGACCAATTGGCCTCATGCTTGTGGCTAGCTTCAAAGACGGGATCAAAATCATGGTTTCCGAGCCATTGCCGCATCACTCTGTCGTTTCTGGTGCGCCGACGCCGATCAAATATCTTGCGATACCATCGCGGCGCCCCACTTCCCATAGTGATTTCTTTGTCAGAGTGAAAGATAGCAATTGCTTTTCTTCCAGCGGGCGAGTGTTGATCATGACGAATACTTGGGCCTCCTTTAATAAATAAGTCCCAATCTTTTAAAACCCATACATATTCATGCCGCTGATTTTTACGTCTAACTGTTCGTGACATAACAAATTCCTCAAATTCTTGTTAAAAAGTTATGTCATATCGATCTCCAGAAATAAATGTGTTGGATAAAAAAATTAGCGCAAGCATTTTTAGTGCTTGCGCTAATTTTAAAGAAGGGAATATCCACTCAATTGGAGTGGTCAGGTTTAGCTGTTCTTATAACTTTTCATTACTTCTCCAATGCGCCATAAATCACAGCATTCAATTGCTCACGATGTACCTTACGTATTTCGCCTGGCGCTACACCCATCATGACCACCACCATTTGTTCTTTAGGGTCTGCCCAAAAGATGGTTCCGTATGCGCCGTTCCAGGTGAAATCGCCAACGTTGCCGTTAATCGCTGACAAGCCTCTATCAGTGCGAACTGCTACACCCAAACCGAAGCCATAACCTACGCGACCTGGCTCAGTACCGCCGACATTATTTTTAATATCTTTGTTTAAGTGGTTTGATGTCATAAATGCTACTGTCTGCGGACCCAATACTTTCTTACCTTCAAGACTGCCACCATTGAGCAGCATTTGACCAAAGCGAATGTAGTCACCCGCAGTGGAATAGGCACATGAGCCACCGCAATCAAATTTCACCTTCTGTGTATGAATATCAACCTTTTGTGGCTTACCAGTAAGCGGGTCAATCGGCAAGGGTTGCGCTAAGCGAGCACGATCTTTTTCAGCCAAGTCAAAAGTGGTATTTGGCATTCCGACTTTATTCCAAATACGCTCCTGCATGACTGCGCCCAAAGGTTTACCGGCAATCTTTTCCTCAATGATGCCGAGCACATCCAAACCAAAACCATAATCCCATGCAGTGCCTGGCTCATAGAGCAATGGTGCACTGGCTAACTTATCAATAAATTCTTGGGCATTGTATTGAACGGCTGCGGGCGCTGAGCCTGCTGGATAAAACTTATGTACTGGTGTTGCGCCACGACCGCCATAAGTGAGACCATTGGTATGGCGCATGAGATCTTGAACAGTAATGGGATTTTTTGCTGATACGGTAGTGAGATTGCCGTCAGCATCAATCTTGCCTACTTTCATGTCTTTAAATTGCGGAAGCCAATTAGAGATCGGTGCATTGAGCGGCAACTTCCCTTCTTCATAAAAAGTGAGTCCGCCTACAGCAGCCATCACCTTAGTCATCGATGCCAAATTAAAGATGGCATCCGTTGTCATAGGTTTGTTGTTGGCTTTATCCAAATATCCATAAGGTTTAAAAATGACTAACTTGCCATTCTTGGCAACCGCCAATACGGCACCGGGCATATTGTTAGCAGCAATTTGATCAGCAAAGAACGCATCAATTCGTTTGAGACCTTCCTGGGTAAATCCTTGGCCAGGAGTGCTACTGAGAGGCAAAGGTGCTTTTGAGGTATCTGCGGCAAAACCTGCACCAGTCGTCATTAGTCCGAAGCTGAGGGCGGCGGCCAAGCCAATTTGTTGGAATTTTTTCATGCTGTCTCCGTTTTTGATGTTTTGGGGCCTAGCTTGCGCCCTCTTTTTTAAGATTTAGGCCTATTGAAGCAGACTTTTAGGGATCGGGGTCTATTTCCAGCCTATATATCTCTAAGTTATATAAGATCAATTTTTAAGTATTTGGATGAATATAGAATAACCCTGACAATCGTGGGCTATGTATAAATATGACCACATTGACCAAACCCTTGTAGATCAGAGGGTTGCACAATTTAGAGACCAGGTGGCTAGGCGTCTTGATGGCAGCCTTGCGGAAGAAGAGTTTCGGCCCTTAAGACTGCAGAATGGCCTCTATCACCAGCGTCATGCCTATATGCTGCGGGTTGCCATTCCTTATGGTCTATTTAATTCCAAACAATTGCGCACCATGGCGCTCATTGCCGAAAAGTACGACCGTGGTTACGGTCACTTCACGACTCGTCAAAACATTCAATTCAACTGGGTCACACTAGAAGACACTCCCGATATTTTGGCAGAGCTTGCCAAAGTAGAGATGCACGCCATTCAAACTTCAGGTAACTGCATTCGTAATATTACGAGCGATGCATTTGCTGGTGTCGCTGGTGATGAATATGTTGATCCACGACCTATATGTGAATTACTCCGTCAGTGGTCAACACTACATCCTGAATTCGCACACTTACCGCGTAAATTTAAGTTTGCCATCAATGGCGCAAAAGAAGATCGCACTATATTGCTTTGCCATGATGTTGGTATTGAACTCAAGAAAAGTCCGAGCATCAATCATGGTGAACTGACTGCAGATATCTATGCAGGTGGCGGTATGGGTCGCACACCAATTTTAGGCTCACTGATCAAAACAGATTTGCCATGGCAGCTACTACCAAGCTACCTCACAGCCCTCTTGCGGGTCTATAACCGCTTTGGGCGTAGAGACAATCTTTACAAGGCTCGCATCAAGATCTTGGTTAAGGCTTTAAGTCCTGAAGAGTTTGCTCGACAAGTTGAAGGTGAATGGATCCATATCAAAAATGGTGAAGACAATTTCACTAAAGCCGAGTGGGATCGTGTTGCAAAACACTTTACCAAGCCTGCTTATAAAAGCTTGCCAAAACTCTCCAATGAGCAAGTGATCAATACCGCTAGTGAAACAGATAGAGCAGCATTTGCAAGATGGTTAGAGCGCAATGTGAAGCCTCATCAAATTCCTGGTTATGCCAGCGTGGTTTTGTCACTCAAACCGCATGGCTCCGTAGCGCCTGGTGATGCCACTACCGCACAGATGTTAGCAATTGCCGATTTATCAGATCAGTATAGTTTTGGTGAATTACGAGCAACCCATGAACAAAACTTAGTATTGGCTGATGTTGAGCAATCTAAGCTCTATGAACTTTGGCAAGAAGCCAAAAGGCAAAAAGTAGCATTGCCAAATATTGGCTTACTTACCGATATCATCGCCTGCCCAGGCGGTGACTTCTGCTCTCTAGCTAATGCCAAATCCCTCCCAATTGCTAAAGCCATTCAAGAGCGTTTTGATGACTTGGATTACCTATTTGATCTTGGTGATATCAGTTTGAACATTTCGGGATGCATCAACTCCTGTGGTCATCACCATGTTGGCAATATCGGCGTCTTGGGTGTCGATAAAGATGGTGAAGAGTGGTACCAAATTACCTTAGGTGGTGAGCAAGGTAATGATGCCGCTATTGGCAAGGTTATTGGTCCTTCTTTCTATGCCGATGAGATTCCTGATGTTATTACTAATGTCATTAATACTTACGTCAATAACCGCAGTGAAGATGAGTCCTTTATCGATGCCTTTCGCAGAATCGGCGTGACACCTTTCAAAGAGGCTGCATATAAAAATAAAGACGAAAGCACCAAGAAAAAAGAGAAGACGCAATCTGCAGGGGCTACATCATGAGCGCCAATCCACAAATCATTGCTGCACATGATCAAATTTTGCATTTCCCTAAAGGTAGCAAACCAATCATCGAGAATAATGAATGGCTTATATGGAGCGGCAAAAATAGTAAAAACAAAGATGAAGGTGCGAATTCAACGCTCCCAGATTTAGAGCACAGCAAAAAGAATGTCTTGGTACCATTTAGTTGGTGGATAGTCCATCACAACGAAGCAAATGTACTAGCAAAAGCGAAAGCAGGTCAGATTGGCGTCTGGTTTGCTGCCGATGAAGATATTCTGAAGCATGCTGACATGATTGAGCAAGGTAAAACCCTATGGCCAGTAGTTGCGGCTCACTTCCCAATCTTCAGAGATGGTAGAAGCTTTAGTACTGCAGCAATTCTGCGTAATCGCTTCCAGTGGACTGGCGAGATTCGTGCGATAGGTGACGTGTTGATTGACCAGCTATTGCAGGGTGCTCGCGTTGGTTTTGATAGCTTTGCACTACGTCCTGATCAAAAGACGGATATCGCTCTAAAGCAATTTGATTTATTTACCGTCACCACGCAAAACAGTTGGCGTGGCAAACGCTCTTTACTGGAAGCTTGAGTCGAGCATGAAAAGCAATCTTCCATCCCTCAGTAAAGTATATTTAGTGGGTGCCGGCCCTGGGGCTGCCGATCTCATTACAGTGCGCGGTGCAAAACTGCTTGAAAAAGCAGAAATCGTATTTCATGATGCTTTAGTAGAGCCTGAAATGCTATCCCTTTGCCCGCAGGCAGAACTTATTCCAGTAGGTAAACGTTGTGGAAAGCTCTCTTCTGCACAGCAATTTATTAATAAGCGTTTAGTCGATGCTGCCCAGAAATACCAAACGGTGATTCGCCTTAAAGGTGGTGACCCGATGCTCTTTGGTCGTGCCGATGAAGAAATACAAGCACTTAAAGATGCGGGCATTGAAGTACAAGTAGTACCGGGCATTACTGCAGCGCTTGCAGGCGCGGCAAGCATTCAACAATCACTGACTTTACGCGGAATCAGTAGAAGCGTTGCTTTTGTAACATTAGCGCAAGGCGCCGAGAACCTGACTGCTGGGCAACCTATTTCCAATCCAAGCGCTGACACTCTTGTCTATTACATGGGACGTAAAGATGCCGCTCAGATTGCACAACAATTAATTACCCAGGGAAATAATGGTAGTACTCACAAGCAAGATACGCCTGTGCAAATTTTAGAAGCCGTGAGTACACCTCGTGAACGTCTTTGGTCTAGCACTCTTGCAGAGTTAGCCGATGGCAACGCAGATGCTTGGTTTGATAGTAGCTCACCAGCCTTAATTATGGTGGGCGAAGCTTTAAGAACTAAAGATACACAATCTGAATCCGAAGACTCAAAGTGCTCTAACGCCAAAGTCGATGATGGCCTGCAAGACAGCCAAGTCTTCGCCAACAGCAGGCGTCGTGCTTAAAGTAATTTGGGGGAATTTTTCCCGACAGGAATCAAGCAATACCGGAAAGTCATTGCGCAGGTGACCACCCTGACCAAAAAACACGGGCACCACAGTAATCTGAGTTGCCCCCTGAGCGCTTAATGCGGCTACTGCCTCATCTAGGGAGGGTTGCATCATCTCTAAGAAGGCCAGCTCAACTGGAGTTCCTGCATGCTGCGCACTCCATAAAGTAGCGAGTCGGTCAAAGGGCTCACGCCAACGAGGATCTCTTGCGCCATGGCCAAAAAGAATGATTGCCTTCATAAATACCTATAAACTCCAATACAAACTCACATCATTAATTAATCTATATTTAACAAGCTTAACCGCAAATGCACAATGGTGTTTTTGTTTCTTCCTAGATAAGGCTCTTTTATGGAACTGCTTCACTCCCTAGCCAGTCAAACATGGTTTATTGTGCTCATGGCTATAGCTCTCATTGGAGGGGTGCTTTCTGCCGTTCATCATGCTGAGGTCGTGGCCCACAAGACGGGTGAGCCCTATGGCGCTCTCATCCTAGCGATCAGCGTCACTATCATTGAAGTTTCTTTAATAATCTCCATGATGCTTACTGGGCATGATGGCTCTGAATTTATCGCCCGCGATGCCGTGTTTGCCACCGTGATGATTGTGATTAATGGCGTGATTGGCTTGTGCATTTTTATTGGAGGCCTTCACCATCATGAAATGTCTTTTCGCAATGAGGGTACAAATTCAGCATTAGCGGTATTAACAGCTTTGGCGACCTTTATTTTGGTCATGCCTATTGTGACCACTAGTACGCCAGGCCCAGACTTTACGAAGAGCCAATTGGCTTTTGCTGGCATTGCCTGTTTTGCTCTATATGCAGCATTTTTATTTTTTCAGACAGTCAGTCACCGCGACTACTACTTACCTAAAACTGAAGAAAAGAAAACTGATATCAACTTTCATGCGCCTAAGCCTAGCAATCTTAAGACTACTGTTAGCGTTGCGCTACTGATAGCCTCATTAATAGTAGTTGTAGGATTGGCAGAACTTCTGAGCCCAGCCATTGAAGCTGGAGTTAATGCAGCTGGGGCGCCTAAGACTATCGTGGGCATTGCCATTGCGATGTTGGTACTTTTACCAGAAGGTTTTGCTGCTGTTCGAGCAGCCAAAGCCAATCGCCTGCAGAGCAGTCTAAATCTGGCTTTAGGGTCTGCGCTAGCCAGTATCGGGCTTTCGATCCCCACAATTGCTGCTATTGCCATTTACTTTAATCTACCGCTCAGCCTCGGTATCAGCACCCTGAATATGACGTTGATGTATCTGACCTTCTTTATTGGCGCACTCACACTCGCCATTGGCAGAACAACCCTATTGCAAGGTGTGGTTCACTTGATCATCTTTTTTGAATACCTGTTCTTAAGTCTAGTGCCCTAATTTAAGTCTAACCTTTAGAAGCAAAGGGGTTACTCACCGTCTCGTCGCTTGGACAAACCCATGAGCATTGATATTTTGACAAACGGATCAGGACCATCACCTTTCTCATAAGCCGCAATAGCTTTGATCATCTGGGCATCATAAGAGGGATGGGCGATACACAAGCCCTACTCCCAGGCAGCATCAATTTGCTCATCATCCAAACACAATGTGACCTCTTTAGCGCATTGATCACAATAGCGCACATTCTCATTTTCAGTGGGCTTGAGCTCTACCCAATTGAGCGGGCAAGCATCGATTAGCGTCAATGGTTGGATTAAGCGGTTGCATAGACACCCCGCTTTTAGCGGCATTACTTTTACTCAATCACCAGAACTCTCAGATTTACAAGATTTACAGAGTCCGCAGACCTCACAAAACACTTGGATGGAGCGCACCATCTATCGGCCTGACGGGATCATGCCAACTACCGTACGCGAATACCTATCTGAAGTACAAAACCAGGGTGAAGTTTGGAAAAAGATGCCAAAAAGGATGCTACGACATAGAGTGCTGCAGCAATGCGCGAGGTTGGCAATGGGGATTAATGTTTGCAACACCAATGAAAGGTCCGACAAACCGAGATCTAAAAATAAAACTATGACGCCAGATCCACATCAACAGGCTAACAAAAAGATAATTCAGGAACCTAATCAGCAATTTAAACACACAGAAAAATTGAAGCAAATGCTGCAATTGTCGATATAACGTTAGCAAACAATCTTCCAGCTACCAAAAGCACAATAACTTTGGATGAGCGTTTGTCTACCCCACTTGTGCTGGGTAGTAACCAGGCACCAACTTTTTGAGAGCATCTTTTATTAACCTGGCATCACCTGTATCTAGCGCCAAAATTAGTTTTTCAAGCTCTTGCTGCAAATGATCCCAAGGCAAAAACTCCTCGTGCGCCTTCATAATTTTAGGGTGAGTGGTTGGCTGTGGATTGTCGCCAATCAATAGCTCTTCATATAGTTTTTCACCCGGACGCAAACCAGTAACTTTGATTTCAATATCACCATATGAAGTTTTTTCATCTTTAACTAATAGTCCCGATAAATACACCATCTTAGTAGCCAAATCATAAATACGCACCGGCCCACCCATATCCAAAACAAAGACATCACCCCCAACAGCCATTGCGCCAGCCTGCACTACCAATTGAGCCGCCTCTGGAATGGTCATGAAATAACGCGTCACTTCGGGATGTGTCAGAGTGATAGGGCCACCTTGAGCAATTTGACTGCTAAAAAGGGGAGCAACCGATCCAGATAAACCCAATACATTGCCAAATCTCACCATTGAAAAAATGGTTGACTGATTGCGCTGGGCTGCAAGATCTGCCATTGCCTGCAAAACCAACTCCGCAATACGCTTGCTAGCTCCCATTACATTAGTTGGCCTTACAGCTTTATCAGTGCTCACCAAAATAAAATTGCTTACATCAAAATCCAAACTCACTTGAGCGGAAACTAATGTTCCAAAAACATTATTTCGAATGCCTTCAGCAGAATTCTGCTCCACCAAGGGAACATGCTTATATGCAGCAGCATGAAAAACGGTATTTGGAAGTTTATCTCTGAAGATTTTCTTGAGCGAATCCTTGTCACGCACAGAAGCTAGATAGGGCACCAATTCAATTGATGGTGCCCTATCAATTGAAGAAACTTGATTATCATCAACCATTGCCAAGCAATCATTGTCAAGGCCAGCGATAACCCCCTTTAATTCCTCATATATCAAATAAAGGGAATGTTCACTGTTATCAATCAGAATTAAGGATTTGGGGGAAAATTTAATAATCTGACGACATAATTCACTTCCAATGGATCCGCCTGCCCCAGTTACCAAAACCGCTTGATCTCGAATATTTTTCTCCAAGAGCTCGACTTTGGGCGGGACTGCCGTCCTACCAAGCAAGTCATTCATATCTAAATCATGCAAATCTGATACCTTGACTTTGCCTGAGGCTATATCAGTAAACCTAGGCAGGGTGCGAACACGAACCCTGCAATCATTTAGCGAGGTAATAATTTCAGATCTTCGATGCGAGCTGACAGAAGGAATGGCCAACAGTACATCCGATACTTCAAGTTGCTGAATAAGACCCCGTAAGTTAGCACTAGAGTAGACAGCGATACCGTTAATTGTGCTTCCCTGCAAATGAGCGCCGTCATCAATAAAGCCCTTACAAATTATTTCATTGTTGCTAGACAAACTCGCAGCCAATTGACGACCCGCTGAACCAGCGCCATAAATTAGCACAACAGATTGAGGAATATGAGATCCCTTTTGATTTACTTTGATGCCGCCCAACCATGATCGCGCCAAATATCGACAAGCACCAATACCAATGAATAATAAGATTGGCTGAATAACGCCGATGGACCTGGGCACACTACCTACCCCAAAGATCGTAAATATGCAGAAAAAAATACCGCTGTAAACAATGAAAGCGCGCACTATTGACGAAAAAGCAATCAAACCGATATATCTAAAAATTGCCCGATATAAACCAAAAGAAACAAAGAGGGGAAAGGAGAGTCCAATAGAAGTGGCGAATACCATCCACTGACTATTTTGGAAATAACCCCACCAATCCAACCGAAGTCCAAACGCTAGCCAAACACTTAATCCACAAATCAACACATCGCAAAATACCACCAAGCCTCGCTTAATCAAGCGAGGCAAACCTAAAAGCGACTGTTTAACTATATTAATTGGCACAAATAATTATAAATTACAGCATTAAAAAACGGTCGAGCCCATTAATTAATGGGAAATTAGCCACTACAAGTAAATCAGGAAATATTCGTGCATGCAACAACAAACATGGCTTGTTAATGCATAACCTCTAGAAATCTTTTAAATACCAATCAGCGGCCAATATAACTCCTTTGGAAACAGTAAAAAGAGGTGAATAACCCAACATTCTTTTTGCCTTAGTGATATCAGCCTGCGAATGCCGAACATCTCCTTTTCTAAAACCCTGATAACTCGGCGTGGTCATTAAAACATCTGGGCGAGCTCTGCTTAAGGCGTTTTTCAATAAATCAAAAAGTTCATTAAGGGTAGTTCTATCCCCAATCGCTATGTTATAAACCTGATCAATTGCTAAATTATTTTCTGTAGTTGCAGCCAATAAATTAGCCTGCACCACATTTTCAACATAGCAAAAATCACGGCTGGTTTCCCCATCTCCATTCACATGAATTTTATCGCCATTGATCATTGCAGCAATCCATCTTGGTATAACGGCGGAGTAAGCCCCTATAGGGTCCTGCCTCTTTCCAAACACATTGAAGTATCGCAATCCAATACTCTGTAATCCATACGTCCTTGCAAATACGTCTGCGTAGAGCTCATTGACATATTTTGTGACCGCATATGGAGAAAGGGGCTTGCCAATTCTTTTCTCAATCTTTGGAAGATCTGGGTGATCCCCATAAGTAGAACTGGAGGCAGCATAAACAAACCGCTTTACCTTAGAGTTCCTGCTGGCAACTAACATATTCAAAAATCCTGCTATGTTCACATCATTCGTACAAATAGGATCCTCAATACTTCGCGGCACGCTACCTAATGCAGCCTGATGCAAAACAAACTCAACTCCGCTACAAGCCAAATCACAATCTTCTAAATTTCGAATATCTCCCTCTATGAAATTAAAATTACTCCATTGCTCTTGCGACACCAATGAATGAACTTCATCTAAATTTTTCCGATAACCAGTAGAAAAATTATCTAGACCAACCACTCTCTGATCAAGCTTGAGGAGTGCCTCCAAAAGATTGCTGCCAATAAAGCCAGCGACACCAGTAACCAACCAAACATGCTGTTCATTTTTTAATCTCTGAAGAAGATCGTCATATGCAGGCAATTTTGCATCCATTTTTAAAGTCGCAAATCACTTTGATTAGCATTAAAAATATATTTCAAATCATAAAGAATGTGCCTTTCTTTTCCCATAGATCTTATTCTCCCAATACCCATCTCCTTAAATTTTTGATGAGCGACTGCCAAAATAATTCCATCATATTTTTCATTGTTTAAATGTGGCAAAATTTTGAGTCCGCATTCATGCAAAGCCTCTTCTGAGTCGACCCAAGGATCGTAGACATCAACTTGACAGTCGTAATCCAAAAGTTCGCGATAAACATCAACAACTTTAGAGTTTCGGACATCAGGGCAATCCTCCTTAAAGGTCAAGCCCATAATTAATACCTTTGCGCCACGCACCTGAATGCTTTGCTTGGTCATTGCTTTAACCATCTGACTAGCAATATAAGGGCCCATGCTGTCATTTACCCGACGGCCAGCCAAAATCACCTCTGGGTGATAACCAATCGCCTGGGCCTTATGAGTTAGGTAGTAGGGGTCTACACCAATGCAATGACCGCCAACTAAACCAGGGCGAAATGGCAAAAAATTCCACTTTGAACCCGCCGCCTGCAAAACCGCTTCGGTATCAATTCTCATTAAATTAAAAATAAGAGCCAGCTCATTAATTAAAGCAATGTTTAAATCACGCTGCGTGTTTTCAATCACCTTCGCAGCCTCAGCAACCTTGATACTTTCAGCCTTATGGGTGCCCGCCACAATAATCTGCCCGTAAAGCATATCAACCAAGTTAGCTACCTCAGGCGTAGAGCCAGAGGTAACTTTCTTAATATTTGCTAGACGGTGTTCTTTATCACCCGGATTGATTCGCTCTGGACTGTATCCAACAAAAAAATCTTTGTTAAATTTAAGGCCAGAGATCCTTTCTAAAATGGGTACGCACTCTTCTTCGGTGCAACCTGGATAAACGGTTGACTCATATATGACAATGTCGCCAACCTTTAAAACTTGGCCGATCGATTGCGAAGCTTTGATAAGGGGGGCGAGATCGGGCCTCTTATGTTCATCAATCGGCGTTGGCACAGTTACAATAAAACAATTGCATACTCGCAAATCTTCGAGATTATTACTAAAAATGAGCTTGTCAGCCCGCGACAGCTCATGAGCATCCACCTCCAAAGTTGAATCAATGCCCGAGCGCAACTCTTCAATACGCCTGAGATTCAGATCAAAACCTATTACTACCCTATTTTTACCAAACTCAACAGCAAGTGGCAGACCCACATAACCCAGCCCAATAATGCCCAATTTCATTTGATCTAGTTTCATATACAAAGATTAACTTTGAGAATAGTGGCAAAAATACCAGACCGTGAATGTCCAGCATACAATCCTTAAAAAATTACTTTAAACACCACAAAGTACGAAGCCTCAACTAAAGCTAAAATCCTAAAAATAAAAGCTAAAATGCTATCGGTCGATTGTATATCAAAATAATTTAAGGCAAAAATATCAAAATGATTAATAGTCATACTATTGACGAAAAAAAATTTAAAATTGACCGTTTTTTTTCGTTTGCTATATTAATAATGGGAATGGTTCTTATTGATACCATTCCACTGCCGAATACAATTGCCATTAGAAATATTTGTCTTTACTTGGGTGCATTTTTTTCCATATATTTTATTTACTCTGAGATAAATGAAAAAAATGCGAGTCTTTTGACTATACCCGCCATTATTTTTTTAATAATTTTATGGGTGATTTTTTTATACTTTTACCATCCAACAATACAGTCACAGCAACTTATAGAACTTAAAAGTTTATGGCCCCGATCTTTTGCGGCCACTATTTTTGGAGTCGGATTAGCTGTGATTTTAATAAGAAAGGTCCATCTAGCAAAAATTTTTTTTATTAACTACTTTGTATTAGCGCTAGTAAATCTAATATCCTGCCTCATAGAAATTTATCATGCAAAAACAATCCCCGTTGTAGATTATTTTGGAATTTTCATTACAAAGGCCCCGGCCACTTACTTTTTAATATTTCCTTTTTTAATAACGATTGGCTATTTGGATAGTCTTATCATGAGATTTTCCAACTTGAAAAATATTTTTCCTAGAATCATAACTACATTAGTTATATTGATATTTTGCATATTTTCTCAATATCTTATGCAAAGCCTAAATGGATTATTAATAGCGTTTGCAGTTCTTTTGATTCAGGCTGGCCTATTTTTAACCACACAAACTAAAATTAAAATCCGAGATAGATTAATTTTGGTTTTGAGCGCCCTAATAATTATCGCCGGATTTAGCTATGTATATTCCACCCAAAACAACAAATTAAAAAATATAATTCTTGACGCACAAGTTGGCTTGCAAATTAACGAATACCCGCAGTGGCGCTACGATAGCCGAGATTCCGGCCTGCCAATTGTGGTGGATGAAAGAACTGTCAATGGAAGCACCTTCTATAGGGTCGCATCCATTAAAAAAGGCTTGGAGATTATCGCCATAAATCCTGCAGGAGCTGGATTTACCTTTCTTCCTTATGGTTACTACTTAAAGCTGGAATATCCAAATGCAAGATCTGACCACACTCACAGCGGGTGGATCGACTATACGCTTGGGGTTGGCATTCCGGGAATGCTTCTCACTTTACTAGCAATTTTATATGGTTTGCATCATGCCGTTTCCAATAGATTCAATCAAGTTGGAAATGCTGACCATCAAATACTTAATTCAATCTCGATGTGGGTATTATTAGGCTTAACTTTACTTTGGACAATTCTTGAGGTAAGTGAAAAAGAATATATTGAGTATCTATTTTTTTCGATATCATTATTTGGCTCTATAGCCTACATTATTCATGAGCAACAACAATATGACTAAAAATGCCATAGTAGTCTTGGCTATAGGTAAAAAATATGAAGAAATACTGCGGTCTCAAAAGCCACAGCTTGAAGCATACGCTGCACGATGTAATGCAAACCTTGAAATTCGCACTGAACCACCTGATGAATTAAATAGAGGCCATTTATTTACACAAAAACTGCTACTCCCTAGCCTATACATTCAATACGAATGGATTGCGTTTTTAGATCTTGATATCGTTATTTCAAGCATAGCACCTTCAATTTTTGACAGCATTCACCCAAACAAAGCATTTGGAGCGGTAATTGATCAAAGAAAATCTAGATGCTTCAGGATGGCCAATAAATACTGGCACCGACAAGAAAGGCTTAACCAAACCGCAGTCGATTTGTTTTATTCCGAAAAAGGATTTAAGCCCCATCCAAAGGTTAAGGCAACAATAAATGGTGGTGTATGGCTTTGCAAGCCCATAGAGATAGCACATATATTTAAGAAATTCTATGAAGAATCAGTACGAAATAATCAAGCGGATTATATTTATGAGGAAATACCAATGAGCTATCTAGCTCACACAAATGACCAATTTTTTCCACTAAACCCAAGATTTAACAAGCAAGTAATATATGAAATTTTTAAATTCGGCGCCCCAATGTACTGGATATGTCGAATTCAAAAAAAAATTAACAAGCGGCTCGAAAAATATTTAGGACTTGGTGAGAATTACTTCATCTCATCTTGTTATAGAAAATTTATCACTCAACTTCTGGGAAAAAATTACATACTGCATTTTTCAGGAAATTTTCCGATTCCAAAAAACTCTAAGAATACGATCTCTAAGAGTTCAATGTCAGACTAATATAAAGTATTTCATAATCAAGATCATTCGCCTGCTCTTTGCATATCGCCTGTGGGGCTATGTAGCGCCCAATAAAATTGCTCTTGTCTTTCAGTACGGGCATCTTACTCAATCTGCCAAAGAAAATTCTCTTTAGAATCCTTTTACCTCGCATAGATTTTGGAATCAAGCCGAAAGATGAGGCAAGCTTTTTTAGCTTTTGCCTAAATTTGAATGAAAGATTTTTGTTTAACGCCGCCAATTCAAATCCACCAGAAACAGTTAATTTCATGTCCAACTCATTAGCGGCATTAATATAAGCAGAAATATCCAGGTAATTTTTGCTAAATTGACTCTTATTAAAGCCTTCAATACTGGGGTTAACGGAGGAAATTAAAATTACTCCATTAGGGTGCAAAATCTCTTTCAGTCTTTTAAGCAATCCAATTGGATCTTCAAAATAATAAATCGCCTCATGTATCATGATCACGTCATATTTAGCCCCTCTAAAATCATGGGACTCAATATCATCATTAAAGAAAACAATATTTGGATTATATTTTTTTGCTACTGAAAGCAAATTTTTATCAATGTCTAAGGCAAATACCTGCTTTGCAACAGAAGCAATTAGTGGTAACCCAGGACCAGATCCACAAGCAACCTCCAAAATGGTCTTCCCTTTACAGTATTCGACCGACCAGAAGTACCTTTGCACAAATCTATCTATCTGCTGCTGAGTAACCAATTCATCTGGAAACTCAGTCACTTCTGTAAAGTTAGTATTTTTTTTCATAAACAACTCTGGAAAGGGCTGAAAATACAATAGTGGAAACAATCAAGCCATTTGCCAAAAACACCGAAGTAATTGATCCAAAATTTATGACCCAAAATAAATAGACGAGAAAACCATACCACGCGCAGGATATCAAAGTCTTTGGCTTAGAAACTATGAAAATATGAAAGCATGAGATTATTACACCTAATATTATTGAAACCAAAATAACTCCCATGTATCCAAAATCACAATATGCATTTGCTATATAAGCTGCGTTATTATGGCCAGAAAAAATGCCACTCGGGTAAAGATATTTATATATCTCATTTTCTAAGTAAAAATTAGGCAGCTTAAATAATTGCAATATAGGCCTTAGTAAAGTTGCTCCATATTGAAAGTCAATAATGTTGCCACAATAGCTAATATAGTTATAAACATCATTTGTGGGGCCCACTACAAGTCTGTTATAAATTTTCACAACAGTCTCTAAGAAGCTATTGTTATAGATTGGCATAGTTATAAATATCGGCACAAGCACGATTGAGCTAAGAGCGAGGATAAATAGCCTGTCATCCTTGAAAAATTTAACCAGGTAGATAGCGATAACTAGTCGCAATAGAAGTGCCGCAAAAGGAGCTCTGGCCATTGTATAAAGAGCGTAATAGCTAATGGTTAAGCAAATAGGTATTGCAATTAAAAGTTTTAATCTTGAGAAATTTTTAATTAAGGATAAAACTAAAATACATAGCACTATAGGAAAGATGGTCGTACGAATAAAAAGTAATGGGTAAAATAAGATGGTGGCGGATCCAAGTCCCCATCTAGGATCTAACCATTTAAAACTTCGCTCCCTCTCAACAACAAAATAATTCTCATCCCCCATACGACCAATCATGTGAAGCAAAGGACCGCCATCTGTTTCCCTAACATACCAAATAATTAAGGGAAGACATACCAAAAAGATGGCTACCGAAATTTTATATACCGCTTGGAGTTGCTGCTTACTGTCTACAATTTCTCCATTTAAAAACTTACTTGTTTCATGTCTAACGTCCTTAGAAAGCATGACTGGTATCGAAATCCCAATCATCAAGAAAGTAACCCCTAATAAGTTTGCGATTAGATACTTCGTAAAATACAATCCTGGTATTACATGCTGAAAATACCCATAATTTTCATCTACCAAACTCACGATCACGCTATCCCCAGCAGGGGGGTTCAGGCAAATCATCACTACATAGGAAGCCACCGTCGTAAAAAGGAAGTTTTTGTAAAAATTTGAAACACCAAATCTTTTAATGAGAAAAGCCATTCCCGCTGAACATACTACTAATAACCACAGATAGTATAGAAATAGATTCATTTTTTATGCAGCTCAAATGTAAACATCCACGAAAGCAATTGGAGCCCCCACACCTTTGTTAAAACTTTATCTAGAAAATTTAAAAAAGGTAATGCTGGCTTGAAAAAAACTCCAGCAATTGAAAGAATATGCCAATATTTTATATTCTTGACATAAAACATTTTTTTAGCGAATTTAATATCAGCCAAAGAGAGAATGTGAGATTTTTCCCATTTGGTTCTCATTTTGGGAGTTAACAGTCTATATGCCTTAATGATAGGGTTATAGTCCAATGCTTCAATGCAAAAAATTATTCCGTTTGGAGCCAATATTCTTTCCAATTCCGGAAAGGCGATATTAAGATCCAAATGATGAAGCATCCCGCTACAAATAATGATGTCAAACGTATTGCTCGGTAAGCCAGTATTTTCAGCATCACTCTGAACAAAAAAAGCGTTATCCAATTGTTTATTCGATGCATCACTCCTTGCGTTTACTACAGACTCCCTGCTGATATCTATACCCAGCGCTAATGATGCCCCACTTTCGGCTGCTAAAATAGCATTCTTACCATCCCCACACGCATAATCCAATACAATTTTATTGTGGGATTTTTCACGAATCCATGACTGAATGTACTTGGTTGAAAGATCTACAGTTGAGTAATATTTTTTATTTCCAGTTAGAACTTCAAATGTATCTCCGGCACCCTCAATTGCAGGATCTGAGTGAGCCCCCCTCCTTCTATAGGCATCATGAAACTCCAACTCCTCAAGCTTTCTATCGTTAAGGCGCAACAACCAACTCTCATTAGAAATTGCATCGAGAGACTCGATACTCTTTAATAGCCCATTCTTCACATCCATGATTTACCCCTTATCACCTGCATTAGACCCAAGAATGAACCTAGACCATAAAAATAGTGTTGTACAAAGAAATATTTTAATACCCGAACTCGCAACAAAAAGTTAAATTTGTTATTAAAAATAGAATAAAACACAATTAAAATTAGATAAAAAATTAAAGGCGCTATTAAGTAGGGCGAAACCAAAAGCGCCATTAGTGGCAATAGTGTTACATAGCAAAAAAAGGAGAGCGGGATATAATGCCTAAGGGAGCCAATCAAGACACCATGCTTCAAGGGATATGTCACCCAATATCCATTGCCTATCACATATTTAAGAAATTTTTCCGGATGAATTTTTGAAAAATAGTTAGCGCGTGCAGAGTTAATTAGTAGGAGGTTATAGCCTTTTGCTACTAATCGTTTATTAAAATCAATATCTTGAGAACGAATTAATCGTTCATTAAATACCCCGATTGAATTGATTGCCTCACTCTTATATACACAACAATGAAGCGTGTCCACGAATACATCATCTGAGGTACCCGTTCTAAATTTTGAATTTCCCACCCCAAAACTTGACCCAAGAATAAATGCAATTGCCCGCCCATTATCGTCGTCGAAGAGATAGCTAGTATTCAATACTGGGCCAACAGCACCCATTTGTATGGTTGAGTACTCAGTATATTTTTTATTGATCTCAACCACAAAGTTCAGCGATAGTGTTGCATGAGCATTCATTGCGCAAATATACTCATATCGAGCGTTTGCAATACCTTTGTTCCACCCAGCCGCTAAAATTTTCCTCTCATTCATAAGGAGGCGAACTGGAGATGCACCTTGATATTTAGAGGCAATATTTATAGTCTGGTCCGTACTACAGCCGTCAATCAGTAAAATTTCATAATCATCATTGGAATATTGCGCATGGATACACGCATTAATAATTGACTCAATACATAATCCAATGTAATTCTCTTCATTGAACGCTGGTATAACGAAGGAAATTTTTCTCATTTTTCAATAACAAATAAAAATTCATAAATAAAATAAATATTCCAAAAAATGATTTATAAAATATTTCAACTTCAAATATCGTTACAAAGGCTATTAAAGTAAAATTTATTATAATCACATTTTTACCCTCAAAATATATTCTTATTAATGGTTTTACAACACCTAAATTTAAATATGTGATGTTAGCAATAAAGAATGCTGTATATGCAGTTATAAAAACCAAAAATGGGACAATTTGAATATATTTTTCACTCAGATTTAATGGGAAAAATAAAATTGCATGGGAAATGACCATAATTACTATATAAACAATTGATGATTTTTCTTTTGATTCGTATATTTCACATATAGGCCTTAATAATATATAACCCAAGTAAACTGGCATAAAATAAATAGCCAATTTTATTGCTCCAGGGCTCTCCCGGATTAACGGTATATTTTCACATAATATAGTGGATATTGATTCACCAAAAAATACTCCAATATTAATGAAAATTAACGCTAGGAAAACTATATAGCCACTCAGTCTTTCCTTATTAAGCGATCCGCTCAATATAATTCCAGCACTTCTTGTTAGTCCTTCAACCATGCTTTCTGAAATCTTTAATATGTAAATAAATATTGAGAAAGATATTACTGCCTTACTACCATATGTTATCGCCGTGAAGAGTGGTATTGTCAAAAATATCAAATTGTGTTGAATAATATTTGTAATTCTATGAGCTATTCCAGATAAAAAATAATCTTTATACGGAATATTTTTTTTTATTTTTAATCCCGATAAGCTAATAAATAGAATTTTGAGGAATTTTTTGTCAGATAAGAAAAATAAGCATCCTAAATATGAAAATATATTATAATAAATAAATTGACTACTATTAGAAAATAAATAGAGTAAAAGTGGAATTAATCCGATTGCAATTATTTGAATTAAATCAGATTGAATGGAGCTTAGAGAACCCCTGACATAAGAGTAATAAATAAGATAAATACTATAGGGGAGCAACAATAAGCAATAGACCAATAGCTCTGAGTTACCAATTTCAATAACTCCCATGTAGCGCAGAATTATCATGACAACAAGCATGCCCAACGAGATAACTAAACATGCGGGCATCAACAACAAAATTAGGGCCCTTGTTATGTCGCCTCCATCCCCCTTCCCAGCATATGCGCTTACAGCTCTGTGAAACACCCCGAGTGTTGCAATAGGTTCTGAAAACGAAAAAAGCCTTCTGAGTAGTAAGTATGCGCCAAATTCAGCCGCATGCAACCTATCACCTGCAATTTTTATAGCTCCAAAAATTGCAATTGCAGTTATGATCGAACTGAAAGTAGAGACGAGTAATCTCGTTGTATTAAATTTCATCGCAACTATTGACTGGTTGACAGGATCTCTTAAATTGATTTTTCACTCTTGATGACAAAAAACAAAAGTTAATCGATCGAAACTTGGTGGCTCCCCAAGATATGCCAAAAAATTAAAGGTCATACCCACCTTCAGGTGGTAAGACCAATGCAATAGGACCGTTGCGTGCAGCAGTTTCAACCATGAATCTATTACTTGTGAGTCCACCAACAACCTTAGACGTCAAACGAAGACCAATCGCCCTGTTAACTATGGCCAATGCAGTCAAAGCTACTATCAATAAATAAAGAAAGATCCTTGGGGTGTGATTCACATAAAGTAATGCATATCTGCTCTTCCAAGGTCGTATTATTAAGTTGTAATCGGCATCTGGATCTGTAGAATTTTTTAAAATATCACCTTCGTCTGCAAAAATAATAGAAGCTAAATCTGTTATTCCAGGCCTTAAAAGCAGTAAGTTCATCTCATATTCATTGTAAAAATTTACACCATCTCTTACTTGAGGTCTTGGACCAACAAGACTCATATCGCCCTTAAGCACATTAATAAGTTGCATTACCTCATCTAATTTATATCGCCGGATCACTCTACCAATAGATGTAATTCTTGAATCATTTATTGACGTTGAATTTACGCCCGTTTTTTCCGCATTTGCAACCATTGATCTCATCTTGTACATCAAGAAATCTCTTCCCGAGCGCCCAACACGCTTAGCAAAGAAGATTGGGTTCTTAAAATCTTGCAGATATACGAGAAGTAGAAATACTACCAAGACTGGACTTAACAGCAAAAGGCCAAACAAAGAGATTGCAATATCGATGAGCCTAATTAACATTTACCATGCTCTTAATTTATCAAAAATTGCACTAGCATCAATATTGCCAACGCGCCTTAAATATGCCTGATCCCCAACCTCAGAAATGTACCCTCCAAATATTGAAAATCTTGCCCATTTCAATATCACTATGTTTGAATCAAATAGGGTATTAGCAACTATGCTGGAAAGCCCAGAATCGTTAAAGTGCTCTTCTACTATTGCAATTTTTCGAGATTTTTTCGCAATTTCACACAAGACATTAACATCCAGCGGTCTAATTTTGTAAATGCTATAAACCGAACTTTTAACGCCAATAGAGTCCAACATTTGATGGGCAAGCATGGCCTCACTAGTGATTCCACCAGTAACCAGAATTGAAATTCCCCCTCCATCTCCACACATCAAATTTATTCCATTGCCAACAGGCACCGAGGATTGCAGCTCAGCCTTCGCTTTGTCCAATCGGAGATACGATGGACAAGACTCCATTAACTGACTCTTCATGGAATCCCTAACTTCATCTATTGTCGAAGGGCTGTATATATTAATCCCCGGAAGCGCATGCATAACTCCAATATCCTCTAGGGCATGATGGGACATTCCAAGCTGTCCATAACTAAACCCAGCACCAACTGTAATAATTTTCACATTAGCTTGATGATAAATAACATCATTTCTAATTTGCTCCAAACATCTAATGGTTGGAAATACTCCAATTGAATATACGTAGACCAATTTACCCGAAAGTGCTAGTCCCGCAGCCACCCCCATCATATTTTGCTCGGCTATCCCCGCGTTAATAAATTGCTTTGGATTATTTTTGATAAATCTATCAAGAACGCCAAATCCAAGATCGCCTGTAATTAGTATTAAGTTTGGATCTTTTTGCGCAGCTAGATCCAATTCAGCAATAAAAGTATCCCTCATTTCTTAATCTGAATTTATCACTTCATTAACCGCGCTAGCATACTCATCTCCCTGGGGGGATCTGTAATGCCATAAAACACTATTCTCCATAAAAGAGACTCCTTTGCCCTTGATGGAGTGGCATATTATGCATCTGGGCTTATGCATATCAGAGGGAATTTTAAATGCTTCATACAACTCTGAGTGCGAATGGCCATCAACCTCAATCACGTCCCAGCCAAAACTTTCCCATTTTTGCCTAAACGGCTCAAGACCCATAGTATTTGCTACAGTGTCCAAGCTTTGTAACTTGTTGTAGTCAATAATTGCAGTTAGCATATTCAAGCGGTAATGGGAAGCAAAGAGCATGGCTTCCCAATTTGCCCCCTCATCACACTCACCATCGCCTAATAAGCAATAAGTGTTGAATGTCTTATTGTCCAATTTTCCTGACAGCGCTATTCCACAAGCCACCGAAAGCCCGTGGCCCAATGAGCCAGTTGAAAACTCTACGCCATCTACATTCTTATGCGAAACATGGCCGCTTAACCTAGAACCATTCTGGTAATGTGTTTTAAGTAGATCCACTGAGAAGAAGTTACTTTCAGCTAAGGCAGCATAAACGCCTGCACCAGCATGCCCCTTGCTTAAAATAAACCGGTCTCTATCCACATATAAAGGGTCATCTGCCCTAACCCGCAAAATATTGCCATATAAAACTCCAAGCACATCAGCAATAGATAGAACCGAACCAATATGGGATCCTCCCCCGAGATTAGCCATCTCTAATGCTCTTAACCTAATACTTTTTGCAAGGGCCTTACTTTTATTCACTTATTCACCAATGACAGCAAAACCTATATAAGGATCAAAATCTACGCGTTGAATTTTAAGGTTATTAGCCCCAAGAACATCAACCATTGCTCTAGTCTCTCCAGGCCACAATGGATTATCCAATTCATCAAAAGCAATCACCGCACCTTTTGGCATCAAAGGAATAAAGTTTTCTAGGGCAACTTTTGTTGGTCCATACAAGTCGAAATCCATAAACAATAGACTAACTAGTAAATGCGGGTTTTGCCTTACGAATACAGGTATCGTTTTCTCCGCATCCCCCCTTACAAGCTGCAGCTTATTGATATGCCCCAAAAATCTTGTACCATCAGCTATCTTGGCAAGTTCAATCAACTCATTTTCAGAATCAGAAAACAAGTCTCCTTGTTTAATCTGAGATGCGATACCTACATTATCAATATCATTAACATTTGGAAACCCTGAAAATGTATCAAATCCATAGATTCTTCTAGTTAAATTAACCGGCTCAAGTATCGAGGAAAATTTAAGCCATGAAGTTATGCCAAACCCTCTAAATACTCCACACTCCACAATAGAACCCTTAACTGGCAAAATCTTTTTATAAATCTCATACAGTGCTAAGAATCTAGTTAAATTTTGCCGTCTTACGTATTTTGGAAAATTTTCGAGTTTTATCTCCCAAGGCTCAGGATTTCTATCAAAACATGATTTATTTTTAATGGCCTCGTTTTTCTCGGCCTCCGTTCTAAGGCCTGCTTCTGGAGCAACTATCTTCATATTCAATCACTATCTTCTATAAAAAGTTAGAATTTGTTCGCAAATATAACTAATATCCTCATTTGATAATGAAGTATTCATGGGTAACAGCATATACCGACGACTCATTAATTCAGTCATTGGCAAGTCTTTATTTAAACCAAGCGAGGGATACTGATGGATTACTTTGCCCCCCCATTGAATAATAGTTTTAACACCTTGCACATCCAAGTATGCCCTTAATTCATCCCGACAATTAGCTTCAATTTCATAATTCTGAAAAATGTCAAAGTGATCACCATCCGAAGGAGGCGGAGGAAGCTTTAATGCTTCAAGTCCATCCAAAGAGCTATGGTACAGAGCAGCAATCTCTCTCCTACGCTCAATCTCTTTGGAGTAATGCTTAAGTTTGTATCCTAAAATTCCCGCCTGAAGATTATCAAGTCTTGAATTAAACCCCCACTGCATAACCTCACCACTTGGATGACGTCCATGGTCTCGAAGAAGTCTAATAGAATCGGCAATTCTTGAATCATTTGTAACTACAGCCCCACCATCACCAAATCCACCCAAGGTTTTTGAAGGATAAAAACTAAAGGTCCCTGCTACGCCAAATGTTCCAGCAAACTCTCCCTTGAATTTTGCCCCCAAAGCTTGGGCAGCATCTTCGATAATGATTAGACCATTCCTCTCAGCAACATCTTTAATCTCATTCATTTCTGCTACACGCCCATTTAATTGAACTGGCATGATTGCTTTAGTCTTTGAGGTAATTCGGTGCTCCAAATCGCTCGGATCCATTAAGTGGGACCAATCACATTCGACCAAAACCGGGGTTGCCCCCACATGAGCAATGGCAGCAGCAGTTGCCACAAAAGTATGTGATGGCACCAAAACTTCATCACCAGGGCTTATATTACTAGCCTTTAAAGCTAGAATTAATGCCATAGTTCCATCCGCAACACCAAGTGCGTATTTAACACCAAGATAGCGAGCTAGATCGCTTTCAAAGTTTTCCAGCTCTTTTTGCATAATGTATCTACCGCCCGAAAGAATTTCATCAATCAGCGGAAGCAAATCTTTTTTTTGACGCTCATACAAGACAGGGTAATTAAAAAATGGAATTATTTTAGAAGTCATATTTAATGGTGCAAAAAATTATTTAAGTGGGTAGATATAATCATAAATTTTATTAGCAATTAATTTATTTCCAGCTTCATTATAATGCCTGGGGTCTGCATAAAAATTACCGGCTGGTGGGGCGATTGCGGTAATATCAACACAGAAATTGACTTTTGAGCAAAATTTTCTCAAATCCTGATAGCGGCGATTAATTTCCAACAGATATTCCGGACTCATCTGCCCATAAAGCAAATAATCGCTACTTAAAATATCATGTGGAATCTGCCCATTCAACTGCATTATAGGCTGGAGAAAAACATAATATTGGGCGCCAAGCTCTTTTGAAACTTCATGCATTATTCTAATGTTCCCATACCACTGCTGACCCGCAGAGATTTCTTTTTGCCCCTCCAGATAAAATAAATTTTGAACTTTGTAAAAGTTGGGGGTTAAAGTTTTTTCAGATATATACCAAATCAGGGACATGAAACTTGGGAAATAAGTTGCTTTACTATCTACATTCTGCTTTACATACCTCTCAGAAGAATACATTGTGTAATGCAACCAAGTCCAAAATGGAATCTTTCCCTCAAGCCACACCGGTAGCCCCCCATACCCCTTTGTATCATTTATCCCATTCAAGGAAATTACATACTTGATATCCACATTTAAGCGTGGGGCATCCATTAGAAGTTTGAGTAGCTCCTGAGAAGATCCGTACCCACCAACGCCTCCATTTATAACCTGCAACTTTTTTCCAGATCTCTCAAGAAGTCCATTTAAGCAATATGGCCAACCATTGCCACGACTAAACTGCTGATAAAAACCATACTTTGTAGAGCCCCCTAGAGCCAAAATAGCGTCCCTGTATGATGAATTTCCATAGGCTACAAAAGGGCCAATAACCCGCCCTCTTTGAACAACACAAGAATCATAGTCATGCTAATGACCGTAAAAAAGGATGGGTTCGCATTTTCATGCAGGCTTTTGAAGATAGGTCACGCTCAATACTCGAGACATACATCCAGCCCACACTTTCTTTACCAAGTAACAACCGAGCAACAAAGGCGGTTGTTTCAACGCTAATTAATATTGCAATTGTAATTAAAACATTTATTAAGATGATTTTAATAGTCGAAAATTTCAAGATCATCCCCACTGTTAATGACTCCACTTCCGAAGCCTCTGGCTATCAATTACCGGCGCAAGAATTCTCGCCACCTCCTTACACCCCTCAACGTTATAGTGAATTGAATCGTAGAAAAAACGTCCTCCATCTACCCTATTTCCATTCAACGAGTCAGCCAAATCAAATGTATTCGCACCCGCTCTTTGAGCAGCCTCCAAATAAATGCGATTGAGTGATTGATAAAATTTAACTGCACTACCCCCCCAAAAAGCGACCCCATCCACAACTACCGGAACACGAAGGTCGAGATAGAATGACTCTTGACTAGCTCCATAAGATGAACTTTCGCTGATAACTAATAATTTGGAGTTATTTTTTTTAACGGCTTGATTAAAGACTCTTAAATTCTCAGTTGCTTGTTCGGAAAACTTATAAAAAATTTTATCTGGAAATTCCGTGTCGCTAGCAACAACCAATTGATGCGCATTCTCTTTATCTTTTTTTACTTTAAGATAATTTTGCGTAACATTACCTAACCCATGAAAGCGCTTACTCATCAGGAAATCTTGATAGGATATTCTCACCTGCGACACAAGCTTACATATAGCCAATCGTTCACTACATCGCTCCAGCTTAGATCTATCACCGTAAGTCTTCAAATAATAGTTTTTTAATTTTTCGTGATAGCCCCTAATTGACAAATTCTGATGGACTTCACTAAATCTATTCCCCCAACTAAAGTCGTTAGTGGCAGTACTAAGAACCACAAGATCAAAATGCATTCCTAAATTTTCAGTTAGGTACTTATAACCGTAATATGCATCTACAGAGTTAGCGCCAGACTGACCGGCATTGAAGGTGCGGACAGATCCAAGCTTATTGAGAAGCTCAACCCAACGATACCCTTCAGACACATAAAGAGCTTCAACGGTGCTGCTACCTATAAATAAGACTTTAAAATCATCGCGCCCTACTAAATCTGGCTCGATAAGATGTCTATTGCTGGTTCGAAAAATTGAATATGTTGCATTTTGATATAAGCCACGAATATCATAGACAATATCTAAATTTTTCCCCCAAAGTCTATTGCCGATCAGAACAGAATTTCTAATAGACTCAATATAATCTGGCGCTGGTTTTAATTCAACAAATTTTCTTGCAATAAATTCACAAAAAATCAAGGTCAAGCATAAGCTTAATATGCAAATAATTGCATTCAAAATATAGCCCCAAAAAACTACTCGCCCCCTAATCCAATTCATAACTAGTCTTGTAATCAACACTCAACGATTGCGATTGTCTTGGCTTTTCCAAAAATGCATTACCCACCACCAACACGTCTAACTCAGTTCCCATAAAGCATCTAAAGGCATCGGTTGGCGAACAAATAATAGGTTCACCGCGGACATTAAACGAGGTATTTACTAACACAGGGCAGCCTGTAAGCTCTTTGAAGTTTTTAATGAGTTGGTAATAGCGAGGATTAGTTTGCTCATGGACTGTTTGTACTCTTGCCGAATAGTCCACATGGGTTACCGATGGAATGGATGAGCGCAGGATATTGAGCTTTTCAATGCCAAATAAAGCCTCTTCTTCTGGGGTCATGGTGCGTTGCTTAGATTTAGCAACATCAGCCACGAGCAACATATAAGGACTATCAGAATCTAAATCAAACCACTCGGAGACATCTTCTCGCAATACGCTAGGCGCAAAAGGTCTAAATGACTCACGGTATTTGACTTTGAGATTAAGTAACTTTTGTATGGTGGGTGATCTTGGATCAGCCAAAATACTTCTACCGCCTAATGAGCGTGGGCCAAACTCCATGCGACCATTCATCCAACCAATCGCCTTGCCATCAGCCAGTACTTGAGCTGTCTTTGCGATTAACTCCTCAGAAGTATGGCTCGTGTAAACAGCGCCGCATTGGGTTAATTCTTTTTCAATTTGCGCTTGACTAAACTCAGGCCCAAGGTAAGAGCCCTTCATGCCATCTAAAGCATTTTGATCAACCACTCTTGGTTGATTGAGCATGATGTAGTAAGCACCTAATGCAGCGCCCACAGCGCCGCCCGCATCACCAGCAGCCGGCTGGATCCAAATATTCTCAAATACTTTTTCACGCAAAAGTTTGCCATTGGCTACGCAATTAAGTGCTACACCACCAGCTAAGCACAAGTTCTTCTGTCCCGTGCTCTTGGCAATTCCTCTAGCCAATTTGATAACAACTTCCTCAGTAACTGCTTGTACTGAGGCGGCCAAATCCATCTCACGTTGGGTAAGCTCAGACTCAGGTTGCCTTGGAGGACCACCGAATACCTCATCGAACTTTTTACTGGTCATTGTTAGACCAGTGCAGTAATTAAAGTAGCTCATATCCAAGGCAAACGAGCCATCTTCTTTAATATCAATTAAGTGTTTTTTAATCAGATCTGCGTAAATCGGCTTGCCATAAGGGGCTAAACCCATCACCTTATATTCCCCAGAGTTCACTTTAAACCCTGTGTAGTAGGTCATAGCGGAATACAGCAAGCCTAAAGAGTGTGGGAAATGAATCTCTTTAACTACTTCTAACTTATTACCATTTCCAATAGCCAGTGAGGTTGTAGTCCATTCGCCCACGCCATCCATAGTTAACACAGCAGCAGATTCAAAAGGAGATGGAAAAAAGGCGCTAGCGGCGTGACTTAAGTGGTGCTCCGAAAAGAGCAGGCGATCTTCCCATTTGATGTCTTTGCCCCATAAATCTTTAAGAGCATCGGTAATGACTGTCTTTTGAAAGAGCTTGTCTTTTAGCCACACGGGCATAGAAGTAATAAAACTACGCAGGCCCTTTGGCGCAAAAGCTAGATAGGTTTCTAGTAAGCGCTCAAACTTTAAAAAAGGTTTGTCGTAAAAAACAATGTAATCGACTTGAGCAGGTGTAATCCCTGCTTCTTTTAAGCAATAACCAATAGCGCGATCAGGAAAAGCCGAATCATGTTTTTTACGGGTAAAGCGCTCTTCTTGTGCTGCAGCAATGACTTGGCCATCACGCACCAAGCAAGCGGCAGAGTCATGGTAATACGCCGAGATGCCTAAGATATACATTGGCAAATATGATTTAAAACAGCGTGTAGATAAATGGGGCCAATACGGAGCCTTGAGCAAAAATCAATAAAGCGCCCAATAACACCATCACAATGATGATGGGCAATAGCCAAAGCTTTTTACGCTTATTTAAAAATGACCACAGCTCTTTTAGAAAGCCCATCACAAATCCTTAGAATTGATTTTTAAATGAATCTGGCTCAATGGGCTCCTTGTCCACCCAATAGCTAGCAACCTGACGTTTTTTTAATAACAACGCATCCCTGCCAAAAAGGCGGCCAATTAAGGCAACTGGGACAATCACTACAAAAAAGATAGTGCTCAAAACAATTGGGCTAACCACTTTTCCTAAAAACAGACTTAAGGCAAACCAAGCTTTATTCAGGGGTGCTAAAGCTGATGGGATAAAAATGGTGACTAGAGCGAAAATAATAGATAACGCTATTGAAACAATTGCCAACAATGAGGAATGTTTCCACTGGAAAAATGCAGAAGCCCCCGCAAATATTGCGGCAAATAACCAACCAAACTTTTGGTTGGAGGGGATATTTAAAGTGTGGTTCATATTAAATTCTTTATACAAAAGACACGTATTGTATTAATTATCACCTATAACTGCCCGACAAAATACCTGAGCTCTTGAGAAATTCCTTTAACCCCATAGTGCTTGGCTGTCCAATTATTAAAGGCTCCCCAGCAAATTCATTAAGTATCGAATTATCAATAAAACCTTTTTTACTTAAAGCTGAACGCTCCTCAATATTTTTTCTTAAATTCATGACTGCGTTTAAATTGAAATCAACACTTGCTGCCTCATCAACACAAGTAATCGGCAAACACCCAGCCGCAAATGCTTCTGGAATTTTCTCGGTCACATACCCTGGATAAACCCCATTTTCCGGACACAAATTAAAAGAATATTTTTCTAAGATTTCTTTTTTAGAAAACCCACTTCGATGATGATCTTTGATTGTCCGGTCAAAATAAGAACCCATGCCATCAACGGGCATATGTTTTTTTAATATCTCATAGCAACTTGCTCTTGGTGCACGCAAATGCGAAGTGATCAAAACTGCCTTTTGTGGTCTTTTTAAAAATTGATCACCCAACGGAGCCTGCAATCTATCTAACTTCAGCAGCTCTCCGTAACGTGGATTTTTATTGCCCACGATACCCTCATGGGACCAGTCAATTACCTCCATCCAATACGGAAGCCGAAAATGCCTATCTGATTTCACATTCAGATCATGAGAAATAGAAAAATCAGCTTGAATGTGATCATATCGTAAATTCTCAGCGGTATGAAATAGCGTTACTGGAGGCAGCTTTCTTTTGGATAACTCTTTTTCAACCCAACCCACCCATTGCCCAGCTTTTGAACGCCAAGATCTAGGCAACCAGCGCAGACGCGGCGCATTGACATCATAAAAAGAGCCGTAAATGAGCAAATCTGCCCAAACTGGGCTTACCCAGTCAATCTTGTAACCCAATGATTGGATAATCAGCGGCATCAGGCTGGTACGATAGTCGCTAGGGGTACCAAGACAGGCAATCCGTATCGTTTTTCGACTTCTATACATGTCATCATTCTATAGCTATGAACCTATACAGCATCGTCATTACGACCTTTGATCAGCGCTTTGAGCCCTTCTTGGTGCCCTTAATTAGCTCTATTAAAGCCTTACGACCCCAAATTGAAATCATTGTCATGGTCAATGGTCCAGCAAAAGGGTCTTTTAATGGCACCTACCGTAGCAAACTCTTGGAATTTCTAGCGGGTCAAGCAAATTGCTACCCAACGCTGTTTCCCAACTTTCAGGCCTTGGCTAAGCTCTGGAATCGAGGGGCCCTTACCGCAACTAACCATCGTATTTTGATACTAAACGATGATCTCGCAATTAATTTCATAGAATCTTCAAACTTTTTTGATCATCTTGAAAGCGAATTAGGGAATCAACCTCATGCATTTAGGATCAATGGTAGCTTCTCCCATTTTGTGGCAAGTAAAGAAGAATTAATCAAAGTCGGCTTTTTTGATGAGCGCTTATTAGGCATTGGCGAAGAAGATGGTGATTTTGTCTGGCGCTACCACGAAACCTATGGCCGAGAAATTCCTTCGATAAATATTCCTGGCATTGGAAATATTCAATCAAAAGTGGCCGATGAGGGCTTTACGAAAGGCATTGGCCATTACTCGAAATTTAATCGAGATTTCATCAAAACCCAAAAGTACCAAGAGGTACTCATCGGTGGATTCAAAGGCATGTTTGATAAGCGCTCTAAAAAAAGATTGTCCGATGAAAAGCAATACCCTTATGAAGATTTTTATCTAGATAATATTCATAAACTTTAATTACAAAATATCTTTATACGCACCCCTTACCTCTATGCCCTCTTTCGAATTAGCTAAAAGTGCCTTTTTAAGTGGGCTAAGCCTTTTAGAACAGCAGCAATTTGCACAAGCTGAAGCAGCCTTTAGAGAATCGCTCGTTCATGCACCTGATAGGCCTTCCACCTTAATTAATCTATCCATCACCTTAATCAACCAACAAAACTTTGATGAAGCAAAACAATTACTTGAAAAATTGCTGCATATTGAGCCAGATAATCCAGAGGCCTATTTCTATTTAGGGCTTGCTAACAATCATCTCAACCTAATTTCAGATGCCATCAAATACCTTGATAAGGCTACTGAAATGGCTCCACAATTTTTTGATGCCTGGCTACTAAAAGCCGACCTATTTGATACTCAGCAGTTGCCAATGAAAGCCCTCACTTGCTATGAAGCGCTCGTAGCCATCAAACCTGACTTTTTGCTGGCATGGAAAAATATGGGCTTTTTGCTAAGCGAACTCAAGCAACATGAGCAAGCAATTAACGCATACTCTCAAGCTTTAAAGCTGGATTCAAATGATGCTGATATTCACTTTGCAAAAGGCAATGCCTTGTCTGAATTAGGACGCAGTGATGAGGCACTGAGTTCACTGTATCGAGCAATTCAATTAAATCCCAACCATGGCAAAGCCCACTCTATTTGCGGCATCATCTTGAGCCGGCAAGGGTTGATTGAAGAAGCTCTGTGCTCCTATCAAGCAGCTTTAACTGTAGAGCCACAGGACTTTCAGACGTGGTCCAATCTAGGAGTTACCCTTCACGCTAACAATAAACCAGATGAAGCATTAGTTGCATATGACAAAGCTGTGAGTATTAATCCTCAATATGCTGAGGCCTGGTCCAATAAAGGCATTGCCTTAAATGATTTAAAACGCCATGAAGAAGCATTAGTTGCCTATGACAAAGCAATCAGCATTAATTCCAAATATGCTGAGGCCTGGTCCAATAAAGGCATTACCCTTAATGATTTAAAACGTCATGAAGAGGCTCTAGTTACCTATGACAAAGCAACTAGCATTCATGAAAATATCGATTACTTACTTGGTACACGCTTGCATACCCAAATGCAAATTGCGGACTGGGTAGGCCTTGACCAAAGATTGGCGATACTCAAGGAAAAGCTTGAGCAAAGTCTGAATGTGGCACCACCATTTCCACTACTTTCGTTAATAGAAAGTCCAAAACTTCAACAGCAAGCTGCGCGGTCTTGGATTAAAAAGAAAGCGCCTGTAAATTCCAGTCTTGGGCCAATTTCTAGAGAGCTAAAGCGCGGCAAAATTCGCCTAGGTTACTTTTCTGCGGACTTTCGCATTCATCCAGTTGCGCTACTAATGGCTGGCGTATTTGAGCATCACGATCGCAGTCAATTTGAAGTCTTTGGATTTTCTTATGGCCCCAAGACCAATGATGAAATACGAGCAAGGCTTGAAAAAGGATTTGATCAATTCATTGAAGTTCACGATCAAACAGACCAAGAGGTGGCTAAGCTTGCTAGGGCACATGGTATTGATATTGCCATCGACTTAACGGGACTCACTCGCTTTAGTCGGCAAGGTATTTTTGCCCATCGAGCCGCACCAATCCAAGTGAACTATCTAGGCTATCCAGGTACGTCTGGTGCTGGTTATTTTGACTATTGTATTGCTGATAGTACGCTCATCCCCGAGGATGAAGCGCAGTACTATGAAGAAAAAATTGTTTATTTACCGCACACATACCAAGCAAACGATGATAAACGAGCTGTGTCCTCCAAGGTATTTACAAGAGAAGAGTGTGGACTACCTCAAGATGCATTTGTATTTTGCTGCTTCAACAATAACTACAAAATTACACCCACTATTTTTGCGATTTGGATGAATATTCTCCAAAGAGTAGAAAAAAGCGTCCTCTGGTTATTTCAAGACAATCCAATGGCAGCCAAAAACTTATTGTCAGAAGCAGTAAAATGTGGCATTCCTAGCGATCGAATTATTTTTGCAAAACACATGTCGCCTGCCGATCATTTGGCACGCCATCGCTTAGCAGACTTGTTTCTAGATACCCTTCCCTATAATGCCCACACCACCGCCAGTGATGCATTGTGGTCTGACTTACCCATCATCACAGTATTAGGAAATGCTTTTCCAGGAAGGGTTGCTGCAAGTCTATTAAAAGCCATTGGACTACCCGAGCTGATTACCCAAAACCCTAAAGAATATGAAGAGTTAGCAGTAAGCTTGGCCACGAATCCAGCAGCATTGCAGCAGATAAAACAAAAGCTAATTGCCAATAAAGCTAAAGAGCCACTATTTAATACAGGCCTATTTACTCAAAATCTTGAAAAAGTCTACGCTACGATGTACGACCACACATTCAATAGCAATCCAATAGAGCCAATTGATATTAAATAAAATATCCAAAGAATATTAATAGAGCACTCAACTACTATTTGCAGAAAATCTTAAATTTCTAAATTTAAAATCGTGGTGAGCGTATTGTTGCACGTTAGTATTCAACGAGTCTCCATGGTAGGCGCCTAGTAAATTCACCAAAGGTTTTTCTAACTCGATGATAATAAATAGGGGGATGATTGAGCCCATAAAATATGCTTTCAATTACATGCACAAAAGCAGTATCTATACTGTGAATTTCTTTGGCACCCAATATCAACTGATTCCAATCAAATATGTTGTTGGTTAATGCGTGAACCTCAATAATCTTCATATCATCAGGATTGGGGATATTCAACGGGTAACTGACCATTCCAGATTCACGGTTGCAAACCAAAATATAGGGTTCATTTTCTGAGTTCAATTGGTTAAAAAGCAAACTTGATTTTGGGCCGGGCGGAACACTTCCATTGACCCACCGTAAATTAAAATCAATCTGATGCTGCTCATAGAAAAACTCATCGAAACGCTTTACATCTACATTATGAATACCAATTGGCAAATATTTTGAGTTAAGAAACCCTGCAAGCTGCCTCGCCTCTCTACCGCTCTCTACCGCAAATAAGTAAACGTTATCCAAGTCTTGAAACATCCATGCTAACGACTGGTAGCAACGATGAAGGCAGGCATAATAAAACTTCACCTTTGGATGACGTTTTGATAGTTCTCTGACAAGCCCCAGACAAATAATCCCGTCGCCAAGACCCAAATGAGGCTCCAGCACAACGACATCATTTTTCCTGGGAAAAATCAAATTTTTGATAGCGCGCTTAACGTTGGTATCACGAAACTTCATGAGTTTGCTGATTTTCTATATGAATGCCGCTGGGTCGAAAAAGATCTTATTTATCAAAAGCGAGAGCCACTATAATAGCCGTCAGTAGTATTAGCTGATTGATACAATTATAAATCTCATCATTTTATTCCGCCGAAATACATGTTTCCAGTACCTACTATCGTCATCTCGCTAAAGAGAGCGCAAAATCGCCGAAAGAATGCAGAGAGGGAATTGTTAGATCAGGGTGCTGATTGGGAGATATTGGATGCGATTGACGGACTAAAACTTCAAAATACTCCACCAGAGTACAACGAAAAGAAAGTTTCAAGATTACTAGGATTTCCGCTCACGCTCTCTGAAATTGGATGCTTTTTATCCCATAGAGAAGCTTGGTTAAATTGTATTGAAAAAGATCAGACTGTTTTAATACTAGAAGATGATTTTGTTCTGGCTCCAAGTATTAAAGAAGCCATTTCTTATCTGCTAGAGAATCAAGCCTGCTGGGATGTCGCAAGACTACAGGGTCTTACCAAAACAAGTCACACTGTCATAACAGCATCTGATAATTTTCAAATAGTTGCAAACAAGGATGATCCATTGGGTGCAACTGCATACCTCTTGAAGCCTTATTCTGCCAAAAAATTACTGGTTGATTCACATGAAATTTATGAGCCTCTTGATCACTTCCTAGAGCACCATAAAAAACATGGTCTCAGAATGGTGGCCATAAAGCCCTACCCAGTTTCCACAAATGGCTCTGAATCTACGATTTTTGATAGGCCAGATAGAAAATCAATCTCTGGGTCTAAAAAAATGATGCGCAGTATTTGCAGGGCGTTTGATCGACTTTTTAACCCCTATCCTTGGTTCCCCAAATAAATACTTGCCTATAGGGCATTTAAATATTAAATTCATTTGGTAATTCAACCATACTCAATGTGATTTAAATCACAAGAAAAATTCTATGAAAGCAGTTCTTTTGGCAGGTGGTCTGGGCACCCGAATTTCTGAAGAGACCAACCTGCGCCCAAAACCCATGATTGAGATTGGTGGCAAACCGTTACTTTGGCACATCATGAAAATGTATTCCAATCATGGGATTCATGACTTCATTGTTTGCTGCGGCTATAAGGGATATTTAATTAAAGAATATTTTGCAAATTATTTTCTACACATGTCTGATGTCACTATCGATATGAGCAAAAATTCAGTAGAAGTCCACCAGCAATATTCTGAACCATGGAAAATTACTTTAGTTGATACTGGGGAAGCTACACAAACTGGCGGACGACTAAAAAGAGTTAAAGACTATTTAGATGGCGACTTTTGCATGACCTACGGCGATGGAGTGAGCTCGATTGATATCTCTTCATCTATTGCATTCCATAAGCAACACGGTAAATTAGCCACCATGACTGCGGTTCAACCTCCTGGCCGCTTTGGATCACTAAATCTCGATGGGACAAAAATTACCTCCTTCCTGGAAAAGCCTCAGGGTGATGGTAGCTGGATCAATGGCGGTTTTTTTGTGCTTAACCCAAAAGTAATTGAATTGATTGGCGGCGACAATACCGTCTGGGAAAAATATCCGCTTGAAAATTTAGCACAAAATAATGAGTTGCAAGCCTTCTTTCATAAGGGTTTCTGGCAGCCCATGGATACTTTGCGCGACAAGAATCAGTTAGAAGAGCTCTGGGCCTCTGGTAGCGCTCCGTGGAAAACTTGGTCATGAACCTAGCGAGTGTCGATCCTCAGTTTTGGAAGGAGAAATCTGTGTTTCTGACGGGGCATACCGGCTTTAAAGGGGGATGGTTAGCTCTATGGCTCAGCTCTATGGGCGCAAAAGTCACTGGATATGCGCTTGATCCAAATACTTCTCCAAACTTATTTGAAGCACTGTCCCTAAAAACAGCTCTAAATCACTCCCATATTGCCAATATCTGTGATTTAGATCGCTTGCAAAATGCTTTAACTACCTGCAATCCCGAAATTGTCATTCACATGGCTGCGCAACCTCTAGTGCGCTACTCCTATTCCAACCCCGTTGAGACTTATATGACCAATGTCATGGGGACTGTTCATGTTTTAGAAGCAATCAGAAAATCAGATAGCGTGAGAGCAACTGTAGTTGTCACCACCGACAAATGCTACGAAAATAAAGAGTGGGTATGGGGCTATCGAGAGAATGAACCCATGGGAGGCTTTGACCCTTACAGTAACAGTAAGGGCTGCGCTGAACTAGTGACCTCAGCCTATCGCCAGTCGTATTTCTCAAATCCAGCCGGCAATCCCAATAGAGTCGCTTCTGCAAGAGCGGGCAATGTCATTGGTGGAGGGGACTGGTCCGAAGACCGCCTCATCCCAGATGCACTCAAGGCATTTGAAGCAAATACGACTCTAATGATTCGCAATCCGCTAGCAACTAGGCCATGGCAGCACGTCTTAGAGCCTTTATCTGGATATCTAATCTTGGCGCAATCACTTTATCAAGATGGTGACAAATACAGTTCTGCCTGGAATTTTGGCCCTCAAGATCGGGATAATCGCTCTGTTCAAGAGGTCATTACCTCTTTATGTAAGCAATGGGGATCAAATGCAAAATGGCAACAAGATGCTAGCTCTCAACCCCATGAGGCCGGCCTATTAAAACTCGATTGTTCAAAGGCTAGCCAGCAATTACGATGGGAGCCCAAATGGAATCTCGAAACTGCTATTGAAAAAATTATCCAATGGCATAAGGCATATCTAGCTAAAAAAAATATGCAAGCCATCACACTCGGTCAAATTGATCAATATATCAACACGAATAATTCTTAATTTATATGAACATACAAACCATTGATGCTAAAAAATTAGAGCAAGAAAAGTTACGTAAGCAAATTGCTCAATTAGTTGATCAGTACGCTAGCTTAGAGTTCTCCGAAAAAGTCTTTGAGCCCGGACAAACTGCTGTGCCACCTTCTGGCAAACTCATTGGCGCGCAAGAGCTCAAGAATATGGTTGACGCCTCTTTGGATGGCTGGCTAACTACTGGTCGCTTTAATGACTTATTCGAGAAAAAACTAGCGGAATTTATTGGAGTGAAGCATGCTATTACGGTGAACTCTGGTTCTTCTGCCAATCTCGTTGCCTTCTCCACTCTGACCTCCCCCAAGTTGGGCGATAGAGCAATCAAACAGGGCGATGAGGTTATTGGTGTTGCGGCAGGCTTTCCAACAACCGTTAACCCCATTATTCAATTCGGGGCAGTTCCAGTATTTGTCGATGTTGATCAATACACCCACAATATTGATGCATCCAAAATTGAAGCAGCAATTAGCCCGAAAACTAAGGCAATTATGCTGGCCCACTCTCTTGGAAACCCATTCAATTTAGATGTAGTCACAGCTATTTGTAAAAAGCATAATCTTTGGCTAGTGGAAGACTGTTGTGATGCACTTGGTACAACTTATAAAGGTCAAATGGTAGGCACATTTGGTGATATAGCGACTTTAAGTTTTTATCCAGCACATCACATCACGATGGGGGAAGGTGGTGCGGTATTTACTAACAACTATGAACTCAAACAAATTGCTGAAAGTTTTCGCGATTGGGGGCGAGATTGCTATTGCCCTCCGGGTAAAGACAATACCTGCGGTAAAAGATTTTGCTGGAAATTAGGTAACCTACCTGAAGGTTACGACCATAAGTACACCTATAGCCACCTAGGCTATAACCTTAAGATCACCGATATGCAGGCAGCTTGCGCTTTAGCGCAATTAGAAAAGGCACCAGCATTTATTCAGGCTCGCAAAGACAACTTCAAATTTTTAAAAGAGCGTCTTAGTACTTGTGAAGAATTTTTACAGCTTCCCGAGATCACCGAAGGATCAGACCCTTCTTGGTTTGGCTTTCCGATTACCGTAAAAGAAGGCTCCCCAGTCTCTCGACTGGATCTGACTACCTATTTAGATCAAAACAAGATTGGCACACGCTTGCTTTTTGCCGGTAATCTGACAAGACAACCTTATATGGTGAATGCCAAGTATCGCGTTAGCGGAGAATTAATCAACACTGATAATGTCATGAACAATACCTTTTGGATTGGCGTGCAGCCTGCACTGACTCCAGAAATGCTGGAATTTGTGGCGAGTAAAATTGAAACCTACTTAGGTCTAAACTTCTAACCGACCACCCCATGACCAATCTAAGTAAATCCTTTCATGCTACCGATTTGCGCAAAACCGTGCTGGATATGGCGTATGCAGGAGCTGCAGTGCACATTGCTTGCGCCTTCTCCATTATTGAAATCCTAGCAGTTTTGTATCGTAGCCACTTACGATATCCAGATAACAAGCCCAATTCTGCATTACGTGATTACCTTGTTCTAAGTAAGGGGCATGGCGTCATGGCGCAGTATGCCTGCATGCGTGAACTAGGTTGGCTATCAGAAGATGCTTTTACTCAATATTTTTCTGATGGTAGTGATCTAAAAGGCTTGTCTGATTCTCGTATTCCCGGTTTAGAGGTCACTTCGGGCTCGCTTGGTCACGGCTTCTCAGTGGGCGTCGGACTTGCTTTAGCAGCGAAATTAAAAAAGACCGATCAAAAAGTTTTTGTCCTTGTGGGTGATGGAGAAATTAATGAAGGGCCCATTTGGGAGGGTGCCTTATTTGCCGCACATCATCAGTTAAATAATTTCATGGTGATTGTGGACGAGAATGGCTTTCAGGCAATGGGGCTCACCGATGAGATTCTCAACTTGGGGTCTATTGAAGAAAAGTTTGCGAGCTTTGGGTTTGATGCCATCTCTGTTGATGGTCATGATGAGGCAGCACTTGATGCCGCCATACAAACGCTCATGCAAAGAAATCCTCATCAACCTAAGGCGCTCATTGCAAAAACCATAAAAGGCAAAGGAGTGCCTTTTATGGAAAACAATAATGCCTGGCATTACACGCGCTTAAATGACTCTAGCTTTGAAGATGCTATTGCAGCCCTCAGCAAGGATACCAAATGAGATCGGCCTTTTCCAATGCGATAGTGAAGCTAGCCAAAAATGATCCTCAAGTGTTGCTGCTCACAGGGGATCATGGTTATGCCCTGTTCGACGAGTTCCGCAAAGAGTGCCCAGACCAATATATCAATGCTGGAATTGCAGAACAGAATATGGTTGGGATGGCTGCTGGTCTTGCCAAGGCTGGATTTAAGCCTATTGTTTATGGCTTGAGCGCCTTCATCCCCATTAGGGTCCTAGAGCAAATCAAATTAGACGTAGCTCACGATGATTTGCCCGTCATATTTATTGGTGATGGTGCAGGCTTTGTGTATAGCCACCTAGGCACTAGCCACCAATCCACAGAAGATATCGCCTGCGTAAGAGTCATCCCCAATCTTTCTGTTTTCTCTCCGGCCGATGCTTTTGAGTTAACGGCCTGCATGGAGTCAGCCTATCAATCGAATTCTGCTATATACATTCGGATGGGAAAATCTGATCGCAATGCGGTGCATCCATTACCGATTTCTCTGAAAATTGGAGATTTGGTTGCAATCAAAAAAAATCTAGATTCAACCTTAGCTTTTATTGCGACTGGCTCGCTTAGTTCAACCGCATTAGCCTTAGCTAAAGCCCAATACCCTAATGCCTCAGTATGGAGTGTCCCCTATATTAAGCCAATCAACGCAGAACAAGTTATTGGTATTTGTAAGCAACATCAAAAAATCGTTACCTTTGAGGAGCACTCCATATTCGGCGGTCTGGGGTCAACGATTGTAGAAATCAGTAGCCAGTACAGTCCTAGTCATATCTTAAGAATCGGGGTTGAAGATTGCTTTTCTAAACACTGCGGATCTTATGAGTATCTACTTAAAGAGCATGGCTTAGATGAGAGTGCAATCAGCAAAAAAATTAATCGATTTCTTAAAGCAGTCTTCTAATGCGTATTGCAATACTTGGGGCTACCAGTGAAATTGCCAGGGATTTAATAAACTCTCTTAGGGTTAATAAAAAATATATCTTAAGTCTATTTTCACGAAGGCCAGCTGAATTGGTGTCTCAACTAAGATACTCCAGCCCAATAAACATCCCAGCATCCTACAGTCTTACTGAATTCTCTACCTCAATGAAATTTGACGCGATTCTTAATTTTATTGGGGCAGGTAATCCGAAGCTCATTGCTGATTTAAGTGATTCGTTTGTTGGATTAACCCAAATATATGATCAATTAGCATTGGATTATTTAAAGATTCATCCGCACTGCCGTTATATTTTTATGAGTAGCGGATCAATTTTTGGTGGTAATTTTGATAAGCCAATCGAGGCATACACCACTGTCCCAAAGTTAAATGCTGATTCAGGATCAAATCAGTGGTACCAAAATGCTAAGCTGGCAGCAGAAGTTGCACACCGAAAACTAACCGATAATCCAATTACTGACCTGCGGATTTTTAACTACTTTAGCCATACTCAAAGTATTGAATCTCAATCTCTGATGGCGAATATTGCTAAATCATTAGTGAATAAATCGATCTTAGAAGTTTCTCCAGAGCCTATTATTCGAGACTTTTTACATCCTGATGATTTTTGTAGACTAGTAACTAGCATCTTAGAGGCGCCGCCTGAAAATCGGGCTATCGATTGCTACTCTAAAGCACCTATATCCAAACATGACCTTCTAGAGGGCCTGTGTAACCAGCTTGGCCTACAATACAAATTCAGCAATGTCTCATCAACTCTGAATCCAACGGGCGTCAAATTACACTACTACTCTAACAATAGGTATGCCCAAAAACTGGGCTATGAGCCAAAATACTCATCTCTTGACGGAATTACTTTAGAGCTTAAGGTCCTACTGAAAGATATGAAATAGAGTGAAACATCCTAAGTAATAGTATTCACTAGCCGATTTACGTAATACTTAGCATCAAAAATTTCCATCTTAGGGCCTTGCAAGAATCGCTGGATAGATTCTTGATATCGTAAATATCTTTTAGCATCGATCGCTTTTAGAAAAGCATAAAGCTCTGAATTGTCACTAAAGAGTCTTCTATCAATAAAACACTCCTTCGGAATATATTCGCCTACATTATCTGCGCCCCAATATATTGGGACACATCCCGCCATCATTGCATCAAATATCTTTTCAGTGATGTAGTTTTGGAGATTTTTAGTATTCTCATAACAAAAAGCAAATTTAGAAACTGAAAAGATGCTTGTCTTGTCTTCCACTGACCCATGAAAACTTGGGAATGGTTTATATCCATAAAGTTGGGAGCGTAGCCTATCAATACGTCTGCGCAATTTTCCTACCTTGGTGAAGGCTGGGCTTGGTTTTTCCCATCCCAGCCCATACAGTTGAAAATCCTCTGGATGATACGACTCGTACCATTTGATTGTGGCTAATCGCTCTTCATATAAATCACCAGGAATTGACTTAGGGAATCGCTTGTTAGCATTAATCAAGGTGCTAAATATCGGGCGCTGATCGAATTCCTTAAATGGCAAGATCCGCAATTCATTTGGTACCATCAGCAAGGTATGGTTTGATAAATCGTTTAATTTAGGATTCCAAGAAAAAACTTGATTAAATTGCTTGCAATACTCTAAGTCTGCATTCATTACATTAATGAATGGATTTTCAAGCGAAAGCAAATATTTAGAACAAGAATGTTTCTCAAGGACTTGACCTTCAACATATATCTCAAATGAGATTGGCTTTCCGATATTGATATCAGGGGTATTAATCTCAATACCTTTATTCATAAAGGTATCTCGCAAGAGCCTCATCAGATGAGTGGAGCCATATTTATGCGCTGAGTCAACAAAAGAAAATTGGGAATTATTCCGGTGGCCTGCTGCAAAAATATTAGCGTATCTCATCATAATTTATTCGAGTAAAAATCAGAGAGTGTTTGAATTTTATAACTCATTTTTTTAATTAAGGCGGTAAAATTATTCACCATGAAATTAATATTCCATTGAGAGCAAATTAAATAATCTCTCAAAATTTTATTTCTACCAATTTTTTGAAATAGGTTGCTATCTAATAAGATTTTTTTGTATAAGAACCTACGATAGTGAATCAAAATAATCGATTCTGAGCAGATTTTGTGAGTCTTCAAAAATCTCAAAAACTTTAATCGATCGCTCAAAGATTCAGTCTTACTATCATTTGTATCATGTAATCGATAGATCATTGATGGCTCATTAATCCAAACTATGTCTCCTAATTCTGCATGCATCAACAACCATTGAACATCTCCGTATTT